>JANXXE010000126.1 GCA_025350815.1 Myxococcales bacterium | reverse complement strand
GGCGGCCGGAATCGCCAGCACCATCATGGGGCCGAAGATCTGAACCGCCAGAAACGCGCCCGGCGCTCGATCCACATCGGCGCCCGGCCGCGTCCACGAACCCTTCGGGGCCAGCGGATCGTCGGGCAGCAGGACGTCCGCGGCATCGCCCGGTCGCCGTCGCCGTCGCCTGGCCAAAACCACGCCACCTATCGCCGCCAGGACCAGGGTGGTTGCGGGCACGGTCAAAGCCGTCGACACGAAGGGAAACGTCGCGCGCAGAAGCTTGAGGTCGGTGTCCTTCGGCGGGCCGCCCCAGTTCACGCCCAGATACTCGAAATGGTAATGCTCGTGCTGCAGGTGGCGCTGGACGTATTCGCGCGCGCGCGACACCGGCGCCGGCCACAGCCAGGGCCACAGGGCCAGCAGCACCACGGGCCCGATGGTCGCCATCGACACGAAGGCCAGCGGGACGCGCGGCGGGCGCAGACGCAACAGATCCCCGCGGCGCATCCATAGATAGTGCCCACCCAGAAAGAACGGCATCAGCCAGGCGTTGTGCTTGGTTGCCAGCGCCACACCGAACAGCAGGCCGCACAGAATGCCCCAGCGCGGGCTACGCAAGGACTTCCAGTACGCAAATCCAACCACCACCGCCATGGTGGTGATGGGTGCGTCGAAGCAGGCAATCTGCGCGTGGAAAAAGTAATGCGGCTGCGCAATCGCCAACACCCCTGCCACGGCCGCCGGCGCACGGCCGACCCAGCGGCGCGTGAACAGAAAGACCAGCACTGCCAGTAGCCCCGCGAACAACATGGCCGGAAAACGAAACGCCGTTGTGTCGCGCTTGAACAAGGGGATCGTCCGGTGCTTGCTGGTGACGGGGATGAAGTGGTAACCGCGCTCGGCCTGGCATTCGCAGCGGTGGAAGGCGCGCCAGGACAACGCGTACAGGATCTTCATCATGGGCGGGTGTTCGTGGTTGTCGCCCCAGTAGGCATCGAGTCCCACGCGCGTGAAGGACCGGCCGGCGTGTCCTTGCTTGATGTTCGCGCCAAGCTCCTCGAACCAGCCCCAGTAGTGTTCTGATGCGCGAAAGTATTGGGCTTCGTCGCGGCCGATGCCCTGCGCGCCCTCGACAGCCAGCATCCATGACACCGTGCCGGCAAACAGCAACGCCGCGATCACACCGTCCACCGAGGGTCGCCGCGCCATCGTCAGTCGCGCGCCTCGGCGGCAAAGCCATAGTGGCGGGCGTAGGGCTTGGCGCTTCTGATCTCGAAGCGAACGGTTCTCCCCGCGCCCGCCCAGGCCCGGGTGTCGATGCGCAAGATCCGCCAGCCCGTACGATTTCCGGCCTCGTATTCGCCGACGGGCTTGCCGTTAATGAGGACTTTTATCCAGACGGTCCCATCGCCCAGCCGGCGCCACCACGGATCGTGCAGCCCGTGGCCAATCGCCAACTCGCGGCCGAGCGGCACGTCGTTGTACTGAACGACCACCGCCGCCCCCTGCACAGGTTCGGTGTACAGACCCCGGTGCAACGTCGCGTCGGCTTCCAGGACCCGCGGCAGCACAAAGTTGGCGGGAAGGTTCGGACACTGGTGGCGGTCGGGCAGCCTCTGGCAGGCGATGTCGCCGCGCCCGGGCTCGAAACGAAAGACGTGCGCCTGCGCCCACTGCTCGACGAAGTCGTAGGTCACCCGGGCGGCCGTGCGCTCGAACAGCGACACCCGCAGGGCGCCGTGGCGGCTGTCTGCGACCTGGCGAGAAACAGCAACTTCCGGAGCCACCGCCCCGCGCTGGGAAATCTGCCAGACGCGACCGAAACGCGCGTCATCCAGGCGGGCCGCCACACGCAGGGGAATGAGATCGCCCAGTCGCAGGCGCATGGCTTGGTCGGACCAGGCCGGCGCCGCGACGATCAGATCCCCGGGCCGAAACCCCGCACGCACCTGCGTCTCGGCGGCGGCCCAGTCGGCGTCGTTGGGCGCGCGCAGGGGCGCCACCAGCGCCGAGACAGTCTCGGACAAAGCAAGCAGCACCACCGCGGCCGCCACGCCCAGGCTGGCGCGGCGCCGCCACGGCGAATCTCGTCTAAAAGGCACGCCCTCGGTCACGGCCGCGGCAGCGTAACCCACGACGCCGGATGGTGGTAGCCGTCCCGTCGAACGCGTCGAAGGGCTGCAGTCCTACTTGGCCAGGGCGGCCAGTTCCGCGGCGCCCAGCGCCCGGCTATATAGCCGCAAGTCGTCCAAAAAGCCCTCTAGCGCTTCATCGGGCCCGGCGCCGTTCTGGTCGTTGCCGATGATGATTGACCTATCGCCGGAACGCAGTCTTCCCGAAACTTTCACGCCAGCAATTTCGGTCCCGTTTAGATACAGGCGCAGCGTCGTGCCGTCGTAGGTAGCCGCGACGTGGCCCCACTGGCCGATCTGGGGCAGGGCCTGGCCCATCGCGGTGAGGTCGGTCAACCCGTCGGCCGTGAAGCGCAGTCGGCCATTGTAGAAACCAAACTTGAAAATGTTGCCATCGCGGTTGCCGTTGCCGGCCTGCTGCGAAATCATGGATCGGTAGTTCTCGTCACGCACGACATCCTTGTTGACCCACGCCGCCACAGTGAAATTCGCGCTCATGCTGGCGATGCTGGGCGATGGCCTGACCATCAGGATGCGGTTCATGCCCACGACGTGAAAGGCATTCCCCAACCGGCCTGGCTGCCAGGGCGTCGGGGACTCGGGGCCCGCCAGTGTGCCGTCGTTGCCGTTGCCAGAGCTATCGGACGCAACAGTCCTGCCCGCGGCCTCGTCGAATTTCCAGTGCGCGACCAGGCTGTCGTCTGGCGGCATCGCGGGATGCGCCTCGGCAGCCGGCGCATCCGTGCTGGGATTCACGGCGCCCGCGCCGTCGACGTTGCGCGCACCGGCGGCATCCACCATCGGCATTAAGGGGGTCGTACCGCTGCCCACCGCAGCGTCCGGGGCTGGGTCCGCATCGCGCATGGTTCCCGGCGCGGTTGCAGCGCCGTCTAGTTGGGCCTTGGGCCCCTCTACGGCGGCGCCAACATCCGGCCCGCCCGCAGCCATCGTCGGGCCGGTCGTCGCCCCGGGTAAAACTCCCGGTGTCGCTGGGCCCGCGTCATCCACCAGGCCATCGCTGTGCACGGCACAGGCGTCCAGCACACCCACCAGCACGGTCACAGCCAAATAACGCGCCGGACTCATCGCAGTTGGATTGTACGCCTGGCGTCCTGCCAGAAATAAGGAATCGCGTCCAAATCCGCGGCGCGGCGCGATGAGAGCGCCTGCGACGCGACCGCAGCAACAGGGCCGCTGCTAAAGGCAGCCAGGGCAACGCGCACGGTCCCATTGCGGCACCAACGGTACAACCGTTCCCGCCAGGTCGCTTTACCGGCACGGGATCGCTGTTGTCATCAGACGCGACTGCAGCATCATCGCGACGGTCGTTGCTGGGTCGGATCGGCTGCCCAGCACCGCCCGAAATTCCGACGTGAGGCACTAAGTTTTCGACGCACGCCAAGCATCTGCCGGGGATCGGGCCCGATAAGCCCGCTACACTGGGGCCGGACCCGCCATGCAACTTGTCGTCGCCGAAAAACCGTCCGTCGCCCGCGATCTGGCGCGGGTGCTGGGCGTGCGCGGCAGTGGCCGGGGCGTCATCGAGGGCAAGGATCTGACCGTCACCTGGTGCATCGGCCATCTGGTCGAACTGGACGAGCCGGCGTCCTACGATGTGCGCTGGAAGCCCTGGCGGCTCGACACGTTGCCCATGATCCCGGTGACGTTCCGACTGCGCGGGGTGCAAAGCGCGCGCGATCAACTGAAACAAGTCAGTGATCTGCTGCGCGACCGGCGATTCACCGAGGTGGTGAACGCCTGCGACGCGGGTCGCGAGGGCGAGCTGATTTTCCGTTACGTGTACGAACTGGCGGGCTGCCGGCTGCCCATCCGGCGGCTGTGGATTTCGTCGATGACCGACGAGGCCATCAAGCACGGGTTCGCGACGCTCAAGCCGGGCACCCAGTACGACGCCCTGGCGGCCGCCGCGCGCTGCCGGTCAGAGGCAGACTGGCTGGTCGGCATGAACGCCACGCGCGCGGTCACCGTCCGCAACCGCACCGGTGGGGAATCGACGCTGTATTCGATCGGGCGGGTGCAAACACCGACGCTGGCCATCGTCGTTCAGCGCGAACAAGCCATCCGCGCCTTTCGGCCGCGCGACTACTGGGAGGTGCGCGCCAAGCTGACCAGCGACGGCGCCACCTTCGGTGCGACCTGGACCCACGGCAAGGTGACCCGCTTTGCGGAATTGCCGCTGGCCCAGGCGGTGACGGCCCGCGACGCCGCGCACGCAGCGGCACAAGATCCCGCCGGTCCCGTCGTCGAACGCCTGCAGCAGAAGAAAACCCGCGAGCCTCCACCGCAACTGTTCGATCTGACGTCCTTGCAACGAACCGCCAACCGTCGCTACGGCATGAGCGCGACGCGCACCCTGGAGGCCGCGCAGGCCCTGTACGAGCGGCACAAGATCCTGACCTATCCACGAACGGATTCGCGCCACCTGACAGCCGACATGGCGGGCGAATTGCCCAAACTGTTCGCCGGCCTGGCGCAGCTACCCGCGTATCAGGCGTTCGCACAAACACTGACCGACGCGCCACCGAAGCCGTCCAAGCGTGTCTTCGACGACGCCAAGGTGTCCGACCACCACGCCATCATTCCGACGGGAAAGATCGTGAATCCGGGATCGCTCGACCGCGAAGAAGAGCGCATCTTCGATCTGGTGGTGCGCCGGTTTTTGGGCGCGTTCTACCCGGACGCGGAATTCGCGTCGACCGAAGTGGTCATCCGCGTGGGCGAAGCGGCGTTGCCCCAGAAGACCGAGCCGGCTGCCGGTGCCGACGGCGACGACACGATGCTGGACAAGTTGCCGCCGCCCCCGGACCGCTATGTTGCGCGCGGCCGCGTCCGTCTGGCGCCTGGCTGGCAAGCGGTGGCGGGCATCGGCGGCGACGATTCGGCGGGCGACGAAGGCGATGCGGCCGCGTTGCTGCCCGTGATGACCGAAGGACAGCGATTGTCCGGTGCGTTCGAAACCGCCGCCAAGCAGACCAAGCCGCCGCCGCGCCACACCGAGGCCACGTTGCTAAGCGCGATGGAATTTGCGGGGCGCGCGATCGAGGACGATGCCTTGCGGGCCGCCATGAGAGATACGGGGCTGGGCACGCCGGCAACGCGCGCGGCCACCATCGAGACCCTGGTCAAACGCGGTTTCATGACCCGCGACGGCAAGCACCTGACCGCGACGCCGATGGGCATCGCCCTCATCGCGGCACTGCCGGTGGCCAGTCTGGGCTCGGCCGAGCTGACCGGAAGGTGGGAGGCGCGCCTGGCCCGCATCGCGCGCGGGCAAGAAACGCGGCCCGCCTTCATGAAAGACATCGGGGACTACGTCCGGCAGGTCATCGACGCCGTTCGCCACGTCCCGACGGCCAGCACGCCTGCCGCGCTAACACTGACCACGCCGGCCGACGACGCCTTGTCGTGTCCGCTGTGCAAGCAGGGCATCTTGGTGGCGGGCAAGCGAGGCTGGGGCTGCAGCCGCTGGCGCGAAAGCTGTCCTTTCGTCGTGTGGTTCGAAATCGCCGGCAAGCGTTTGACCCAGGCGCAATTGCGAGAACTGGTCAGCAAGGGCAAGACGCGCAAGGGCAAGTGGGCCAGTCCCGGCACCGACGCTGTCACAGGTCGGTTGGTTCTCGATCTGAAAGGCCCGCGCGAACAAGGCGCGGCCCGTTTCGAGCCGGGCTGACGGCGCCCCCCTAATACGCGACTATTTCGTCGACGGCCAGGCCGCCTGTGGGCGACCGATCCTCGATGACCAGCACCACTTTGCGGCCGGCCAGCGGGCCGACGTTCCATTCGACGTCACCGGCGCCGCCTGTGGGTGACACCTCGAACGCGGTTTCCTGACCGTCCAGCAGCAGCACCCGCAAGGCCGGATCGCGCGGGCCCGACAGGGTGAAACGCAGGTGGGCGTGCCCGATGGTGAATTCAGGCGACCGCAACGCCCCGCGCGCGCCTGCACCAAAGCGCGTGGAATCCACAGCGAAATGCCCGAACAGCCCGGGCGGCGTCGGCGCGGGCGTCGGGCCGAAGGCGTCACCGGTGGCAGTCCAACCGTTCCACTGTCCCGATTCAAAATCCGCCAGCCGCACGCCGCCGGCGGGCAGCGGCGCGGGATCGTGCGTGGGCGTCATCAGCGCAACCGGCCAGGTCTGCGCGCCTGAAAACATGCGCGCGGCGTCCACGCCTTCGCGGAATTCATGCACCACGTGATAGCGGCTTTCCAGCAGCGGCCATTCCCCAGGCTGTGATTTCCAGTCGAGGATCACGAACGGAAATCGCCGTTCAGCGATGGCCTGGTCAAGACCCGCCGGGCGCCCCAGCGCCGCGCCCACGTCCAACACGCCCATGCGATGGACAAAGACGCGCTTGCCGGCAAGCGCGCTGTAAAAAGGATGAAACGGCACGAAGCCGTCGCCCGGCAACGCGCGCAACTGATCGAGGAAACGCGCGGCCGCCAGGTGATCGGATGCCTGCGGGACGAAACGGGCGACATCAGGGCGACCAGTGCGAAAGGCGTGCACGCCGAAAGCGACCGCCCACAGGCCCGCCAGGACCACGGCGCCCGGCCGCAAAGCCGTCGCCGCGTGAACCAGCAAGCGCGCACCGAGGACCGCGCCCGCGAAGGCCGGGAAATACACAGCCGGGATATAGGCGTTGTCAAAAGCCCATTGCGTGCCAAAACCCACGCACGTGGCAACAAAGCCCCCGATGGCGGCGGCCCACAAGATTGCGTCGCTGCGACGCAACTGGCGACCCAAAGCAAGACCAATCGTCGCCAGCGCCAGCGCAATGAACAACGGCGACTGGTGTTCCCACAGGGCCCGCGGCGTATCGACAAAGGCCAGCTTGCGAGTGAACGCGTGGCTTTGGTGCAGCTTGAACACGTAGGTCCAGAACCACCCCGACGACGCTTTCGTCAGCCACAAGATGCCCGCGCCCAGGACCAACGTCGCGGCAGCGCCATAGGCCACGGCCCGTCGCCAGTTGGCAATCAGCAGCCCGACACCAATCGACAGGCCAATGACGGAAGCCGTCTGTTTGGTGAAGAATCCCAGCGCGATGAAGATTCCCGCCCACACCCCGCTGCCACGGCTGCAACCAAAGGCGGCGGCATACAGGGCCGCGGCTTCAAGCAGCAGCAACAGCGAATCCGAACGGGCCAGATCATAGAACGCGCCCGAGAAGGCAAATCCCGCGACGACCGCGCCCGCGCCCGCGACGGCGATCAAAACCGGCAAGGCCCATTGCTTGATCGCCCCTGCACCTTCGCGCACGGCCGCCGCTACCAGCAGCGACACGGCCGCCGCGAAGGCCAGCAGCGACAGCACCCGGCCCAGAACGTACCCAAGGGGAAACACCTTTGAGGCCAGCGCAACCACTGCGGGATAAAGCGGCGTGTACAAAAAGGGAATGAAATCCAGCGACGGGGGCGCATAGATCGGCTGGCCAGCGGCGATGCGCTGGGCGTGCACCAGCATGCCGCCTTCCATCCATTCGAGATCCAGCGGAAAGCCGATGCGGCCGGCGAACAGGCGACAGTGCCACACAAGCTGCGCGGCCCCGCCGGCGGCCGCGAACAACGCGGTCAGCAGCAGCAGCGCGCGCAGGATCCGCCCGCGCAGCGACGGTACCGGCTCGATCTGCTGCTCGCTCATCCCTTCACCGACACGACGCTGACACCGTCGCCGCCCTCCCCCGCACCGCCCGCGCGAAAGCGTTCCACGTAGGGCGACGTGGCCAGATATTCGCGCACCACTTGCCGCAGGGCCCCGGTGCCGTGGCCATGAATCACGAAGACTGTCTCGGTCGACCCCAGCACCGCCTGGTCGAGATATCGTTCCATCTCGCGCAGCGCCTCGTCCGCGCGCATGCCGCGCAGATCGACGCTGTTGGCGCGGCTTTGCAACACGGTCTCCGCGTCACGCCTGGGCTCGGCCTTCGGCGCGGCTTTGGCTTGCGGGTAACGACTCTTCGCTGCACCGCTCTTGACCCCCAGTGCCCGCGTGGCCAGGGCGTCGCGGAGTTTCTGGACATCCAGCGCCTCGGGCTCGGGCAGGCCGGCGGTCACCGTCTTCGCGGCCTGCTCCAGCGATTGTCGCGCGGCCTGCAGCGCCGGGCCGGAACGCACACGCCGCGCTTCGCGTACGATCTCGGCCAGGGCATCGCGCGCCTCCCGCACGGCGGCGTCGACAGCGACCCGCTTGCTGGCCGCCAGCTCGCGCTCACGACGGCCCAGTTGATCAGCGGCGCTGCGCTGGTCGCCCGCCTGCTGTTCGAGATCGCTGCGGGCGTCATCCAGCGCCTGACTTGCCCGCCCGAGCGCCTGCTCGCGCGCTTCGAGACTGCGCAGCACTTCCTCCAGCCCCTGTGCGCTTCCGCCCAGCAGACCCCGCGCGCGCGTCAGGACGGCATGCGGCAGGCCCATGCGCGCGGCGATGTCCAGCGCGTACGATCGCCCGGGCAGGCCGTCCTTGAGACGAAAGGTGGGACGCAGGCGCGCCAGATCGTATTCCATGCCCGCGTTGCGAAAACGCGCGTCACCGTCGGTCAGCGCCTTCAGGCTGTCATAGTGCGTGGTGGCGATGACCAACCCGTGGCAGTCGGCCAGCGCCTCCAGGGTCGCCCGCGCCAGCGCCGCGCCTTGCTCGGGATGCGTCCCGGCCATCAGCTCGTCACACAATACCAGCAGACTTTCATTCGGGGCTGCCGCCGCCTGCGTCAGAATCGTCGCCAGGTTTTCCAGGTGGGCCGAGAAGGTCGATAAATCCCCAAGAACAGACTGCTGGTCGCCGATGTCCGCCAGCACCCGGTGAAAGAAACCAACGCGGCTGCCCGGATCGGCCGGCACGTGCATCCCGGCGCGCGCCAGAAGCGCGGCCAGCCCCACCGCCTTCAGCAACACCGTCTTGCCGCCGGCGTTGGGACCACTTATCACCAGCACACGCGCCTCGCTACGCCCGGCGACCTGCCCCAGCGTCACGTCATTCGGCGTGACGGCAAACTTCTCGACCGTCGCGCGCAGGGCCAGCAGCGGGTGGCGCAAGGTCCGCGCGTCGACCAGTGGCTCGTCGACAATTTCGACCGGGGCCCCTCCGTAGGCGCGCGACAGCCGGGCCTGCGCCGCCAGCACGTCAAGCTGGGTCAAGATGTCCCCGTCGGCGCGCAACCCGTCGGCGGCAGTGGCGACCAGTGCTGCCAATTCTTCCAGAATGCGCCGGCATTCGCGTCGAATCTCGATCTCGGCCACCTTCAGGCGGTTGTTCAGGCCAACCACCGCCGTCGGCTCGACGAACACCGTCTCGCCGGTGCGCGAGGTGTCGTGCACGATACCCAGGCCCATCGACTTGAACGACGCACGCAGGGGCAGCACGAAGCGGTCGGCGCGCAGGGTGACGAATTGATCCTGAAGATAGGGCGCGAACTCTTCCGAATGCAGCAGACGTTCGGCCTCTTGCCTGACGTGCGCGCCCAGCGAATCGCGTTCGCGGCGCAGACGCAGCAGATCGGGCGACGCCGAATCACGAATTTCACCACTGGCGTCGAAGGTCTGCCGCGCGCGCGTCGCCAGTTCGTCGTGGGTGCCCAGGGCCGCGGCGATGTCATCCAGACCCGGCCTGGCCACGGCATCGGTCGCATCCGAGAACGTCCTGCGAGCCGCCGCACCGACCTCGCAAAACGCCACCACCTGCTTGAATTCCTCGGGGCCCAGTGGAACGCCGCGCTCGACCGCGGCCAGATGCGGCTCGATATCCGGAAAGGCCAGCGACGGCAGACTTTCGCGGACCTCCAGCAGGCTAACCATTTCGGTGACCAGCGCCATGCGGGCGGTCGCCTCGGCCGGGCTGTCACACAGGGCCAGGCTGGCGCACACGGCGGCGCCGCGGGACGACTGCGCCCGCTCGGCCAGCCGCCCCAGCAATTCCGGCCAGTCGAGAAACCCGTGGAACGAGGACGACGCGCTCACGTCAGTTCACGACGATGGTGGCCACGCGCAATCGATTGCGCCCGTCGGTGGCTTCCGGCGGCGTCACCGGCATGCGTTCGCCCCCGCGCCGGAACAGGCCGACGTACAACGTGTAAACGCCTGGTGGGGCATCTTGCGGAAACCCGATGCGCTGTCGATCGCGAATGCGCTGCCCCGGCCGCCACCGGTCCAGCGGATACGCGCCGTCGACGGGCACGTGGTCCAGGTTGCGAAAGCCCCCGGGCCCTTCCAGGTGAAAGAACATCCGCCAGCCCGTCAATGACTCCAGCGATTCGAAATGCGTGACCAGGTCGACCTGTCCACCACGTGCCACGGTGGGCGCGCTGAGATCGTAGCCAACAAAGCGCAACGCCGTACCCAGACGCGCATCGGCCGCGACCGCCGGCGACGGCGCATGTCCCCCGACCGGCGTCACGCCGTCGGCAATCTTGTGCAGCGCCAGCGTGGCCACCCGGTCGGCCAGTTCATTCTTCAGCGCGCTGCAGGCCGGCTCGCCCGCGGACGTCTGCCACAGATCGTGCGCCTCGGTCGGATCCTTCGCCAGGTCGTAACATTCCGTCGTGTTGTCGGGAACGACACGCCAGATCAGGTGATGGGTTTGTGACGCCAGCGCGCGCCGAACCGTCGGCCCCTCGAACACGACTTCCTGAAACACCGGCGCCGGGGCTGAACCGGACGCCGTCCCGGTCACCATCAGATCGACCAACGATCGCCCAAGAAAGGTCGGTGGCTGCGGCCCACGGGCCAGGTTCACCAGCGTCGGCGCGATGTCCACGTGTCCGACGGGAACCGCCACGCGCCGGGGCGCCAGACCCGGGACGCGCGCAATGAATGGCACCTTGGTCTGCGGGGCGTACAGGTCGTAACCATGCGCCTTGATGTTGTGCTCGCCCAGCCCCTCGCCGTGATCGCCCGTGACGAAGATGGCGGTTCGCCCGTCAAGCCCCAATTGCTGCAGGGTCGCCAGCACCCGCCCGAAATGATGGTCCGTGTACCAGATCTCGCCGTCATATAGATCCGCGGCAGCATCACCGAAAGCCGGCGCCTCGGGATGCCGTTCATAGCCCAGGTGCGGATCGTAAAAATGCACCCATGCGAAGAATTTGCGGTCGCGCTGCGCCTGCAAGAAGGCGATCACGTCATCGGCCACCTCGCGCGATGACGTACCGACGGA
Source organism: Myxococcales bacterium (assembly GCA_025350815.1). Classification (GTDB taxonomy): domain Bacteria; phylum Myxococcota_A; class Polyangia; order Fen-1088; family Fen-1088; genus JANXXE01. The sequence goes on along the minus strand of JANXXE010000126.1, from coordinate 25,304 downwards.
TTCCATGGGCCCGTTGACGTTCACGTGCAGCGCCGCGCGCTCGTCGTGATACTGGTCGACACCGCGCTCGAAGCCACGCGCGTCGACCTGCCGGAAGTAGCTGTAGCTGTAGAACGCGGCGGTCAGATAGCCCATCTGGTGGAAGGCTTCCGCGACTGTCACCTGCGGGGTGGCGATGCGCGGCCACCAGGATTCGCAGCCGATACAATCACCCCAGGCAATCGCGGCGGGCCAGCGACCCGTGGCCAGCGCCGGCATGGAATATCGCGTCGACGGCGCATGCGCCCAGCCGTTTTCGAACAACGTGCCCTGTGCGGCCAGCGCGTCCAGCACCGGCGAGGTCGGCCGCGCGTAGCCATAGCAGCCCAGGTGATCCGCGCGCAGGGTATCGATCGTCACGAACAGGACGTTCAGGGCGGCTGGCACGGTGTCGGGCACCGGTTGGGAAACCGCGGGTTGCAATACCGAAAGTGACGCATCCCGGCCGTCGCAGTCCTGGTCAATCCCGTCGTCCGGCCAGTCGAAGGCGCCGGGATTGATGGCCGGATCGCGGTCATTGCAGTCGCCGCCGCCCAGCACTCGGGGATAGCCGTCACGATCGAAATCGAAGGCCGCGCGCGCGCTGTCCAACAAGGTTCCGACCATCGCGGCGTGGGCGGTGGCGGCCTTGCGCGCCGGCTCCCACGCGCCCGCAACGAACACCGCCATGAAGGCCGGCACGCCCACACCCACCAGCCACGCCGCCGTGCCATTCACCGTCAACGCCCGACGGCGCAGAAGCCCGACGAAGACGAACGTCACCGCCAGCAGGGCGACACCGCCCGCGATGTCCGGCCACGGCAAGAACTGCAGATCCTGGGTCCAGCGCGCACGCGCGACAACGACGATGGGCAGGCCGAAGACCAGCAGCGCCACTCCCACGGCCTTGCCGCGCGACACGAACGCAGCCGCAGAAGAAAGCCGAGCCAGCGCCCACGGGACGATCCCGGCAACCGAAGCGGCTGCCAGCAACGGCAGGGTCAGCGCCGGACCCCGCAACGGCGCGCGCGTGCGCCACACAATCATGAACACGCACAGACCCAGAACCAGTGCCCCCATCGGCGCCGCCAGCCATAGACCCGCGGACGTCACGGGGCTGTGTGCCGTGCCCGTCTTGCCACCACCCAAAAGCCGCGCCAACGCCGGCCCCACCAGCGCGCCAGCAACGCCAGCCAGCCACAGCGCCAGCAAGACCACCCCGGCTGCCAGGAAGCGGTTGTTGCGACCCGCGGTGCCCACCACTGCGCCGGCAGTCGTCGCCGCCGCGACCGCACCGACGGCCAGCCAGCCCAGCACGCGGGGCAGCAGCGCGCCCTGCCGAGCGCGACCCCAGTGCGCGCCAAACCAGAACGATGCCACGACGGCCCCCAGGGTCGTGCCCAGCAGGACGTACAGACTGAGCACCAAGACGACGCAAGCAATTGCCGCCGGCCCGGTCGCATGCGCCTGCAACGCGGCGAAGATACCGTCGCCAAGGCCCACCGTCAGCCCGGCGGCGACGCCGGAAAGGATCAAGGCGCGGGTTGTAAGTGGCTGCGACATCGGTCGGACCGACGACTTATACAACCACCCCACCCCCGGGCGCGACAGCCCCGAAATTGGGCGTCCCGCGCAGGCGGCGGACCCCGATGGGCCCGTGAATCAGCCTGCACGGCCGCGATGCCCCCCCCCGCAAACACGGGCGCCGCGATTGCGGTCCTGACGAATCGCTACGACAGCGCCCCGGCCCGGGGAAGGGCGCAGCAAAAATGTCTTGACGGGAATCCCATTGGCGCGACTCTAACGCTGGTCCATCAGCTTAAAGTCGGGTCGGCAGCCAGGAAAGGATCCTTCATGACCAACCTCCAGTCGGTTTCGCGTGCGTGGCTTTCGGGTGTGTTCGTGGCGTTCACGGTGGCCTCGTGCGGGAGCAGCGGGGGCGGGTCGAAGTCTTCGCCCGACGGTGATGTCACCACTGACAGTGATGGCGGTACCACGACCGGAGGCAAGGGTGGCGGCGGAAGCGCAGGCGGTGGGGGCGCCGGCTCCGGAGGCAACGGCGGCGGAACCGCCGGTATGGCAGGGGGCGGCATGGGGGGTAACGTTGATGCCCTTCCCGGTACCGTTACGGACGCTGGCGCAGGATCGACGGATGCGGCCCGTGACGGCGTCGCTGGCGCAGCCGACGCCCCGAAGACCGACGCTCCGGCTGCGAAGCTCGATGCGCTGGCCAAGGACGTACCCGCGGTGACACCGGATGCACCGATGGCAACACCCGATGCGACCGTGACCCCCGACGGCAACCCCTTCTGCGGCGATCCCGGCGAGCCCTGCTGCACGGGCAATACCTGTACGGCTGCCAATGCGGTTTGCTCGGCTGGTCTTTGCACCACGTGTGGCGGCGCGACCGAACCCTGCTGCGCTGGTCGGACCTGCTCGGCTGCGGGCACCTCGTGCGGCGGCAATGCAAACAACGGTCTGGGAACCTGCGTGGTTTGCGGCGCCGCCGGTCAGGCCTGCTGCGCGGGCGGAAACTGCGCGGGCGGTGGCTGCTGCGTGAACAATCAGTGTGTCGCGACCGGCACCGTCTGCGGCGCTGTGCCTGGCACGTGCGCGACGGGTTCCTGCGGGACCTGCGGTGGCTCGGGCCAGCCCTGCTGCCAGGGCACCCAGTGCACCGCCGCAAACACGATCTGTGGCGGCGGAACCTGCGCGGCGTGCGGCACGGCCCCGGGGCAGCGCTGTTGCGAAAACGGCGCCTGCCCGTCCGGAACGGTCTGCTCGGGCGGCACCTGCGCCACCTGCGGCGGTCCCGATCAGCCCTGCTGCGCGACGGGGCAAAGGTGCTTGACGGCGGGCTACGCCTGCGGCGCTGGCAACACCTGTCAGCAATGCGGTGGCAGCGGACAAGTTTGCTGCGCCAACCGCGCTTGTTCGGGGGCCGGGACCGCCTGCAACCAAAACAACCAATGCGCGCCGTGCGGGGCCGCAGGCCAGCCCTGCTGCGCCAACCAGGCGTGTTCGGGCGCTGGCACCAGCTGCTTCGTGCTGGGCAACAACGCCGCGCAGTGCCGCACGTGCGGCGCTGCAGGCGAAACCTGCTGCCCAGGCTCGACCTGTACCGCTGCCGGCGCCGGGTGCCTAGGTGGGCTTTGCGAGCTGTGCGGCGGCCCTGGGCAGCCGTGTTGCGCGGGTAACAAGTGCGGCAATGGCGGCTGCTGCACCAACAACATCTGTACGGGGGCGACCAACGCCTGTCCGGTCGGCATCGGCGGCACCTGCACAAACGGTTCCTGTGGCACCTGCGGGGCCAGTGGCCAGCCCTGCTGCCCCGGCGGCACCTGCACGGGCCCCTCGGCTCTGTGCACCGGGGGCAACAACGGCACCTGTGCTGCATGCGGTGGGGCGACCGAGCCCTGCTGCAGCGGGCGCGTCTGCCTGGCGGCCGGGACCTTCTGCCCCGTCAACGGGGCCACGCCAAACTGCACTCTTTGCGGTGGTCTCGATCAGCCCTGCTGCGATAACCGGACCTGTACTGGCACCAACACCTGCCAGGGCTTCGGCAACGCCCTCCGCGGCACCTGCCGCGCGCCTTAGCACGTGTGCATTGACGGCCCCGCCACCAGGCGGGCACCGCGCTAAAGCCACCACGCGTCACAACGCGCGGTGGTCGTGATCCCCTCCTTGCTCCGGCATAGGGAGACAAGGAGGGCTGCATGCGCCTAATTCCTGCCGTCTCACGGCCCTGGTCGTTTGTATTTCTTGTTCTGGCTGGCGGCTCCTGCACAGGCGTCATTGGCGACACCCCCGCGACGGGTCTAGCCTCGGCCGCGCCAGGCCCAGGAAGGCCATCGGGCACCGGGGGCACGCCCGGCGTGGCGCCCGTACCCACCGCGGCGGCGCCGACCGTTGATATGACGCCTCCTGCCGGCATGCGACGCCTCAGCGCGGCCGAATACGACGCGACGGTGCGCGATCTGCTGGGCGATCCGGCCGGGGGCAGCAACCTGGTCCTGCCGGACGACTCGCGCACCCCATTCGACAACGACTATACTAACCAGACCAGTTCGAAGACCCTGGTCGAAGGGGTCGAGTTGCTGGCCGCCGACGCCACCGGGCGGCTGCTCAAGGACACCACGCGCCGCGCGCGCGTCGTAGGGTGCCAGCCTGCCGGCGCCAAGGACGACGCCTGCCTGAAGTCCTTCGTGACCAGCTTCGGCCGCCGCGCCTTGCGACGGCCACTCGCCGACGATGAAGTGACGCGCTTCCTGACCCTGGGCTCGCTCGGGCAGATGGCCAACGACTTCTACGTCAGCGTCAACGCCGTGGTGCGGGCTTTCCTGCAACACCCCTCCTTCCTGCATCGGATCGAACTGGGAACCCCCGTCGCCGGACAGCCTGGCATCTACAAGCTGTCCGACGATGAGGTCGCAGCCCGACTGTCGTACCTGCTGTGGGGCAGCATGCCCAGTGCTGCGCTCTTCGATCTCGCGGACCGCAAGCGCCTGGAAACGCCCGACGCCGTTCGCGCGGCAGCCACCGACATGCTCACCGATCCCCGGGCCCGCGACCGCATCAAGCGCTTTCACGCCATGTGGATTGGCTTCGAAGAACTCAAGCAAGCGCCCGAGTTGGCCGATGCCATGCGCACGGAGACCGGCGCCCTGATCGAACGCGTGATCTTCGACGACCGCCGCCCCTGGCAGGACATCTTTCGCATGGACGAAACCTTCGTCGGCGATGCGCTGGCCAAACACTACGGCATCACCGGGCCGGGCGGCACGCAGCCCCAGTGGGTGAAGTGGGGGCCAAGCGGCCGGCGCGGGCTGCTGTCGCAAGGTAGCTTCCTGCAGGTGGGCACAAAGGCCAATGATTCCAGCCCGACCATGCGTGGGCTCTTCGTGCGGCGAAATCTCTTCTGTCAGCCCATCGCGCCGCCCCCGCCTGGCGTGAACACCGACAACGTACCGCCCGCCGTTGGCGCCGACGCGTGCAAGAAGACGCGGTACGCGGCTCACGATCAGGGCGGGTGTCGCGGCTGCCACGATCAAATCGACCCCGTCGGATTTGGCCTCGAAGCCTATGACAAGGAAGGCCGCTTCCGTACCACTGAGGCCGACCATCCCGAATGCCCCATCTCGGGCGAAGGCGAGATTGTGGGCGTCGGCCGCTTCAAGGGTCCGGCCGAGCTTGCCGCCCGGGCGCTCGAGGCCGGCTTGCTCAATTCGTGCGTCGTGGAACAGCTGCACCGTTTCGCCAGCGGCCGCACAAACCTGGACGACCTCGACCGCGCGCTGGTTGCGCGTCTGGCAGATCGCGCCGGAAAGAAGGATTTCCGCTTCGACACGCTGATGCTGGATCTCATCGGCTCGCCCACCTTCGTTCACCGCCGCGAGGAATAGGAGAAATTCATGACGCCTTTTCGTCTGAGTCGTCGATCCGTTCTCCGGGGGTTGGGGGGCGTCGGGGTGGCACTGCCCGTGATGGAAATCATGACGCCGACAAAGGCGTACGCGGCGCCGCCGACACGATTCGTGATGGCCTACGGGGGCAGCTCGCTTGGCCACGACGGGGCCGGACCCATGACGATCCCGCCCAAGGTCACGGGCCCCGCCTGGGAAAGCACCAAGGGCATGGCCCCTGTCGCGACCCTGGGTGTGCACGGCCACGTTGGCCTGGTGTCCAAGCTGAAGGTTCCCTGGATCGAGAATGGGACCATGCCCCCGGGCGGACGCACCACCGCCTTTCACGGCGGCACCTTGGTGCCCCAGGCCACCGGGCGCAAACACACCAGCCGCGACGCCGCCGCCACCGGTCCCAGCGCTGATCAAATCGTGGCCGAGGCCATCGGCGGAACGACCATTCAGAAGTCGCTGGTTTACCGGGTGCAACCCGTCAGCTACGCGGGCGGCACCGGTGGCAACCGCGGCCGGCTGTCGTCGGGGCTTGCCGGCAAATCGATGGATCCCATTGTCAGCCCTCGATTGGCCTACCAGTCACTGTTCGCCAGCTTCGGCGCGCCAGCCGGGGCGGCTATGCCGGCGGAAAGCATAGATCAGTTGCTGCGCAAAAGCGTCCTGTCCCTGGTCAAGGGCGAGACCGAACGTCTGCTGCCGAAGCTATCCAGCGCGGACAAGCTGCGATTGCAGCGACACTTCGACGAACTGCGCGACCTTGAAGGACGCGTATTGGCCGCCTCCACGGGCGCTGCGGGTGGGATCCCGCCAGGGGCGTCCTGCACCAGCCGCCCCGCCGATCCCGCAGCGGACCCGCCCGTCGGCGCGAACCACAGCATTTCAGGCGACCAACTGACGTTCACGGCCACCGCCGGTTACAGCAACGAAGAAATGCGGGCGGCTGTGCTCAACGAATTCATCGCCATGGCCTTCGCGTGTAACCTTAGTCGTGTCGCGTCCATCATGTACACGCTGACCCAGTGTTTCATGAGCATGGTGCCGCTGATTGGCGTGCAAAGCGATCTGCACGAGATGGGGCACAGCCGCGGCAACAATGACAACATGGCCGATGGCGTCGCCTGGCACGTCAAGCACTTCGCCACCTTGGCCAAGCGTCTGGCCAGTTTCCCGGAAACCGACGGCAAGACCGTGCTGGATTGCACCGCCATGGTCATGTTCTTCGAGGGCGGACAAGGCTTCGACCCCGAAACCGGCCGTGCGGTGGATGCCCACTCGACCGAGAACATGATCGTCGTAACCGGGGGGCACGCCGGTGGTTTTGCCGGCGGCAGTCACATCGTCGCCAGCGGGCGGCACCCGGCCGAAGTGGTGTTCACCGCCATGAACGCCGTCGGGGTGACCACGCCGCTGGGTGACATTTCCACCCCCGTTGCGGGGTTGCGCGCATAACCGTGTCCACCGAACCGCCATCGTCGCTGTCCGACGGAGATCTGGTGCGCCGGATCCTTTCCGGCGAGGCCCATCTATTTCGCGAGATCTTGAACCGCCACCAGCGCGGCGTCTGGTGGATTGCATCGGCCACACTGGGCGATAGGGCGACGTGCGAGAACCTGCTGCAGCAGGCCTTCGTCAATGCGTACGAGCACCTGGATCAATTCCGCGCGGGTGAGGATCTGGGGCGCTGGCTGCGGGGCATCGCACGCAACCTGGTCCGCATGGAGTTGCGGGGGGCAGGCCGCAAAGATCAGCTAATGGCTCGTTACCACCAGGCGGTGCTGGCCAGCCTGGGCGAAGAAGACGAGACGGGCAACGACGAACAATTTGCGCGCCAAAAAGCGATGGCCGACTGCCGCCAGCAACTTCAGCCGGCTGCAAACGAGGCCCTGGCCCTACGATACGAGCAGGGCCTTTCTCTCGATCAGGTGGCCGCACGCATCGGTCGCAGCCTGGGCGCGACCCGGCAGTTGCTATTCCGGGCGCGGCAGGTGCTAAAGGACTGCGTCACGGGTAGGATGGCGAACGCATGAATCGGGCTGAAGAACTGACCGAGACCCTGCTTGATCGGGGACTGGGGGCGGACGAGGCGGCCGAGCTTGCGGGTCTGCTGTCAGCTTCCGACGCAGGCGAGGCCACTTTCGTCGACACTCTCCGGATGGAGGCATCGCTGCGTGGGTTGCGTGAGCTGCCCGATCAGGGCCCTGCCGTGCTGGAACAAATCCAGCAGTCGCGCGAGCGCCGCCTGGCAAATCGAGTCATGCAGGAGCTGCACGGGCGCCGGCCGGTCGCGCGGCGGCGCAAGACCGCCGTGACGGTCGGCCTTTTCACCTCCGCGATGGCCCTGGCGGCCGCGGCCTTCTGGCACCGCACGACAGCGACGCCCCCCAAGCAGGCGGCGACAGAAACCGTGTTGGCCACCGCACCGCGCGCGCCTGCCCCCGAATCGCGGGGCCTGCCACTGCAGGGGTCCCGCCAGGCTCGGACGGCGCCCGCCGCCAACCAGGCAACTAAGGGCATAACCCACGCCGACCCTGGCGAGGCTGACGCGGTCGGCACCTACGAGCAGGACTACGAAGGCGGCGCGCTAGTGAGGGGATTGATAGTCGGCCTGGTTACGACCTGCCCGCCCCGGCCGGGCAGCAGCCTGTGCGCGCAAGGCGCCCTGAGCGAATATACGTTTCGCGTGTGGGTCGTGACCCAAAGGCTCAGCCTGACGTGGTCCTCTGATCTCACGATCGAGTTCGACTACTGGGTAGCCGAGGGCTCGCCAATCAATGTCTTGGTCCACAACGCCACCCGGCACAGAAACTACTCGGCCAAACTCGCGGGTGTCACGACTGGTGCATGGACACATGTCGTCATTCGCGAACCCGATCTACTTCCCGTGCTGAATCCCGATTCCGCATTGGCCGGTGACACGATTGAGAACATCACCATCACCGGCGGGCGCGTCCCCGACGGGCCGCTATACATCGACGACATTCGCGTAACGGCCGCCCACGCAAAATAGGGGACACGCTCGTGATCCGCTGCATGCGGCGGCATAGGGAGTCCCGGAGGCGTGGTGAATCATACGACATCCCTGGTGATTTTTGCGGCGAGCCTGGCTGGGGCCAGCGCCTTGGTCAGTTGCGCGGCCACGCCGCCGGCACCCAGTACGTCGCCCGACGCCACCCGGAGGAAAAAACTTATCCAGTACGGCCACGACGCGCCGGACCCCGCCTTCGTGCGCGAGCACGTGCGCGACATGGAAAAGCGACCGTTCGACGGTGTTGTCATCCGGATGCCGAAGCACCAGTTCATGTTCGACAGCACCCCGTGGAAAGAAGAAGACCTGCGCCCTGATCGCGAGGCGCTGGCCGCGACCAAGTGGCAGCGTTTCACGGACAACTTCCTGTTCATCAACGGCACCAACGAACACCAGCGGATGAACTGGTTCAACGATCCGCAGTGGGACACGATCGTGGCCAACATGAAGCTGTTCTCGCGCCTGGTGCGGGATGGGCGCCTGGCGGGCGTCTGCTTCGATCCCGAACCCTACGGCAAGGATATCGAGGGTGCTGACGCGAACCCGTGGTTCTATCCGGGAACCTATCCCGTCGACAGACTGTTGCAGTTGCCCGGTCAGGTCCGCTTGCGCGGGCGGCAGGTGATGGCGGCGCTGCAATCAGAGGCCCCGGCGGTTCGCTTCCTCAATTTCCATCTGCTGGCGCGCCTGCTTTACGACATCGGCCCCAACGATCAGAAATGGGTCGTCTGGGAGAACCAGCCGGATGTGCCCGGACAGCCGTCGTTCCACCACCGGGGTCACAAGTACGCGCTGCTCGGCGAATTCATGATGGGAATGCTGGAAGTCTCCAATCCAGGGGTCCGTTTCGTCGACGGAAATGAGAATTCCTACTACTACACGGACCATATTGAATTCGCGCGGGCGCGGAAACTGATCCGTGAAGGGGCCCGTTCAATTGTTCCAGCCGAATTGTGGCAGAAATACAGCCAGCAGGTGCAGGTGGGAACGCCGGTATTCCCAAATTGGATCATGGGCGACTGGCCGCACGAGAAATTGGGCTGGATACCCCCGGATTTCCTGACCAGGTGGGAACAGCTTCGCTACCTGGAAAGTCAGCTTTACAACGCCATGGGGGGCGCGGACGAATACGTTTGGTTCTACAACGAGCACATGGATTTCTGGCGCCCCATTCCCGAGACCGGCAAAGACAAGTTACCCGATGGTCTGGAAGCGGCCATTGTTTCAGCCCGGCGCAAGTACGACGCGGGCCAGCCGCTGGGCTTCGACGTGGCGCCGCTCGTGCGCAGCGCCCGCGACCGCTTGCTGAACGGCGAAAAGCCGCCGCAAGCGACGGTCGCCCGCAGCGCCGCCAACTGATAAACCCCTACGAGCCCAACGTCCGCTACTTGTCGGGGCCCAGGTAGCGGACGACCGTACTGGCCAGATCGCTTTGCAGGACACGCATCAGGGTTTCCAGATCATCAGGCGATGTCTTCATGGTGTCCGCCAGCGCCTTTCGCGTCAGCGCAACGATGCTATTACGGGCCTCCTCGATCCATCGGTGAACGGTGCGCCGGGAAACGCCGTACATCTTGGCCATGACATCCCCAGTCAGACCTTCCAGAAAGTGAAAACGGATGACGTTTCGTTGCTCAGGGGACACCTGCGTCAATGCACCTTCGAACGCCTGACGAAACTCGCGGCTGTGGCGCCGCAACACGGACAGGTCAGGATCCGGCGCCGACATCCTGGCGGCAAGAGCCCCGTGCCCGTCCAGGCTCTCCGTCGCATGTTGCGCAAGACGTATGTTGACGGTGGTGCGCGCCGCAGCGGTTCGCACCCAGGCCAGCAGAGGCCCACGCCCCGTGTACTGTGCGATGCGGGGCTGCGCGCCGGGCGCCGCAACGATGAGGCGCTCGCACACAATCTGTCGGACGTCATCCGACCAACCCGTCGACACCTGCTTGCCGGGCGGGATCACGCGAAAGATGAAGTGCTTCTGAAACGCGTCCACGGCAACGGGATCCGCGTGTGTGCAGGCGCAGGCCAGATACAGGTCAGAGGCGTGAATGATCGCCAAGGCCACTAGCACCTCGACCCCGCCGACCACCCGCTCGGCCACGTGCGCCACAAACACCTCGGCGGGAAGATGGACGGTCGGCCAGGCCGTCTGCCCGGCCTGCCACATATCGCGCAGTGCCTTTGTCAGCGCCTGACTAGGGACGGGACGCGCATCCGCGACGACATGATGTTCCAGGAACACACGGGCGAGCGGCACCGGATCCCATTTGTCTCATCTGGGGACCGCTGGTGCAACCAGGCAGGTCGCCCGGCCGGGTTACTTCAACCAGTCGGTCAGCGGCCCCTGCGTGTAGCCCTGCCGGCCGAAGGTATTGAAGCCTGTCAGACCCATCGCCGTACCAATGGTCGCAAAGACGTCTCCATGCTGGCGGCCGTTGTACGCCAGGTGAATGTTCGACTTCAGGGCACCGCCCAGGTTACCAACCACGGTGAACGGCATGTCGTTTCGGCCGTGGTCACCCTGTGCGACTTCTGTCGTCCAGAAGATGACCGTATTGTCGAGGACCGACTTGCCGTCCTTGTCTGTGTACTTCTTCAGACGAAGCGCCAATGAACCAATCTGCTCGGCAAACCAGGCCTGAATGCGCGTAATGACCTCCAGCGCCTGCTTTTCGCTGGCATTCGGATTGATGGGATCCCAGGTATCCGGCATGTGAGAAATCCCGTGCCACCAGGAAGTGGCCTTACCGGCCCCGACGCCGTTATCGGTTGACCGTCCGGCGGTGGCCCGGAAATTCAGCGCGGGGTCGACATCGTCCCAGTTCAGCCCGGATTCTCCGGTCGAGTACTGCAGTGTCGCCACCCGCGTCTGGTCGCACGCAAACGCCGCTGCGATCATGTCCATATTCATGTCGCTGATTGCCCGGAAATTGGAAGCGGCTTCCGGATCACTGAGGGTCGCGATCCCCTGCTTGGGGGCGGCGCAGGTGAGCATGCTATTGGCCACCATGCTCTGTTCGAGCGCCCGTATCATCGTGGAGTGCTCTTCCAGTCGGGCCCGGTCGGCACCGTTCAACGAGGCGGCCACTCGCTTGTGTTCGTCGGCGACGAAATCCAGCACACTGCGATTGCGGGCCAGTTGCTGGGACAGAACCGGCGCCCCGCCTGCCCCACCACCCGTTGTGGTGGAAAACAGCTTGGCGTACATAGCGATCGGATTGTCCTCGGGATAGACGCCCTCGACACCGCCGCCGGCGCGATCTCGATAAGTGATAAACGAATCACCAAAGCCGTTCGGTGGTTTACGCGTCTTCACGCCAAACTGCAGCGACTCGAAGGGCGTCACGCCCTTGAACTTGTTGCCCAGCGCCGTGTCGATGCTGATTCCGGTCGCGTAGCCCCCGCTGAGCGCCGAGGCCGTCAGGCAACAAGCCATTCCCTCAAGATGGGTATTGGTTCCGCCGCCCGCGCCCGCATTGATTCCCGACAGCACGGTCAGGTAGGGCTTCAGTTCAGGCGTCGCCAGCGGCTTGAGAATCGGGGACGGCGGTGGATCCATTCCAACCGCTGATGGCTTCCAGTTCTTGCGTACGCTACCGGTGCTGGTGAAGACGAAAAGCGCACGCTTGGGCGCCGGCGTGGTTGCCCCGAAGGCTGGCCCTGCGGACTCCAGGAAGGGTAGAGACAGGCATGCGCCCCCCAGCCCGCGCAACAAATTCCTTCGCGGAAGTCTCATTGGTAACTCTCCCGTCTCATCGTGTGGGTTAACGGTAAAGGAATGCGTCCGAGGTCGCGAGCCCAAGAATGACACTTCTTACGTCACCCTTGGCGGTCGTGAAGGCGTCTGACAGATCCCGCATTGTACAGTCATCCGTCGCTGTCTCCATGCGGGCCACGGCGTAACGGAACCACAACTTCCCCACGCAGGCGTTGGCCTGCTTGCTGCCGGCCAGGCGCTCGATCAGCTCGACATGCCCCTGAAAGGAACCGTCGACATCGGTGCCGGACAGCGTCCCCGCGGTGTCGATGGGCCGTTTCTGGTCGTCGACGTCGTGCCAACCGCCAACCTGGTCAAACTTTCCGAAAGCGAATCCAGGTGGATTCATCAAAGTGTGGCACGTCTTGCAGGGCTCGACGACCTGCGTCTTCTCCTCCAGTTGCTGCCTTGATGTCTTGCCTGCGTCCGCCGGCGGGATCTTGGGAATGACAACTCCCGCGAGTGGCATCAGTTTCGGTTCGCACATGACCTGCTCTCGGATGAACTTGCCCCGGTGAATAGGCGAACCCTCGTTGGGGAACGCCCGCAATGTCATAATCCCGGGCATCGTCAAGAAGCCTCGATGCCGGTCACCCTGGCGCATGACTTCGCGGAACTGCGTACCCGTAATTCCCGGAATTTCGTAAAGGCGCGCCAATTCGTCGTTGACGAAGCTCGTGCGGCTTGTCATCAGCTCCGACCAACCAGCGCCTCGCTGGCGGATCAGCTGGTCGAAGTAGGTCTGAATTTCCTGCCGCATACTGCCGGCCAGGGTCGGGGTGAAGGTGGCGCCACGGAACAGTGAATCCAGGGCGTCGGCCTCAAGCCACTGATCGTAGAAATCGCGAACCAGGCGCCCGCCCTTTTCGTGCATCAAGAGCCGCTGGGCCTGGGCCTTGATCTGGACGACCGTGTTCAGCCCCCCCGACTGGGCGGCGTTGAGCAATTCGTCATCCGGGCCGGCAGCCCAAAAGAAGAGGGACAGCCGGGTGGCCATTTCGTAGGGTGACAGCTTCGTCAGACCTGCGCGGGGACCCGGGCCCGCGCCCAGTTCCACGCGATACAAGAACTGCGGCGACATGAGGAAGGCGCGCAGGACATCCTCGATGCCCGCTGCAAATCCGCCTAGCTGCCGGCTGGACGCAAACAAGGCCTCGTACCGTGCCTGCTCGTCGGTGCTGACGGGTCGACGGAACACGCGGCGTCCGAAACGGGCGATGAACTGGGTGGCACACGCTTGCTCTCCCATCGCGACCGGGTCGCAGCCCATGAGTGCAGGGAGATTTTTGGCCGCCGATCGGGCCAGCGTTTCTGCCGCGGTCGCGTAGTTGGCGACGACCTTGTCGTTCAGCGCGGCGCCATCGGCGGCGGTGTCGAAGCCAGTCGACCCAGCTTCGGGCGAAAAGCTGTTGGCAGGTCCAGACGTGTCGCCAATGAGGTCAGCGATCGTGTTGTTGTACTCGCGTCGCGTCAGCCGGCGGAGAGGGGCCGGTAGCGGGTCCGCGGGCTTGCATGCCGAGGGTGTGGGCGCAGCCCCGCCAGGGCCGCCAACCGGGGGCTTGGAAGGACTTCCGGTACCGCCCGAGCCTCCTATGCTCGGACCCGCTATATCGGCAGGGCCACCGGCCTGCGGGCCCGGCATCGGCTCGATCGACCCCGAACATGCGAGGGTCAGTGACGCGGCGAGACTCAGTGCGACGCTGGCTTTCATGGGAAATCCCTCAACCTAGAAGACAGGGGCGCCCCGGGAGTGAGACACCACGGAACGGTGGGTGCAGCGCGGCGGCGACTACCGGACGCAACCTATCTTTTCGGCGCTGACCGCAATTTCGTCGATCCAAAGATTGAACCCCGCGTCCATGGCGTGGAAGGACTCAATCCCGAAACGGAGGCGAGCGGTGGTCGGCGCCGTCCAGTTCATGGACGCATCGACCTTCAGCCCAGGAATATCGACATCGTCGATGGAGAAGTGCACCTCGTTGTTAGTGCCCCTTAGCTCCCATTCCCAGCAGGCCCAGCGGCCGAGCGGCGTCTGGGTCCAGGGCTTTCCGTACGTCGCCGGCGGCTCGCCACCCGGCCCCTTGTCCCATAGCAGGCGGAAATTCGCGGGCAAATACGGCGCGTTCCATTCGGGAATCACGTCGACGTGGTAGCGGGTATTCCCGGCCGCCAGGAAGACCCCGTAGTGCCGATGGGTGCTGACCGCGGGAAGCTGCACGAAGGCTCGAACGAACAGCCGCTGTCCGGCCACCGGAAAGGTCTTGACCGTGGTGATGGCGCCCAAGTGGTACACCTCTGACGTGGGATTCACGATCTTGACGTGAAACCCCTTTTGTCCGCGCGCCACTTTTGTGGAATCGACGCCGACCGACGCCTCGGTCTGGGTCAGGGTCCATTTGGTCGGATCCAGGGTGCCGCTTTCGAAGTCCTCACAGAAAAGAACATTGGCACTCTGGCAACGGGAGGCGCCGAAAAACGCATCTGGTGAAGGAGCCGTCGGAGCCACGTCAGCCGCCGCCGCGTCGACCGCGGCCTGAGCGGCGGCATCCGGCTTTAGCGGTGCCGCGGCATCGGGAGCCGAAGTGGCCGTCACACCGCCGTCCGGCGATCCTGGCACCGATGGGCTGGGCGCAGGTTGCGCCGGGCGGGCGTCAGCCACTTCCTGTGACGTGCTGTCGTCGGTCGCGGGTGGGGAATTCCCCTTGGATGAATTGCTGGCCGACGAACAGCCGCAAAACACGCCCGTCATTACCAGGACAAGAAGAGGGTACTTCATGTTGTTGGACCTACAGGCGCGCCAGTGGGCCGGACGAAAGCGAGGGATCGCCGAAGGTGTTGGCCGGAATGTCGAACATGTGCAGGATCGACACAAACAGCTTGTTATTGGCATCTCCAGTATAGCGTAGCAGACGGCCTCCGTTCTTCAGGGCGCCGCCGCCATGCCCCAGTAACATGTGGAACTTGTTGGTGCCCGTGTGCCCATTGTTGCCGCGCCCCAGGTCGCAGACGTGCAGAATGATCGTGTTGTCGAGTGCGGTTCCGTTGCCTTCGGGAATGGACTTCAGGCGGGTGACCAAACGCGCCAACTGCTCGACGTAGAAGGTGTGAATCTTCGTCAACTCGGCGACTGTGTCGCTTCGTTCGTCGCCGTCATGGCTCATGTCGTGATGCCCGCGAGAAATTCCCAGCCACGAATACACGGAATTTCCCGTGGTCATCTCCCACTGCATCGTGGCAACGCGGGTCAGGTCGCAAGCAATGGCCGTCCCCAGCAGATCCACAAATGCGGCCGCCTGGGCGGGCCTGTCCGACGCGCTGGAGGCGGGTGGCGCTTTCAGGCACGCGGTCGCGCCGCCCACCGGGCTACCGGCGGGCGCAGCGGGCGCCGGCTGCATCACCTGCAGCCGCTTCTCGAGGTCGCGGATCTGCGTCAGATGCGAATCGACCTTGTCCCGATCGGCCATGCCGAGCTTGGGCAACAATCCCTGATACGTTTTGCCGACACCGTCCAGAATCGAGCGCCGCTCGGCCACAAGGCGCGCGGCGGTCGCTGGATCGGCCGAGGCGCCGCCCCCGGCGCCGCCCGAGAACAGTCGATTGAAAACAGCGTTCGGATCCTTCGATCCTGACAGCGGCTTGGACGCATCCAGATAGCTGGTGGTTCCATACGGCCCCGTGGCGGCACCGATAAAGGTCATCTCAAGCGAGGGGAACTTGGTATTGGGCGCCAGGCGCTTGACGATTTCCTGGTCGAGCGTGATGCCGCCAGATGCCTTTGATTCGCCGCCAAAAGCCCCACCGTTGGCCGCGGCGTTGACGATGGACTCGGTCCCGCTCATGAACGTGCACATGCCGCGCGAGTGAAGATCGCCGTGGCTGGCGCCGAAGGCGGCATCATTCAACCCGGCCACAATGACCAGATCCTTCTTGAACGGTTCAAGCGCCTTGTGCACCGGACGCATGACGAAATCGGTCTCGCCTCCGCTTGGATCCCAGATCGGCGGGTGAAAGCCATTGCAGGTCGCCCACACGATGAATCGCTTGGGAAATCCCGTATCGGACATCCCTGGCGCCGCATGCGCCTTGCGCATGTTCATCGCTTCCAGCCAGGGCAGCGCGATTGATGTGCCCGCGAGGCCTCGGAGCACAGCGCGACGATTCATGCGGTTCACTGGGCACCTCCCGGGGTGATGACGCGGCGAAACTGGAACGCGTCGGTCTTGGCCAATTCGGCGATCAGATCTTTCACTTTGAAATTCGCGCCGGCGAAGGTCCGCTTCAGCACATCCAGCGTGCAAGCGTCGGCCACACTGTCAGCGTCGCGACCGTAGGCATAACGGAACCAGGCCAGGACGGCGCAATCGCCAGCTTCCTCGGACTTGGCCAACAAGGCCCCCAGCTGGGCAGCGCCGGCGAACTGGCCGCCACCCTTGAGACCCACGACATCGCCTGTGGTGTCGATCGTCTTGCCGTTTTCCTTCTGACGGTACTGCCCAATGCCGTCGAAGGTTTCTAACCCGAAGCCGATGGGATCGGTCAACATGTGGCAGGCTGCGCACTTCGGATCGGCGCGGTGCTGAACGAAGCGCTCGCGGCCCGTCAGGGTGGGGTCAACGGGCGGAAAGACGATCATCACGCCATCGGGCGGCGGCTGCAGCGTCTGGCAAAGCAGCTCCTTGCGGACGTAGGCCCCGCGGCGAATGGGATGCGTCTGATTCTCCTGCGCCAGTACCGACATCAGCCCGCCCTGGGTCAGGAAGCCCGCCCGGCCCTGCGTGTCGGCGGCCACCTTCTGGAAGCCGGCGCCAACCGGTGCGGGCAGACCGTAGTACTGGGCAAGGGCCGTGTTCACAAAGGTGAACGGCGCCGTATAGAGCTGGGACAACGTTCCCTCACTCTCCCAGATCACGTGATCGACAAACTTCAGGGTCTCCTGCTTCATCAGGCCCGGCGTGTCGGCGTGGAAGGCGGGATAGACCTTGGTGTCCTTGGTCAGTCCATCGAGGCCGCGCAGGTGCAGCCATTGCTCGTGAAAATCGGCCACGGTGTCCCGGGCCTTCGGGTCGGACAACAGGCGGGACGCCTGCGCATCGATTTCGTCGCGGGTGCCAAGCTTGTTGGCTTCCGCGGCGGCCAGCAGCGTGGCATCGGGCATCGTGCGCCAAATCAGGTAGGAAAGCCTGGTGGCCAGCTCCCACTGCGTAAGACTGGCGACGGTCTGCCCGGCCTTCGGCGTGGCGCCAAATTCAACCCGGTACAAGAAGTGCACCGAGCCCAGCATGGTCGCCAGGGCGACGCGGATGCCACCCTTGAATCCCGAGATCGTTTTGCCCTGCGCGTACGTGTCCATCAGGACCGTGCGATCCTCGACCGTCAGCGGGCGCCGGTAGGCACGCTTGCCGAAGGTATCGACGAACTTCCCGGCACACACGTCTTCGCCGACGGTTGCCGGATCGCAGCCGAGAATCGCGCTCAGCTTGGTGTCGACGGCCTCCGTCGCAAGGCGAATGGCCGCGTCTGTATAGCCTTCGATCAACTCAGGGGAAGCCGTCAGCGACACCGCTTCGTTGTCAAAACTGTGGACGACGTTTTCCGCCGGGAAGGCCGTGGCGGGGGCCGTGTCAGAACCAAGCAAGTCCCGCACGGTCTTGTTGTATTCGAGGCGCGTCAGACGCCGAATGACCTGGGCTCCCGGCTCGACCGCCTTACACGACGGGCTGCTGGCCCGCTCGGGCGGCAAGGCCGGCGTCAGGCCGAACCCGGGGTTGCCCGGCTGGGTAACGGTTCCGACCGGCTTCGCGCCCGGCATCGGCACAATCCCCGGCCGATCGGGGCCGACGCCCTGACCATCGGTGGCCGCCGGCTGGATATCACCCGTACATGACAGGCAGACAAGGGCCACGGCAGGCGCGATGCGCCTCAAAAAGTGTCGAGGGTGGTCGAGGCGTCCTGAACCCATCTAAGCTCCTTCGCAAACCTATGTCTGCGTTGTAGGAGACAGGTCCTGCCGCCAACTGAGTCAGCGATAATGTGGGATGGGTGGCATTGGGCACAAGATGTCCCGATCCCCTTGATACTGTTGGGGTGTCTCTCGGGCCGGTCATGCTTTAATCGGTCGCGTGGAGTGTTTGACCGATGATGGTCTGCAAGCGTTCGTGCGGGGCACCCTGGCCCCGGACGAGCGGGCCCTCGCCGAGCGACACGTCGACTCGTGCATGCTCTGCCGAATGACCGTGGCCGAGCTTGCGCTGCTCGAAACGCAGTCACCGGCCACCGGGGAGCCGGTCCCGTTTCGAGAAGGGGACGGGGCCGGGGGCTCGTCATCCGTTGGGCGCATACTGCCGCCACGCACCGTCGTGGCGAGGTACGTGGTCGCCCGAACGGTCGGCTCGGGAAGGGGCGGCGTGGTGTACGAAGCGCACGATCCCCAGCTCGATCGCACCGTGGGGCTGAAGCTGCTTCGTTCCCATCCCGCCCAAGGCGTCTCGGAAGACGTGGCCCAGCTGGGTCTGCTGAGGGAAGCGCAGGCGATGGCGAAGCTGTCACATCCCAATGTCGTTCTGATTCATGACGTAGGGACCTTCGCCGGGCAGGTCTTCATCGTCCTCGAATACATCCAGGGCGTGACACTGACGGAATGGCTGGCCGAACGGCCGCGCCATTGGAGAGAAATTCTCGCCATGTTCATCGGAGCCGGCCGGGGCCTGGCCGCCGCCCATGCGGCGAACATCATCCACCGCGACTTCAAGCCGGACAACGTACTGGTCGGGGCCGACGGCGTTCCCCGATTGACGGACTTCGGCCTCGCACGGTCGACCGGTCTGGCACGCGACGCCTCGTATCCGGGGGGGCATCGCGCGCCCCCGTCCGATCCGGGACTAACCGCATTGCAGACGGCACCCGCGGGGACCCCTGCCTTCATGGCGCCCGAACAGCACCGACGGGGCACCGCCGACGCGAAGTCCGATCAGTTCGCCTTCTGTGTGGCCCTGCACTGGAGCCTTTTCGGGCATCACCCGTTCCGCGCCGAAACGCCCAGCGCCGGCGCCCCGGTGGGCGAGGATGCGAAAAACGATCCGGCGCCCAACGGTGTGCGTGAGGCCGTCCTGCGCGGCCTGGCGGGGACGCCGGAACAGCGATTCGCGTCAATGGACGACCTGTTGACGGCACTCACACACGCGGCTCGTGTTGACACGCCAGCGCGACTGCCCGCCAGACGCGGGCTTTGGCTGCTACTGGGCGGACTGGTGGCGACCGCATCAGCGGCGGCTTGGCTGTTGCGGGCACCGTCTGCGCAGGTGGGCAACGGTCGGAGCGCGGCCACCCAGGCGCCGGCCGCCGCCACCCGTGCGCCGCCGGCGCGCCCAGCCCCGCTTGCCACGCTGCCGATCCCACCCTCGCCCGGTACAGCCCACTGCGAGGGCAACGGCGTCGCGGCCGTTCGGCACTGTTTCACATTGTACGAGCAACCGCTTGACTGGCTGGCGGCGGACGACGCCTGCCAGGCGACGGGTGGATTCCTCGCGACCTGTGCCAGCGCAGTCGAGTGCGAGGCCCTGGTGAAAGCCGCGTCGACCCGGTCGGCGTCGTGGCTGGGCCTGCGAGCCGGCGGGCGAGAGGGCGGCTACGAATGGGCCACCGGCGAGGTGGTGTTGCCGTATCTCTTGGGGGACCGTGTCCAACATGGGGCAGCGACGGGTCCCGGAACGCGGCAATCCTGCCTGGTGGTGTCCGCGGGCATCGAAGCGGGCCGCGCCTGGCTGCCCCGGCGGTGCGAGCAACAGCACAGCTACATCTGCGAGACCGCGCAATGGCACGAATCGCCGGTCACGCGGCATTCATACCGCGTGCTTTCGGTTCCTTCCACCTGGCAAGAAGCGCGCGAGCGCTGCCAGCGTCTGGGCATCCATCTGGCGACGGTGGGAGATGCGACCGAACAGGCATTCATCGAGGCGACGGTCTTCAGCGACATCATCACGCACGAGGCCCTGTGGATTGGCGCAACCGACCTGGCGGACGGCGTGAAGGGTGCCTACGCGTGGACGACTGCCGAACCGTTCGGCTACACCGCGTTTCACGATCAACAACCCGACAACCTGGACGGGAACCAAGATTGCCTGGTCATCGACGGCCGCAGCCGCCGGTGGCACGACCGTTACTGCATGACGAAATACCCGGCCGTGTGCGAGGCGGAGCCGGACTGGACCGAGGCGCACCTCGGACCCTGACCCGGCTCCTTCGCCCACGCGTCAGCGGCGACGACGACGAAGCGTCAGGGCACCCAACAGCAGGGCACCGAGCAAGAGCGGCACCCCGGCGGTCGTGTCGCCACTTGCCACCGCACAGCCGCCAGAGCTGCGCTTCGGGGCCGGCGCGACGGGCTCGTCGACCGTTGGATCGGCGGCCGCGGCGTCCTTCTTTGCGGTCGTCGAACCGCCACCGGTGCCACCGGTGCCACCGGTGGGTGAAGAACCCGAGTCCAGCTTCGCCGGCGCGCTATCGACTTCCGGTGCCGCGTCCGGCTCGGGCGGGGCGTCGCGCTGGAAGATCGCGCCGGCATCGGGGATCGGCATGCGGGAAATTTCGATGAAGTTGATCTTGTTGTTTATGGCGTCGGGGGCACTGGTCACAGTCAGGCGCCCGTCCTTGACGGTCACCATCCCGCTGCCCTCGACCCAGTGGTTGTCATCGGTGGGCATGCCGTCGACAACCATCACGCCTTCGACCAAGATCTTGAACATCCCGTCGGTGAAATTGGGATCGCCTGAAACGATGTGTACGTAGTACAGGCCGTTCGGGACCGAAATCTCCCAAAACGCCGTCGGATTGATGTCCTTCTGCATCTGCGCAAACGTGTCAGTGCGCTGGTCCTCGGAAATGGGCGACATACGCTCGCGGCTGACCGACGAGATATCCTGATCCCAGCCATACGCGTACTTGTTGCCCCGATCAAAGAACATCAAGCCCGTGTCGGCCAGATAACCCGCGGGCATCCCCACCGTGTCAGTGCGCTGAAAGTTGATTTTGACCGGCAGCGGTCCATACGGAACCTCGCCCCGGTACGCATCCGGAACCACATCGTAAACGGTGTCATCGAGAGAGGCATCGATGATCGCGACATCTGGCGCGCCGCCATCGCGCGCGCGGCCCGCATCGCGCGGGCGACGTGCATCAGCGGGACCGTCAGATCCGGCATCATCCCCTACGGCCTTGTAGGTGCCGGTACTGACGCTGCCGTGGTCGTTGCTGACGCAACCCATCGCCGACAACAGGGCGATCACAGCCCCACCAAGAACGGATGCAGAAGCTGCGCGTGTCTTTGAAGTCATGGTATCCCCTCGTCGAATCGTTCGCCTCATGAATAGCAGGCTGGCGGACACTAACCACTGCTAGTGCCACGACACAAGGGGCAATCGAACCTTGTACCGAATTCTCGTGCCAAGGATCACGACAATGCTCTCGGATCTGGGCAGGCAACGCTGCCCGTCAGGGATGCGGGGCACAAAGACGCCGACCTTGTCGGCGCATCGGTCACTTGATCGGAAGGCGGGCGTGGTGGACCTTGGGTCTTCCGATGTTCAACACCGTCACGCTGACACTGGCCGCCGCCGCGGTAGCCCCCGGGTGGACGACCGTGGCGCCGGGGGTCGAGCACGACAGCGCGACCGTCGCTGAGACCACCGTCGAGCTTCTTCGTTTCGACCTGGAACATTACCGGCCCGAGGTCGTCGTTCACGCAGAACGGCCGCAAACGGCCGCCGCCGTGCGCGCGCACCTGGACGCTGCGGCCGTGGTCAACGGTGGATTTTTCGACACGGACTGGCACTCGCTTGGCCTGCGTGTCGCCGGTGGCAAAACTGTGATCGGTCTGCGCCCGAATGTGGACTGGGGCGTACTGGTGCTGCGCGCCGGGCGTGCGCAGATCCTTCACTCCCGCGATTTCCAGCCCGGGGCGGACATTGTCGGCGCGATACAGGTCGGTCCGCGGATCCTGTGGCAGGGACAGGCCTTGAAACTGAAACCGCAATCGGCCCGGCGCACCGCCGTGGCGCTGGATCGCGCCGGCCGTTATCTGACCGTGCTGGTCACGCGCAACGAGATCGAGGCCAGCCGCCTGGCAGGTTTTCTGGAAGGTGTCGGCTTCGATGCCGCCCTGTTGCTGGACGGTGGCCCATCGACACAACTGTCAGCCAGCGTCGGTGCGCTGAGGATCGAAGTGCCCGGCGGCTACGCGGTGCCTGACGCGCTGGTGTTGCGCAAACGCTGAGCCACTGGCCGGCGGTCACTCGGTCCAGCTGGCAACCGCGCGCGGCTGCAGCAGGCCCGGGCCGATAACCACCCGGTTGGAACCCGCCCAGAAGACCTGATCGGCCGCTGTGGCCGCAGGCAGGGACCACGGCAGCGCCTGCGTGGCCCGCCCCATCTCGGGCATGACCACCAGGCGCGTTTCCCCATCCCCACGTTCCAGCCACGCCACCGCGCCGCCGTCGCGGCGCCAGATCGGGGGCACCAGCACATAGACGGAGCCGGTGTCGGGATGCACGCGCCGACCATCGACGAATACGGCGCCGCCCACCACGCTGACCACGTGACGCCCGCAGGGCGAAGTCACCGGCGGCAAGGTCTGTTGCACGTGATCGCGTTCCAGCCGGCGGCGCCCCTGCTTCTGCGGCGGGGGCAGCGCCGCCGAGGCAAGGTTCGTCCGCGGGCGGGCGCGGGCCTTGGCAGGCGCAACCATGAAGGTGGCCAGTGCCAACCACAGGAAGCGTTTGGGTCGTCGCATCTTCAACATGAAGCGGCGCCCGCGGGATCAGCGCAAGTTTTTGAATGTACGAATGAAAACCACACCTGAAAATATTTGGGGGGCGGCGGACGTCGAAGAAACATGCCTGGGCTTGCGCTGCTGCCGATTCTCGCCGTCGCTGCCGTGACTGGTGTGCCGCCCCTGTCGTCGCTGCATGAGATTACGCGCTACCGCGTGACGTACGGCGTGCTGGGCCAGCTGGGCGATGTGACCATCCAGTTATCGCCGGGCGATGCCACCGACAATGTCGGCGGCGTGCAGGTCGTGGGACGGGCCAGCGGATCGCTGCTGGGCCTGGGCCAAATCGACAAGGACATCAACAGCGCCTTCGATCCGGGCGGGGCGCTGACCCGACGGTGGCACCACAGGAGGACCGAGGGTGATCGCATCACCGAGGACGACGTCGACCAGCCGCGCCCCGGCACCCTGACGCTGATCCGCCGCCGCAACGGCGTGCCCGGACAGTGGCACACCTTCGCACGCGCGCGGCCGGTGCTGGATCCCGTTGGTTTTCTGCTGCGCCTGCGCCTGGCGCTGCCAGAACCCGCAGGCGAGACCTTCGATGTCGTCGACGGGCGTGCCCTGTGGACCATGACCGTGCAGGCGGCGCGCGCGGAATTTCTCGACGGGCCGGGCGGCCAGCCGACGTTACGCATCGACGGCCACGCCGAGCCCCTGCTGTGGGATGGACAGCCGGATCCCGATCGGCCTGCGCGCACCTTCACGTTGTGGCTGGCGGACGACACCTACCGCACGCCGGTGCGGATGGCCCTGCCGCTGGACGTGGGCGAGGTGCGCGTTGACCTGGTCAGTGTGGAACGCAGGGCCCGGCAGGCCCCGCCATTCTTCCAGCGCCTCGCCGTGCGACCGTGGGTGCCCTGGCTGCGCGCGGCGATGCACGCACCACCCCGGTAGGGCGCGGCCCCTTCATTTGCACAGGGCGACGACCTCGGCCAGCGAGTCGACGACATCCACGCCGGCGGCCGTCAGGCGTTCGCGGCTTTGGTGGCCGCCCGAGAACAGGACGCAGCGACAGCCGATGGTCTGCGCTGTCTCGTGGTCATGCAGGGTGTCGCCCACCAGCAGGACCTCGTCGGGCGAAAAGCCCAGCTCGCGCATGGCCGCCACGCCCACCTCCACCTTCGAGCCGGCGCGCAGATCCGCCGTGCCATGGAAAGCCTTCAGCAACGGCCGGACACCATAGTCCTGCAACATATCGCCCAGCAGCGTGCGTTCCATGGCCGACAGCACCACATGGCCGATGCCGCCCGCTTGCAGATCTCGCAGCAAGGCCAGGGCCCCCGCCCCCAGCTGCGAGGCCGCCACGCGCACGCGGTAGTCCGCGATGAATTCGTGCGACAGGGCGCCGAAGTCCTCGGCCCCGAAGTCGAAACCCAGACCCAGGTAGAAGTCCTTCACCGGGAAGCCGAAGCGGGCCCGGTACATATCCCGTGAGACAGCCGGCATGCCCCGCGCCGCCAGCAACACATTCAGTGTGTCGACGCAGCAATCCACGTCGTCCAGCAACGTGCCGTTCCAGTCCCAGATGATGTGGCGAATCATCCGGCCGCTACCTTATCAGGTCGCGCCAACCCCATGGCACCCCCACGCAAGTCGGACTATCCTGCCGCGGCCGTGCCGCTTTTGTCCCTGTCGACCTCCGCACCCCCTCTCGCCCCCGGGGCGCGCGACCAACTTTTCAGGCGCCTGTCGGCGCTGCTGGCGACCGAGTTCCGAAAACCCGAGGCCTACGTGATGGTGCTGCTGGGCCCGCCGGTGGCGCTGTTCTTCGCCGGTAACAGCGCCCCCGCTTGTTTCGCCCAGGTGAAGAACGTGGACCACGTGTCGGGCCCCCACGCGGAAATCCTGTCCGGGACCCTGTGCACGATGTTGTCCGAGGGGCTGGGGGTGGCAAAGGATCGCATCTACATCGAGTTTTCGGGCGTGCAAGGCGCACTGTGGGGCTGGAACGGCGGCACGTTCGGGTAGCTATCGTCTTGATCCTGCGACGCTACTGGCCTGTTGTTCTTGCCGCCGCGGTACTGCTGCCGCACGCGGTGTATTTCGACTTCGTCAACGACGACGCGTACATCTCGTTCCGCTACGCCAAGAACCTGGCCCAGCACGGTCAGCTGGTCTTCAACTTGGGCGAACGGGTCGAAGGCTTCACGAACTTCCTGTGGACCGTGTTGCTGGCCGCGGGCCTCAAACTGGGCGTCAGCCCGGTGGTTTCGTCGCGCTTCCTGGGCGTTGCCTTCGGCGTGGGCACGCTGGCCACGG
>JANXXE010000068.1 GCA_025350815.1 Myxococcales bacterium | reverse complement strand
CTCCAAAAAAGTAACGGAGGCGCGCGAAGGTTCCCTCAGGCTGATTGGAAACCAGCCGCTGAGTGTAATGGCACAAGGGAGCTTAACTGCGAGGCAAACAAGCCGAGCAGATGCGAAAGCAGGTCATAGTGATCCGGTGGTACCGAATGGAAGGGCCATCGCTCATCGGATAAAAGGTACTCTGGGGATAACAGGCTGATCACGCCCAAGAGTTCACATCGACGGCGTGGTTTGGCACCTCGATGTCGGCTCATCGCATCCTGGGGCTGAAGTAGGTCCCAAGGGTTTGGCTGTTCGCCAATTAAAGCGGTACGCGAGCTGGGTTCAGAACGTCGTGAGACAGTTCGGTCCCTATCTGCCGTAGGCGCAGGATTCTTGAGAGGCCCTGCCCGTAGTACGAGAGGACCCGGGTGGACGGACCGCTGGTGTTCCGGTTGTCATGCCAATGGCATCGCCGGGTAGCTATGTCCGGAACAGATAACCGCTGAAAGCATCTAAGCGGGAAGCTGACCTCTAGAATAGGAATCCCGGGGCGCAAGCCCCCTGAAGGCCCCTCGTAGACGACGAGGTTGATAGGCCAGGTGTGGAAACGCTGTAAGGCGTGGAGCTGACTGGTACTAATCGGCCGTGCGGCTTGACCGCCATTATTTTTCTTGCGGTCAGTGCGCAAGACGCGACCAATGAAAGCGACGTCTGCATAGGTCGAGATTGAAGCTCGGTGAATGAGCCGAGCTTGATTCGACAGGCTCGTATCTCAAGAACCAAAAGGTTTCCGGCGGCATTACCGGAGGGGCCACACCCGATCCCATCCCGAACTCGGAAGTTAAGCCCTCCAGGGCCGATGGTACTGCAGGGGAAACTCTGTGGGAGAGTAGGTCGTCGCCGGGAAATTTCGCAAAGGCGGGAAGATTTTTTAGGAAATCTTCCCGCCTTTCATTTTTTGCGGCGTCTCTCGTTCAAACATGGCGAGTTGACGTCCGAAGCGTTGGGCGATGAGGTGTTCCAGGCAGTAATTACTGCCCGTGAGGCGCCGGCGTTCGCATTCAGTCTTTTTGCACGGAGCCTTCTGTTCCTTGAGCTCCCCGAGGTGTTCCTCGATGCGGGCCAGGCAGTAAGCGCGCAGGGTTGCCGCGCGATCGATTTCCTTGAGCTTACGGGTGCCGCGAGGTTGCGGCCGACACAGAATCGGTACCGCGCTTAGTTCCTCAGGCCACGTCATTAGCCAGAACGTGGTGCATCCCGGACACTGGCGCAATTCCTCCCACTCCGCGATTTCGAGGACGGGCCAGCGCATCACCGAGTCGTCTTCGATACGAGCCCAATCAGGGCGTTGCGGGCACGTACAAGGTGGGGGAGCTTCAGCTGGCGGCGGAGTATCCACTGTGACGTGAGCGTATCCCTGCCTAGCGTCGATGTATACTGGTTGACCCGATGGCGGACGCGCACTTTGAGGCCAACAACGTACTGGATATCCTGCGAGAGCGCGGTTTCGTCCAGCAAGTCACGAACGATGATCGTGTGCGCTCACAGCTGGCGTCCGGCCGGGTAACGTACTACGTGGGGTTCGATCCCACGGCGCCCAGTCTCCATGTCGGCAGCATGGTGCCGCTGATGGCGATGGCCCATCTGGCGCGGGCCGGCCATCGACCGATCGCGGTCTTGGGTGGCGGCACCACGATGATCGGTGATCCGAGCGGCCGGTCCGAACTGCGCCAGGTCATGGCCGTCGAACAGATACAGGCCAATCGGTCGCAGATCGAGCCGCAGGTTCGACGTTTCTTGGCCGCAGCTTCGGATGCCATTGTCGTCGACAACGCTGAGTGGCTGATCCCGCTCAACTACCTCGAGTTCTTGCGCGACATCGGGCGACATTTTAGCGTCAATCGGATGCTGGCGGCGGAAGCGTACAAGTTGCGCCTCGAGAAGGGTCTGTCGTTCATAGAATTCAACTACCAGCTCCTCCAAGCTTACGATTTTCTGGTCCTGTGGCGGCGGCACGGCTGCACCCTGCAGATGGGGGGCGACGATCAGTGGGGCAATATGCTAGCCGGTACCGACCTGATTCGCCGCTTGCATCAGGAGGATGTGCAGGCGCTGACGTTTCCTCTCATCCAAACGGCGTCTGGTGCGAAAATGGGAAAGACTGCGGCCGGCGCAGTGTGGCTCGCAGCAGACCGAACGTCGCCCTTTGATTTCTTCCAGTATTTCGTCAACGTCGATGATCGCGATGTGGGCCGATTTCTCCGACTGCTCACCTTCCTGCCGCTGCCAGAAATTGCGAGGCTCGAAGCACTTGTGGGTGCGGAGCTGCGAGAGGCCAAGCGGGTCTTGGCGCATGAAATTACGGCCATTGTGCATGGCCTTGCGGCCGCCGATGCGGCACGGTCGGCTGCGCTGGCGGCGTTTGGCGGTGTGGCTGGAGGCGATAGGTCGGTACCCACGTACAGCGTCACCGCGGGCGAATTGCAGGGGGGCTTGAAGGTAGTGGACTTGCTTGCGGCTGCGGGCCTCGCAGCATCCAAGAGCGCGGCCCGTCGCCTCGTGGAACAGGGGGGCGTGAAGCTTGGCGACCGTAGGATCGCGTCCGTTTCCGATACGGTCTCTGTCTCGGACGTGGCGGACGAGGGCACCTTGCTGCACGCGGGTAAGAAGCATTTGCGCCGCATTGTTCGCGCCTAACGGGTTTGGGCGCGGGCCAAATCTTCCGGCGTGTTGATGTTGTCGAGAAATCGCAGATCCGGGTCGAGGGTCCGCAGACGCATTTCGTCCAACCGATGGGCGTTCACGTGCACGAGCAATTGCTTGGTTTCGAGCTGACCGCTTGCGAGCAGGGTGTGAACGATTTTGGCGCAACGGCTGCTGTAGCGCGCGCATAGCGGCTCGGCGTGGCCTCTTACCCAAGGCACGACGGCGTCCGCGTCGGGCGCGTGGTCGCGCAGCAGGATCAGGGCCCCCGGGTCCAAGAAAGGCATGTCGCCCGCGATGCAGACGACGGCAGTTTCGGACGGGGGCACCAGGGCGCCTAGAGCGGCGTCGATGCCAGCCAAGGGCCCGAGCCCCCCTGTGGCGCGATCGGGGATGATGGGGATGCCGAGGTTGGCCCACGGTTTGGGGTCGTTGGCCACCAGTAGGACGCGGCCGAATACCCTAGCCAGCACTTCGAGCTGGCGGTCGATGATGCGGCGGCCCTGGACCTTCAGCGTCCCCTTGGGCGTTCCCCCGAGGCGTTGGGCGCCTCCGCCCGCGATAATGGCGGCAATAACGGCACCTGCCGCCTGAGCTGCAGCCACGGCCTACAACACCTTGCGCATCCAGGTGGCGGTCTTCGAGCGGGCCATTTGGTATTCGACCGTGCCGACAATGGCAGGGTCGCAGTCCCTGCGGTCGATCGTCTCGAAGCCCAATCTTTCCCCAAAGAATCCCTGCGCACCGTCGGTGACCAGGTACAGCTGCCGCACGCCTTCGGCTCGGGCCTTGTTTACGGCGTTTTCGACCAACATATAGCCGAGGCCCTCGCCGCGGCGTTCAGGCGCCACCGCCAGCATGCGCAGCAGGCCGACATCCTCTACGCGTTCGATGGCCACGCAGCCCGTGAGGGGGTCGTCGAGTCCATCACCGCTCGGGATCACCAGATATGATGACCAGAATTGTGCCAGTTGGGGGTGGGCGATGCCGACCCGGTTGAGGAGGTTCGAAATCTTGGGTCGATCCAATTCGCGGGCGGGCCTGACGGGGTCACCCAGTTTCTCCAGCAACTTGTCGTGAAGGTTCCCGTAGTCCCCCGAGGTCATGATCACGACGGTATCGCCGGGGGCTGCGCGTTCGGAAAGGTGGTTTACGGTGGCGTCCACGGTCGGGATGAGACGCGCAGGGGTCTCGTGACTGCGAAGGTCCGCGGCGAGGCGCTCGACATCGAGGCGCTCGTCCACGGGAACCTTCTCCGCCGCAAACAAGGGCGCCAGCACGACCTCATCAGCCGCCGCGAGGGCGGAGACGAAATCATTTTGGAAGACCGAGCGACGACTGGTCGCGGAACGCGGTTCGAAGGCGACGATAATCTTGCCCGGTCCGAAGCGTCCTTTGAGTCCGGACAATGTCTCGCGGATGGCGGTGGGGTGATGCGCGAAATCGTCGACGACAGTGACCCCGGCGGCGATGCCTCGAACTTCCTGCCGGCGTTTGACGCCCACGAATCGGTGGGTCGCGCGCGCAATCGCGGGCATGCTGACATCCAGCCGCACGGCGGCCGCCACGACGCCGATCAGATTTTCCAGGTTGTAGGCCCCAGGCAGGCCGGTTTCGAGGGTACCCACGGCCTTGCCGTCGCGCGCGAGTCGCAATGTCACGCGCCCGCCGATCGTCCGCTTGCTGATCTCGAAGGTCCACTCGGCGTCGAAGCCAGGACGGGCGTAGGTGGTCACGCGGCAGCGGGCGGACTTCGCCACTTCCAGGGCGCCCGGCGAGGAGGCGCACACGATGAGATCGCCGCCGGGGGGAATCAGCTCGACGAATTCGCGGAAGGCGTCCTTGACGGCGGCCTCATCGCGAAAGATGTCAGCGTGATCGAATTCGACCGATGTCAAGATGACGATCTGGGGGCGGTAGTGCAGAAACTTGGATTTCTTGTCGAAAAACGCAGTGTCGTATTCGTCGCCCTCGACGACGAACGCCTCGCCGCTGCCAAGACGCCACGACTGGCCGAAGTTCACGGGAATGCCACCAATCAAGAACGAGGGATCGTTGCCGGCCTCGGTGAGCAGGTGAGCCAGCAGGGACGAGGTTGTCGTCTTACCGTGAGTGCCGGCCACGACCAACGAGCGCCTGTCTTGAAGGAATAGTTCTGACAGCAGGGCGGGGAATGAGACCAGGGGAATGCGCGCCTCTAGCGCGGCGAGGACCTCGACGTGATCGCGGCGGCACACGTTGCCGACGACGACACGGTCGGGCCCCCAGGCGAGGTTGGTGGCGCTGAAGCCTTCCATGACCGGGATCCCCAGGCCGGACAATTGCGTCGACATGGGGGGATAGAGGTGTTCGTCGGAGCCGCGGACATCGTGACCCGCGGCGCGCAGCAGGCCGGCAAGAGATCCCATGCCGGTGCCGGCGATCCCGATGAGGTGAAGCTTCATGCCAGCATCGCGAATTTGGAGAGTCGCCGGCCCGCCGTCAAGGGGTTACATTGGCGGCAGGCAGATCTTTGGGGATGCACTCGGTGGAACCGGGAGCAAACTGGGTAGCGAATTTCTTCATCTCGAGCGCGAAGCGCACGGAAAAGTCGCGATACAGGCCGCCGTCGCGCTCGGCTTGCCCGCCAGAAGTGTCCCAGCGCAGGCCGCTGACGACGCCCGAGCCGCAGGGATCGAGGCGCCCGCGTTTGCGGCGGCCCATGCTGCGCATCCACGCGTCGGCGGTGGGGCGGTCGCAGCGCCCGTTCGAGCCAGCGCATTCCACCGCCAAGAGGTCGTACCAGTACGGACCCTTCGGGCCATATTCGGCCAGCTTCAAGCGGGGGGCGACGCCCGAATTAGTCGAAGCCTCCTTGGCCTCGAAGATCCAGTCGTTCGTGCTGCCGGAAACGACATCGATGTAAAAACAGGTTTCGGGGGCGCCACTGGCCTGGAATAGACCGAGGGCCGGGGCCTTCAGGGTCGCCTCGCCGCCGCCGGCCGACAGCCGGATTTCCAGGCGTTTCATTCCGTCCGCTGGCGGATGGGTTTCTTGGTCGTCTCCCGCCTTCCGGCAGCGACAGCTGGTGTTGTTGTCACAGCGTGCACCGGCGAGGGCGGCGGCGACGAGGTCGACGTGGCGCACGACTGTCACCTCACCCGTGGTGGCGGCAGGCCGGGGTGCGGCACAGGTCGACGCGAGCAGCGCGACGAGAACATTAGCTGATGGACGCAACGGCAGGCCGAACGTAGGATACACCACCTGTGTCCCGCCAGCTGACCAAGACATTTGCCGTCGCGTTGGGTTTGATGGCCTTGACGGGCCTCGCGTGTGCCACGGCGGACGACGCCGGTAAGCCGATTACATATTCCCTGACGGCCAAGCAGAACTACGACAAGGGTCTGGCCGAGCTCAAGGACGAGAACTACATCGAGGCGTCGAAATTTCTGACCTTCGTGAAGCAGAAGTTTCCCTTTTCGAAGTACGCGGTGCTGGCCGAGTTGGCCCTCGCCGATACGCAGTTTCAGCGCGGCAATCACCAGGAGGCCATCGACGCCTACAAGACCTTCGCGCGGCTGCATCCGACGCACGAAAAGGTCGAGGACGGCTACGTCGCATTCAAGATTTGCGAATGCTACGTGCGTGATATGCCTGGCGACTGGTTTCTGATCCCGCCGGCGTTCGAGAAGGATCAGTCGGCGGTGCGGGACGCCTTGCGCGAGCTGAATGACTTCGTCGACAAGTTTCCCGAGTCGAAATACCTGAAGGAGGCGCAGCAGGATCGCCGAGAGGTCATGCGCCGTCTGATCGAGCACGAGGTTTATGTGGCGCGCTTCTACCTGGACCGGGATGAGCCGAAGGCGGCGATCTTGCGACTGGAAAGTGCGATTCGGCGTTATCCCGATTCGGGCCGCGAGGCGGATCTGTTGTTGACGCTGGGCCAGACGCATTTGCAGATGGGCGACGCACTGACGGCGAAACAGACGTTTTTGCGGGTGGTCAACGAGCACGCGGCGGTCCAGCAAGCCAAGCGCGCCGAGCTGTATCTCGACTACATCAAGCGGCGCTACGGGGACAATCCCAAGGATGGGCTGGCCCATGGATGAGCGCGCCCGCGCGGCGCTGGCGCAGGGGCGTGATTTTTACGCCGCGAGCGAGTACGACAAGGCGGAACGTGCGCTGGCGCCGCTGGCGCGGGAACGACTGCCGTTCGCGGACGTGTACCACATGCTGGGGGTGATTCTGCACCAGAAGGGATGGGTCAAAGACGCCCAGGCGATGTTGGAGGAGGCCCTGCGGTTGAACCCGGGTTACACCGAGGCGGCGCTGAGTCTGTCGGTGACGTACAACGAGCTGGGACGATACGAGGAAGCCAAGGACGTCTACCAGCGCATGATGGCGACGCGAAAGAGCGCGCCGGCCGCTGTGGATCCGTTCGTGCGCGGAAAGATCGCCAACATGCACGCGGAAGTTGGCGGCGCGTATGAGCAGGCGGGGCTGTTCGAAGACGCCATCCACGAGTACGAGCGCGCACTGGCGCTGTGTCCCGGCTTTCTCGACATTCGGACCAGCCTTGGTCGCAGCTACCACGAGGCGGGCGATTTTGACGGGGCGGAGCGCGAGCTGCGGACTGTGGTGCGGGAAAATCCCAACCTCGTTGGTCCGCGGCTGCAATTGGGGATGACGTACCATTCGCTGGGGCGGGTGGCCGCGGCGCGGCTGGAGTGGGAGCAGGTGCTGGCGATGGATCCGAAGAACAAAGTCGCCAAGCTGTACATGCTTCTATTGTCCGACAGCGGGGCCGGCGATCCCTTGACGCCGGTGCGCTGAGGGCAGGGCCGCATGGCTGTCTTTCGCAGCAGCCCGGACACGTTTTTCGTCGAGGAGCTGCCTGCCTATGCCCCGAGCGGGGTCGGGGATCACACCTTTTTGTGGATCGAGAAGCGTGGCCTGACGACGATCGAGGCCATAAAGCGCCTGGCGCGTCGGTTGAATGTTCCCGAGCGCGAGGTGGGGTACGCGGGCATGAAGGATCGCCACGCCACGACGCGACAGTGGATCAGCGTGCCGGCGGTCGATCCGCAGACGGTGCGGGGAATCGTCGAGGAAGCGGTCGATGGCGTGTGGCGGGTGCTCGAGGCCGAGCGGCACGGCAACAAGTTGCGCACAGGGCATTTGCGCGGCAATCGGTTCGAGGTGGTACTGACCGAGGTGGCGACGGGCGAAGTCGAGCCGGTTCGTGCGGCCCTGGCGGCAGTCGGTCGGGTCGGTCTGTCCAATCGATACGGCGAACAGCGTTTCGGGGCGAGCAAGGACAACGTGACCGGGGGACTGGCGATCCTGCGCGGGCAGCGGCGCGAGCGCGACAAGCGGCGCCGGCGTTTGCTGCTGTCGGCCTTACAGTCGGCGGTGTTCAACCGCGCGCTGGAGCTTCGGCAACAGACGGGCCTTTTGCGGGTGCGCGTGGGTGACGTGTTGCAGAAGGTGGTGTCGGGCGGTCTTTTCGTCTGTGAAGACTGCGCGACCGATCAGGCGCGGGTCGACGCCGGCGAGATCGTGCCCACGGGCCCCATGCCCGGCACACGCGAGATGAAGCCGCCGCCGGGGAGCGAGGCGGGGATTCTTGAGGACCAGGCGCTTGCCGAGGTGGGGCTAACGCCGGGCGATCTGGCTGCGGCCGGGCGTGAGTTGCCGGGCGCCCGTCGGCCCGTTGTTGTGCCAGTGACCCTGGGCGAGCCCCCTGTGGACGCGGTCGAGGGCCAGATGAAGCTGCGTTTTTCCCTGACTGCCGGAAGCTATGCCACGGTCTTGCTGCAGGAGTTGGCGCTGCGGGCTGCGCCGGCTGCGATCCTGAAAGTCGAATCGGGGGCGCCGCAACGGCTGTGACGCGGGCCAACGTGTGTTAGCTTTTGGGGCCCCGATCTCCATCGGGTAACCCATGCGGCTTATCGACCGGCTTTTGGCGTTCACACTGCTCGGGTCCGAGTGGGTGTTGTGGCTGCTGATTGGTCTGTCCGTGCTGTCGGTGGCGGTGATGGTGGAACGCGGCTTGTGTCTGTCGGCCCGCGTGCCGGATTTCGACGAGCTGGCGCGGCGGCTGTTAAAGAGCCTGGTCAAGGGCGATGTCGCCGGCGCGCGCGAGGCCATCGGTGAGCCGCGCTCGGCCGAGGCGCGGGTCGGTCTTGTCGGCATAGACGAGATGCCCCGTGGGCGGAACGCCGTGGCGGAAGCTATGGCCAGCGCCAAGTCACGCGAGCGGCTGATGCTGGAGAAGAATCTCGGCATTCTGGGGACGCTGGGCAACAACGGCCCGTTCATCGGGTTGTTCGGGACGGTCCTCGGCATCATCAAGGCCTTCGCTGATCTGTCGCGAAATCCTGCGGGGGCAGGGGCGGGCGCGGGCGTCGTGATGGCGGGCATATCGGAGGCGTTGGTGGCGACGGCGATTGGCCTGTTGGTGGCCATTCCGGCGGTGATCGCGTTCAACGTCTTTCAGGGCAAGGTCCGTCGGGCGCTGGGCCGGATCGACGCCATCGCGCACCTGATTCTGTCGGCCGCGCCCGAGTCGCCCAAAGACGGAAGCAGCGGCGGCGCGGGGGGCTAGGCCATGGCGGGCGGCGCGAGTCCCTTCGATGGAGATGACGACGGCGGGCGCTTGATCACGGAGATCAACGTGACCCCGCTGGTCGATATCGTATTGGTCTTGCTTATCATCTTCATGGTCACCACGACGTACATCGTGAATCCTTCCATCAAGGTCGACTTACCCCGGGCGGTGACGGGCACGGAGCAAACCAAGTCAACGCTGGGGCTGATGTTGACCAAGGACGGCAGCATTTTCCTCAACGGCGCGAAGACCGACGATGCGGCCGTCACGAAGTTCATCGCGGGGGAATTGCCGAAGAACCCTGACCTGCAAGCTGTCATTGCGGGTGACAAACTGGCGGCCCACGGGGGGGTTGTGCATCTGATCGATCTGGTCAAGCGTGCGGGCGTGCGCCGGTTCGCCATCAACGTCGATTCCGGGAGGTAGTCCCGCGTGGCGCGGGCGGACGCGGTCAGCAAGCCCGGCATGCGCGCGGGCCCCCGGTCGGGCGGATGGGGCGCGGTGGTCAGCCTGACCCTGCACGCCGCGGCGGCCGGTGCGTTGGTGCTGGTCAAACCGGTGTCGTGGCAGCAGCGCCCCGCGCTGGTCGAGTTCGATGTCCTGTTGCCCCCGCCGCCGTCTGTGCTGCCAGCCGTGCTGCACGAGCGGCCGTCCCCAGACGCGCCGCCCCCAACCCAACCGCCACGCGTTGTCAGTGTGCGGCGGGTGGTCAGCAAGGCGTCCCCGCCGAAACTACAGCCAAGGCCCGCGCCTGAGCGCGCGGCCCCCCAGGAGCCTGCGCCGCCCGCGTTTGGGGTCACCGCCGATTCTGTTGTCGCAGGTGGCAGTCCCGTGGCCGTACCCGTCGGTAACACGGTGGCCACGGCCGAGCGCAAGCCCGTGGCTGCGTCGCCAGTTGCAGCGATCCCCGGTACCGTACAGGGAGACGCATTTGTGCCCGTGGTGGATGTCTATATCGCCGAGGAGAACGAGATCGTCTACAAACCCAGCACCGAGTATCCGAATGAAGCCCGGCGCATGGGCATCGAAGGACAGGTGCTGTTGCGGGTGGGAATCGATCGGCGCGGGAAGATCCGGTCGGTCAAGGTGATCAAGAAGGCCGGCTACGGATTCGACGAGGCGGCCGAAAAGGCCCTTTGGCAATTCCGATTCACTCCCGCGCGCACCCAGGACGGCCGTCCGGTAGACAGACAGATCACTTACAAGTACACGTTCCAGTTGCCCCGGTAGACACTACCGATCAAAGCGGATAATCTCCGCCGGAATTCTCATGCGCACCCGCTTGCTGCCTTGTCGTGGTCTGTTTGCTGCGCTGGCAGCGTTCGGTTTCGTGGTTGGGGCGGCCGGCGTGGCGCGAGCCCAAGCCGAGGCCCAGGCGCCAGGAACCGACAATTCGTTCGAGGTACAACTGTTTCAGGGCGCGATCGGCCCCAGGGGATTTTTCACCGTCGACAGCGCGGCAGTGCCGGCGCACAAGCAATTTCACCTGGGGTTGATCACCAACTACCAGCGCAGCCCGTTTTCTATCTACACGCAGGTCGCGGGCGAGAGCCTCAAGCGGAACGTAGATGTCGTTCGAAACCAGGCCACGTCCGAGCTGACGGGTGCGATTGGCCTGGTAGAGCGCTTCCAGCTGGGTTTTGCCATCCCGATGACGCTGGTCATGGACGGCGAGCAGTACACGCAAAACGGGCAGGCATCGGGTGTTGGCCTCACGGGTAAGGGCATCGGCGACGTCCGTCTGGAAGGCAAGGCCCTGCTGACGACCTTCGGGCCGAGCGATGAATTCCACCTGGCCATGGCCGCTGGCCTCACGCTGCCGACCGGCAATCAGGAAAAGTTCCTCGGCGACAAGACGGTGACCGGCCGCCTGCGGGCCATCAGTGAGTTCCAGCTCGACGATTTCCGGGCTGGCACGACCATCGGTGTCCTACTGCGCAAGCCGTCGGATTCGTTTCAGGCCAAGGTCGGCAGCCAGGTTTTGTATGGCCTGGCGGTGGACTATAGGGTTCACCGGCAGGTGTCTCTTATCGGCGAGTTCTTCGGCCGCAGTGGCATCAATGATTTCTTCAAGGGCTACGTCGATGAGAACCCGAACGAGATCGACGCTGGCATGCGGGTTGGCCTGCCCAGTCAGTTCAGCGTGACGGTCGGCGCCGGCGCCGGCATTTCCAAGGGCATTGGCAGCCCCAAGGCCCGCATATTTCTCGCGCTCGCCTGGGCACCTGATTTCCGCGACCGCGACGAGGATGGCATTCCCGATATCGACGATCGTTGTCCCGACGCGCCGGAGGATCTCGACGGCTACAAGGACAGCGACGGCTGCCCAGAGCTAGACAACGACGGTGACGGCATTCTGGACACGCAGGACAAGTGCCCGAACGACGCCGAAGATCTGGATCAGTTCCAGGACGAAGACGGTTGCCCCGAACTCGACAACGACAAAGACGGAATTCCCGATCTGAACGATCCCTGCCCGAACGCGGCCGAGGATGGCGGCGGGAAGCGACCGAAAGACGGCTGTCCCACGACCAGCGAGGACAGCGACGGCGACGGCATCCCGGATGGCCGCGACAAGTGTCCGGACGAGCCAGAGGATCGCGACGGGTTCCAGGACTACGACGGCTGTCCTGAACCAGACAACGATGGCGATAACATTCCCGACGCGTTCGATGCCTGTCCCAACGAGGCCGAGGACGCCGATGGATTCGAGGACGCCGATGGCTGCCCCGATCTCGACAACGACAAGGACGGCATCCCTGACACGCAGGACAGGTGCCCCATGCAGCCAGAGACGCTGAACGGTATCAAGGACGACGACGGCTGCCCCGATGCGGGCCTTGAGATCGTCACCCTGGGCGACAGCAAGATCGAGATGCGCGAGCGGATCGTCTTCACGGGTCCGGGCAAGCAAGCCCTTTCGGGTGGCTCGACGGCGCTGGTCAATCTGGTGGCCCTGGTGATGAAGGGCCACAGCGATATCGCGCGATTGCGCGTCGAGGTGTATTCGGACGGTGGCACCAAGGAAGAGACGCAGGCCCGCGCGGAGTCCGTGGTCAACGCCCTGGTGGGGATGGGCATCGAGGCGCACCGGCTGAAGGCGGTTGGCATGGGTGCAGGTCCCAGCCGGGTCGAGTTCATCATCGAAAGTCGAACGGCGCCGAAGAAGGCGGCGTCGGCCGCCGCGCCCGCCAAAGAGTAAGCCGCGCGGCCAAGTCCGATGGGAGGGGGATGAAGGCGTCAGGCTGGGCCGTTTCGGACGTGGGTCGGAAGCGTGACCACAACGAGGACAGCTTCCTGTGCAACAACGATTTGGGCCTTTATGCCGTCGCTGACGGAATGGGGGGGCACCTGGGCGGGGAGCGCGCTTCCAGCATGGCGGTTGAACTGCTGGAGCAAGGGATCACCGGCGCCATGGCGGGGCCGCTGCAATCAAGTGCGCCCGACATTAGCGGGGCTGAATCGCACCCGGCGGCGTACGCGATGAAGGCCGCCACCGAACGGGCGGCCACGGTCATCTACGAAGCCGCGCAGGCCGACAGCGCGCACACGGGAATGGGGACGACGCTAACGAGCGCCTTCTTCCACGGCGATTACCTGACCATCTGCCACGTGGGGGATTCGCGTGCGTACCTGTACCGGGACGGCCACGGGCGTCAGTTGACGGAGGACCATTCGTGGATTCACGAGCAGCTACGTGAGGGCCTGCTGTCCCCGGACGATGCGCTGGTGTCGCGCTTCCGTAACATCATCACCCGTTCGGTGGGCTTCGAGCCGACGGTCGAGCCTGATGTCATGACCCTGCCGGTCGAGCCGGGCGATTGCTACCTGCTGTGCTCGGACGGGATGTCGAACTACATATCAACCGAGGAGATAGCCCGGGTTCTGACGGCGCACTTCTACCGGGACGCGGGACCCGTGCTGGTGGATATGGCGAATGAACGGGGCGGCGACGACAACATCACCTGCGTGGTGATTTACATCGCCAACATCGGGCAGTAGTCCGCGCGGCTGTCGTCACGCCGGCTTGTCGGTGTGGTCTTTGCCGTCGTACCGCAGCATCTTGGCCTTCCCGTCGAGAACGGTTCGCAGCGTCACCGGGCGGCGCCAGATGCGTTCGATCGCGTTCAGCGTAGCGTGGGCGTGATCTTCGTTCAGGTCGGTGCCTTCGTGGCGGTGCACAAGCAACAGTTCACCGCGATTTTCGTGGTTGGCGTCCTCGACCAGGATGAAGGGCTCACCGAAGTTTGTCAGCTGGAACAGAATCTTTTGTTTCACCTTCCGGAATTCGCGCGAGTCGATCTCGTAATTGCCCGAACGCTCGTTGTGCGCGAAGGAAAAGAACTGGTTTTCCCGACAGAAGTCTTCGGTGAAGAACTCGTCCAAAAACGTGACGTCGTTGTAGTGCTTGCGCACTTCGAAGATCTTCTGGCGGCCGAGCCCCAGGCGCTTGTCCCAGGTGCGCCGCGCCTCCGAATCCTCGCACTCGTTCCATTCCTTGCCGAACCGGCCCTTGTCCCAGCGCTCTTCTATGTGGCGCAGCAGGGACACGCCCACCTTGTAGGGGTTGAACTGGCCGGGGGCAGACGCCAGGACCCCGGCGTTGTGGTCGGCGTAATCGATGATCTCGGAGGCCTTCAGCGCCTTTTCGGTCATGATCTTGCTGTGCCAGTAGGCGGCCCAGCCTTCGTTGATGACCTTGGTCTGGCGCTGTGGCGCGAAGTAATACGCCTCGTCGCGGATGATCTCCAGAATGTCCCGCTCCCAGCCTTCGAGCGGTGCGTTCTGTAGCAAG
The DNA here is from genome assembly GCA_025350815.1 of Myxococcales bacterium. GTDB lineage: Bacteria > Myxococcota_A > Polyangia > Fen-1088 > Fen-1088 > JANXXE01. Next base: position 12,078 of record JANXXE010000068.1, on the reverse strand, counting down.
AACAGCAAGACGTCTCGTTGGGGCTCGCGCGGATTTTTGCGGGGCTTGTCGCGCTCTTTCTCCATCTTGCGCCGCTGCTCTTGCACGTACTCGGGCGGATTGATGAAGGTCTCCATGTATTCTTTGGCGCGCAGCCGGGGCAGTTCCTGGGTGACCTCCGCGGCCTTGTGGTCGTCGGGGCGCTCGGGCGCCTGGCGCACGATGAAGGGCGACATGGGATCGATGAGGTTTTCCAGACAGAGGCACGAGTCGATGAAGCTTTCGACCTTGTCGAGGCCGAGACGTTCGATGTGCCGGCGCACGCGGGTGGCGTGGTTCGCCATGCCGTCGATCATCTTTCGGTTGGTTTTCGAGAAATAATAGTTGTTCTTGAAGAAGTCGACATGGCCCAGCACGTGCGCAATGACCATCTTCTGGTCGACCAGCGAATTGCCTTCTAGCAAGTACGCGTAGGCGGGATTGTTGTTAATCACCATCTCGTAAATTTTGGACAGACCGTAGATGTGACTTTTGTTGAGGTGTTCGAACTCCATGCCGAAGCGCCAGTGGGGATAGCGCACGGGAAAGCCGCTGAAGGCCGCGACTTCTTGCATGCGCCGGTAGTCGAGGATCTCGAACGACGTTTCCCAGAAATCCAGGCCATAGGCGCGGCCGTGGGCTTCGATCTCGCGCTGGATGTCCAGCAAGTAGGCCGGTAGCGCCGCCATGACTGTCCTACTTGCCCTTGCCCAGGAAGGTCCGGATGGACTCCATGATGGCTTCCTTGTTCTTGATCTCTGAAACGATGACGCTTTCGGCTTCCTCGAAGTGATCGCCCAGATCCTTGAGGAACTGACCCGAGCCGTAGGGGCTTTCAACCTGGCCGTAGCAGAACAGATTGACCTTGGGCAGGATGTCCTTCTTCAGGATGTCGATGCACAACGTGGTGTCGTCGACGGACCAGTTGTCGCCGTCGGAGAAATGAAAGGGATAGATGTTCCATTCCGACGGCGGAAAACTGCTGTCGATCATCTTGGCGGCCAGCTTGTAGGCGCTGGAGATCATGGTGCCGCCGGATTCGCGCGTGCGGAAGAAGGTGTCCCGGTCGACCTCTTTGGCCACGGCGTCGTGGATGATGTAGCGCGATTCGAGGCCCTTGTACTGCGAGCGCAGCCAGGTGTCGATCCAGAAGGATTCGATTCGGACGATCTCTTTCTGTTCGTCGCCCATGGATCCTGACACGTCCATGATGAAGATCATGACGGCGTTCGACTGCGGCAGCGGGGTCGTCTTCCACGACCGGTAACGTTTGTCCTCGCGGATGGGGACGATCATCGGGTGCTTTGGATCGTAGCTGCCGCTCATGACCTGGCGGCGCAGCGCCTGACGGAAGGTGCGCTTGAAGTGACGCAGGGATTCGGGACCGGTGCGGCGGATGCCGACGTAACGATCCTTTTCCGTGATCAGGCGTTCCTTGCCCTTGGGGATGATGCGCGGCAGTTGCAGCTCTTCGCCCAGGATTTGCGCCAGCTCGTCGAGGGACAGCTCGACCTCGAGTGCGTGCTCGCCCGGGTCCGAACCGGCCTTGCCCGTCCCTTCCTCGCCGGGCTCGCCCTTGCCGACGGCGTCGCCGACCTGGCCGGGACCCTGGCCGACGCCGCCGTCGCCCTTGCTGCCGAAACGAAAGCGCGGGACGTTGATCTGCGGCAGCGGGATGGACACGACATCCTTGCCCTTGCGGCCGATGAGTTCGCCGTTGGATATGTACTTCTTGAGGTTCTGCTTGATCTTGCCGCGGACGATGTCGCGGAAACGGCCGTGGTCAGGATCGATCCGAAGCGCCATCTAAAGCACCACGTCCATGAAGCGGCCGCTGGCCGGATCGTAGACGCCCAGACGGCGGCCTTGACGTTTCGCGGCCACCGCCTGGTCCAGCATGCCCAGCGCGCGCGTCAGCACGGCCATCGGATCCTCCGTCCCCAGATCCTGCATCAACTTGACCAGGAGCTGTGCGGCCGTTCCGTTCACCTGCACAGTGACCGGGGGGACGCGAGGATCCATCGGTGGCGTGTCCTTAGTCCTTTGTGTCGCCGCGGGCGAAGATGCTGGCCACGAAGTTCAGCACGTCGGTGGCGCAGATCTCACAGTAGCCATAGTTTCGGATCATGCGGTTCTTGACCACGTCGATCTTCTCTTGTGTGTCGCGGTCGATGACCGCAGAGACCAGGCTGGTTAGCTTGATCGAGTCCTTCTGGTCCTCGAACAACTTCAGTTCGAGGGCCTTTTGCAGCCGCTCGTTGGTGCGGAAGTCGAACTGCCGCCCTTCCACCGCCAGGGCGCCGATGTAATTCATGATCTCGCGGCGGAATTCTTCCTTGCGCGACTCGGGTATGTCGATCTTCTCTTCGATCGACCGCATCAGGCGCTCGTCCGGTTCCTCGTCCTGCCCGGTGTAACGGTTCTTGACGCGTTCCTTCTGCGTGTACGCCTTGATGTTGTCGATGTAGTTGGCGCACAGCTTGGCGATCGCTTCCTCGTCCGCACTGATGGCACGCTGGACCTCGTTCTTCACGATGTCCTCGTATTCCTGCTTCACGAGTCCCAGTAGCATGCCGAAGTGCTTGCGCTCGTCGTCGTTGGTGATGAGCGAGTGGTGCCGCAGGCCGGATTCGATCTCGTTCATCACCATGAACGGATTCACGCAGCCCTCCCCGCGATCGCTGACCAGGGCATTCGAGATCTTATCTTGAACATAGCGCGGCGAGATGCCGTCCATGCCCTCGCGGTTGGCTTCCTTGCGCAGCTCCTTGATGTTGTCCTGGGTGAAGCCGGGCAGGGTCTTGCCGTCGTATAGCTTCATCTTTTGCACCAAGGTCAGCTGGTGCTTCTTCGGATCTTCCAGGCGCGTCAGCACCGCCCACATGGCTGCTGTTTCCAGCGTGTGCGGCGCGATATGCTTTCCGCGAACTTTCCCGGTGTTGTAGTCCTTTTCGTAGATCTTCTTTTCTTCCGAAATGCGGGTGATGTACGGGATATCGATCTTGACCGTCCGGTCGCGCAACGCCTCCATGAATTCGTTCGACAGCAGCTTCTTGTATTCGGCCTCGTTCGTGTGGCCGAGGATGACCTCGTCGATGTCGGTCTGCGCGAACTTCTTTGGCTTGATCTTGTGTTCCTGCGACGCGCCCAGAAGATCGTAAAGGAAGGCCACGTCCAGCTTCAGCACCTCGATGAATTCGATGATGCCGCGGTTGGCGATGTTGAACTCGCCGTCAAAGTTGAAGGCCCGCGGATCGCTGTCCGAACCGAACTCGGCAATCTTGCGGTAGTTGATGTCGCCGGTCAGTTCCGTCGAGTCCTGATTCTTCTCGTCCTTGGGCTGAAAAGTCCCGATGCCGACGCGGTCTTGCTCGGACAAGATCAGTCGGCGAATGCGGGCGTGGCCGGCGACCTTGGCCCAGTCGCCCTTGTAGTGGGCCATCAGCTCGCGGAAGATCAGACGGCACGCCGGATCGAGATCGCCCTCGACGTGCACCTTGGCGTGCTCACGTGTGTTGATGCCCATGTCGACAAGGGCCTTGCTGCGCCATTCGGGCGGGATTAGCCGCAGGGGCTCTTCGTGCATCGGGCAGCGAAAGACGCCATGCCCGCCGGATACGTGCGCCACCTCGGGCGGCAACACCCATTCGTAGGTATAAACGGCGCCCTCGGGCGTGCGCGAATATTCTTCAAGGCCGCGCTTGAGCAAGCGGGCGATGGTCGATTTCGAGCTGCCGACAGGTCCGTGCAGCAGGATGACCCGGCGTTCGGTGCCATAACGCTCGGCTGCGCTCTTGAACACGTTCACCAGCCGCATCAGCGGAATGTCGAGGCCATAAACCGCGTCGCGGCCGCCGTGGTGATCGTCCTTGAAGAAGTTGTAGCGCGACAGGCGCTTCTTGTTGTCGATGTACTCTTCTTGGCCGTACGACAGGATCATGTCGTAGACGCGCTGGTAGGCACTGCGCGCGACGGCCGGGGTCTTCCGGACGATCTCTAGGTACTGCTCGAAGGTGCCGGTCCAGGTCAGCTCGGCGAATTCCTTGAGGTTCTGGAGGGCGCCGACCTTGTCCATCAAAGACGGCGATTGGTTTGCGGGCATCAGCTCTCCTTATGCACGTGCCTTCGATCCTGCAAGTCGCCTGCAAGTCGGACGAACGTCGGATTCAAAGCGCGACCACCTTCGAGTGTAACACGCGGTGTCCCGTCGCGGTTCAGTAATGGGTCAACGATCCGTCGATGCGTGCGCGGCGCAGGGCGCGCACGAACACCATCAGTCCCAGTGGCGTCAGGACGGCGCCAAACGCCGCGAGTGCGTACAGGGTGGGAGCCAGTTCCAACGTCGAGCGCCCGAGCAGTAGTGCCTGACGAAGCGCTTCGAGCGCGTGGGTCAACGGCAGGAACGCGCTGACCTTTTGCAGCCACGTCGGCAACACCGAGATGGGATAGACCACGCCCGACAGAAACATGGAGGCCGCGCCCAAGATGGTGGCCACCGGGTTCGATCGACGGGCCATCATTGTCAGCCCCGCCGTCAGAAGGCCGAGGCCCCCGAAGGCCAGCAAAACTAGCGGCAGGATCACAAGAATCGCCGGCACGTTGGCGGCATCGAAGCGGACCCCCAGCAGCAGCGCCGCGCCGACGATGTAGGCAGTCGACCGCAGGGTCGCGGCGCCGAACTCGTAGACCGGCGCCACCCCCAGCACCATCCACGCCGGGGCGGGCGTTGCCATCTGCGCTTCCAGATACCCCATGACCTGCGCCATGCGCACGCGGAAGGCCAGCGCCGAGACGCCGACATATTGCAGTTCCGTCACCAGCAGGCCGACCACGCCGAAGGCCAGGTAGTTGCCGCCGTAGCGGGCCAGATGAGGATTCTGTCCGACGCCGATGAAGCGCGAAAAAAAATACAGCGACAGCACGGCGAAGCCGAAGGTGGTGAAGCGAATCAGGAAGGCCATGCGGTAACGGGCAAGTTCGGCCATCTCGCGGCGGGTGAAGGCCAGCAGCACGCGAAAGAACCAGCGTGGGTACGACGGCATCGCCGGCACCGGAGGCAGGTCCGAAAACCGAGTGGGCCCGGCGCGTTCAGACACGTGGCACCCCCAGGAAATCCTCGACGCCATCGGGGCCGGTTTCGCCGCGCAGCTTGCCGTCTTCGAGGTACAGCACCCGATCGGCCAGTGCCCGCACTTCGGTGGGATCGTTCGAGCCGACCAGAGCCGTCCGCCCGCCCGCCTTGATCACATCGTCGCGCAGCAGTCGCCGCAGATCGTGGGCGCCACGCGGGTCCAGGCCCAGGGTCGGCTCATCCAGCAAAAGGACGCTGGGCTCGCCAAGCAGGCCGCGGGCTATGGCCAGGCGTTGCTTCATGCCGCGCGAATATTGCGAGAAGCGCCGGTCCGATGCCTCGGCAAGGCCGACGCACGAAAGCAGGCCGTCGATGCGCTGGCGGGCGGCGGCCGCGGGCAGGCCGTGCAGGGCGGCGAAATAGGTCAGATTCTCGTGCCCGGACAGCGGGCTGTAAAAGCTGCGCTCGTCGCCGACGACGTAAGCGATCTCTTTTCGCAGGGCGGGTCCGGCGGCCTCGACGTCGCGTCCGGCCACCTCGGCGCGGCCTTCGGTGGGAATCAGCAGGCCGGCCAGGATGCGCAACAGCGTGGTCTTGCCGGCGCCGTTCGGGCCCATGACGCAGACGATTTCCCCGCGTTTGACCGCGAAGGACACGCCCCCCAGGGCAGTCACCGGGGGATGAAACAGGCGGCCACGCAGAAGCTCGCGAATGCCGCCCGGCGGACGAAAGGTCTTGGCGATGGCGTGCGCGTGAATCATTGGCGCTACTTTGTCGCCTTCACAAACGGTTTGCCGCCGCGCTGGTACTTCACAACGGCCGCCTCGTGTTCGGCCAGCGTGGTCGAAAACTGGTGCAGGCCGTCGTTGCGCGCGACGAAGTACAGATACGGCGAACCGTCGGGCTTCATGACTGCCGTCAGTGCGGCGCGGCCTGGGTTGGCGATGGGGCCGGGCGGCAGGCCTTCGTGCGTATAGGTGTTGAAGGGATTGTCCACGTCGTCGAGTTGAATGCGCCGGATGCGGCCATCCCACTGCTGACACGCAGCCGAGATCTTGCCGAGAAAGGTCGGCGCGGCGGTACAACCATAGATGATGGTCGGATCGGTCTGAAGGCGTTTCGGCTGAAACGAAGGCTTGAGCAAGCGGTTCAAGAACAGCTGGGCGACGCGCGGGCGTTCTTCAGGGCGTCCCGTCTCTTTTTCGACGATTGACGCCAGGGTCACCACGCGTGCGTCGTCGAAACCCAGGGCCTGGCGCAGGTGGGCCAGGCTCGCGGCGTGCGTGGCGCGCAGTTCCTCGTAGACCTGCCGGTGTCGACGCACCAGCGGAACCAGGACGCGCTCGGCGCTGGAATGCGGGCGCAGGCGGTAGGTATCGGGGAACAGGTAGCCCTCGATGGTCGGTCCGGGCAGTTCCAGCCCACGCACAAAGGTGGCGTCGGCCGCCTTGGCGATGAATTCAGCCTTGGGCGTCACGCCCGCGGCATCGAAAATCTCGGCTATCTCGATGACGTTCTTGCCTTCGGGAATCGTGACGGCGACCAGATCGTCCGCCGCCCCCTTGACCATCAGATCCACAAGCTGGCGGGGCGTGACGGGCGCCTGCAGGTGGTAGCGGCCGGCCTTGAAACGGGCCGCGACGCCGCGCTGGGCGGCGTACAAACGAAAAATCGTCGGCTGCTCCAGCAGGCCCGCCGCCGCCAGTGTCTCGGCGACGTTCTGGGCGCCGGCGCCCCGTGGGATCTCGACGTCGACAGGGCCGCGCGCCGTTCCGCCCGTGCGATCAGGGTACGTCCACGCCGCGCGGGCCAGCCACCCCACGGCACCGAGGCCAACCAGAGTCGTCAACAAGAAGACCGCCAGCGCGCGGCGCATGGGGGCCGAGCGAATCATGGTGCGCCCCGTTTTTCGTCCAGCCAGCGTTGCAGAATGACGGCCGCCGCCACGCGATCGATGACCTGTCGTCTGCGTGCACGGGACAGGTCCGCGGCCAGCAGAACCTCCTCGGCCTCGACGGTGCTGAAGCTTTCGTCGATAAGTTCGACCGCCAGTCCCAGCGCGACCCGCAGGCGTTCGGCAAAAACGCGGGCGCTCTTGGAGGCGCGGGTCTCGTTGCCCGCCGGGTCGAGGGGAAGGCCCAGCACGACCACGTCGGCTTCGAACTGCTTGACGACCGCGGCGATGGCGTCGAGATCCCGCTTGCCACCATGCCGGGCGAGGGTGGCGTGGGGTTGTGCAGTCAGACCCAGGCCATCGGACACCGCGACACCGATGCGCTGGGTCCCAAGGTCAATGCCGACGGCCCTGCGCATAGGAAAGTCAGAATGACTCTAGCCGGGAAGGCCCGGGGGTTCCACAATATGCCCATGTCAACGTCCGACCCACCCCAGCCCCCCGCCGACGCCCAGCAGATCCAGATCGATCTCGACGAGACGACCGCGCAGGGCGCGTATTGCAACCTGGTCCTCATCAACCACACCGACGGCGAATTCGTACTGGACTTCGCCTACCTGCAGCCGTCGTCGCCGCGGGCCCGCGTGCGCGCGCGCATCCTGTCGTCGCCACGACACACCAAACGCCTGCTGCGCGCCCTCGAAGCGAACCTTCAGCGTTATGAAGAACGCTTCGGCAAGGTCGAGGAGCTGCCCCTGACGGATCCCCGCTTCATGAGCTAGCGAACGACGCCTTCCAGCGCCACCAGGGTCCCGTGGCGGGTGTCGAGTTCGGCCAGCGTCCCATAGGGCAGGGCGACGTTGCGCTCGCCGTGTCCCACGGGCGCGCCGAAGGCGACGGGAATGGCCAGACGGCCAAGCCGTTCTTGCAGGACACCCTCGACGGGGGGACTGGCCACCTTGCTGCCCGCAGGTTCCTTGCACCCCGAAAAATCACCGACTACCACTGCCGACAGGACATTGAAGATGCCCGCCAGGTCGAGGTGGGTGATCAGCCGGTCCACCCGGTAGGGGCGCTCGCCCAGATCCTCGATGAACAGGATGGCGCCCGTCGGATCGGGCAAAAAGGGTGTGCCTATCAGGCGCGAGAAGACCTCGAGGTTTCCGCCTATGAGGGGCCCTTGCACCCGCCCTGGCACGGCCGCGTCCAGATCGGTCAGTAGAACCTGCGCGTCCGGCCGTTCCAGCAGGCGGAACAGGGCTTCGTGATCCCCCGCCGGCAAACGGCCCATCTGGGTGATCACGGGTCCGTGAATCGCGGCGACGCCCGCGTGGGCGGCGAAGGCCAGCAGGGCGGTCCCGTCCGAGAATCCAACCAGCGGCTTCGGATCGGCGCGCAGGGCCGCAGCGTCGATGAACGGCAGTAATCGCATCAGGCCATAACCGCCGCGGGCCATCAACACGGCGCGCGCGGCCGGATCGCGGATGGCGGCGTTCAATTCGGCAAGGCGGTGCTCGTCGCTGCCGGCCAGGTAGCCGTCGGCCGCAAACAGGGCAGCGGGGTCATATCTGGGCCGGTAGCGCCGGGTCAGATGCGCGATGCCCGCCTCGAAATCGTCGCGCGGCACGGGACCGGACGGGGCCACCACGCGGATGGGGTCACCCTGAGACAGCCTGGGTCCGCGCAGCAAGGCCATGGGTGCGGGCCGGCGCGCCTAGCGCTTCTTGCGCCGGGCCTTGCGGCCTGCGCCCTGAATGGGCCGCGCGGGGCCGACGTCGTCCTTTGGCGCAGTCGGCGTTACCACCTCGGGTGGCGGCGTATACGACAGATCCGCGAACACCACCGGCAGTGTCTCGGGGCCGGGCGTGGCGGTTGCCGCCGGCGGCACGCGGGGCGACTGGTCCACCAGTGCGGGCAGGGGCGCATCGGCATCAGCCGCGGTGTGCGTGCGGGTCGTGGCCCGGGCGCGCGCCTCGCTGGCCTGTCTTGTCAGATCATCCGCGGGATCCGGTACGGCGGCGCCATCGGCGATCAGGGCAACGGTGGTGCCGCCGATGGTGATGGTTGCACCCGGTTCCCCCAAAAGGCGCAGGCGCATGCCAGCGACATCCGAAAGCGTGGATTCGACCACCCGCTGCACGCGCGCGCGCACCTGGATGTCTTGTCCGGCCAGATCAACCAGCGTGCCCACCGGCATGGGGTCCGACGTGACGACGAACAGGCCGTCTGCGTCGATGTCCTTGACCGCCACGGCCGAGGCCACGGCGACGCCGGCGTAACGAATGTGAAGTGGCGCGGGCACGGCGGGAAAGTGTAGCAGCTTCCCGTGCCCGGTCATCGCCCCTGGAAACGGGGGGGGCGTTTTTGCAGGAAGGCTGCCATGCCCTCTTTCTGATCGGCGGTGGCAAACAGGTTGGCGAATTGTTCGCGCTCGAAGGCCAGCGCCCCCGTCAGGGGAAGGTCTTCAGCAGCGCGCAAGGTTCGTTTCGCCGCCGCCACCGCCAGCGGCGCCCGGGAGGCGATGGTGGCGGCGATTGCGTGGACCCGCGGCAACAGGTCGGCTGCGTCGACGACGGTGTTGACCAGCCCCCACGTCGCCGCCTCGGTCGCGGTCAGAAGATCGCCCGTGTACAGCAGCGCCCGCGCGCGCGCCACGCCGATTCGCCGCGCCAGGCGCGAGGCCCCGCCGAATCCAGGAACGACGCCAACGGCGACTTCCGGCTGACCCAGCCTGGCGTGCGCGGCCGCGATGATGAAATCGCAGGCCATTGCCAGTTCCAGGCCGCCCCCCAGCGCAAAGCCGTTGACCGCCGCGATGATGGGGGCGTGCAAGGTTTCCATGACGTCGCCCAGGTGGTGTCCCAGGTCGGCGAATGCCCGAGCATCGTCAGGGCCGATGTCGGCCATGTACGCCAGGTCAGCCCCGGCGGCAAATGCCTTGTTGCCGGCACCGGTGACAATCACGCAGCGAACGGACGGTGTGGCGGCCAGCGTGCTGAAGACATGCAGAAGCTCCTCCAGCGTGGTTCGGTCGAGGGCATTGAGCACCGTCGGTCGGTTCAAAGTTATGGTGCGCACGGGCGCCGCCCCGTCGTCGAGCAGGTTGCCGTAGGCCATGACTAACTAAAGGACGCCTGAGTCGGACAACGGCCCGATGTCTTCGTGCGGGACGCGGGGCAACAGTAGGCGGCCGATGCCCAGTCGAATCAGCACAGCCACGTAGGCCGCCGGGACGGGCGCAAAGGCATTGAACAGGGCAGTGGCCGGTGCCCACTTCGCGATATCGGCGCTGACGTCGAACATCTCGGCGTAGATGTACGAGACTGGAACGGCGGCGGCCACGACGATGCACCAGCGCCAGGCGGCGCGCGGCTGCAACAGGCTGGCGACGAACGCGCCGCCCACGCCCAGAAGCCAAATGGGGCGCGTGTCCTGGCTTGCGAGGTTGATGCCGCCGGCCACCACGCTGCACACCAGCGACGCCAGGAACGCCAGCGCGCCGGGAAGTGCGTCGCGGATCTCATCGGGAATCCAGATGCCCCAGGCTCGGGGCGGCGGCGCCATCGGCTCGGGCGTGGACCTGACTGACAGCTCGCGTCCCATCGAATCTGCACCCGATAGTCTTCCTCCGCGCGGGGGGCAGCAACTAAAAAGGTGTTTGGGTCCGAGTTGGACAACCGTTTGCCTGTTTGATAAAACTTCGCAAGGTGCCAGGCAAGAAGCGCGGCGGCGGGGACGCGGACATCCGCGCAGTGGCGGCGCGCGCTGGCGTGGCGACCTCCAGTGTGTCGCGCTTCCTCAACGGCAAGAAGCGCCTGGGCGCCGATACGGAACGCCGCATTCGCGAGGCGGCCGACCTTCTGGGCTACGCGCCGAACCGGTTGGCCCGATCGCTGCGTGTGAAGAGCACGCAGACGCTGGCCCTGCTGATCCCGGACATCGCCAAACCCCACATCGCGGGTCTGGTGAAGGGCGTCGAAGAAGTGGTACAGGCGGCCGGGTTTGCCTTGATGCTGTTCAGCACCCGGGACGATCCGGAATTCGAACTGTCGCACCTGCGGACGCTGCAGGCCCTGCGCTGCGACGGCGTCGTGCTGGTGCCCGCGCCCCGCGCCGGTAAGGCGGCGGACCCGTGGCGGGGTGTCGAATCGTTGCGGCTGCCCCTGGTGTGCGTGGATCGGGCCGTGGCTTTCCCTGTGGACACGGTGATCACCGACGGTGTGACCGGCGCGTACGAGGCGGTCAGCCATTTGCTGAAGCTTGGCCACCGGCGCGTCGGACTGCTCAGCGTCGACGTCTCAAATGAAAACGACCGGCGAATTGGTTATGCGCGCGCCCTTGCCGAGGCGGGGGTGGCCCGGCGGCCGGAGTTTGACCTGCGCGCGCGCGATACCGCCGAAGATGGTTTTTCGGCAGCGACCAAGCTGCTGGCGATGTCCGAGCCCCCGTCCGCGCTATTTGTCAGTAGCACCGCGCTGACGATGGGTGCCATGGCTGCGATACGCGCGCGCGCCGGCTTGCGGTGTCCGCGAGACATCAGCGTGATTGGCTGGGACAGTCATCAATGGCCAGGCGCCTTCGAGCCGGGCCTATCGATGGTTCATGAGCCTGTGTACCTTGCGGGTCAGCGCGCCGCCGCCTTGCTGCTGGACCGCATCGCCGGTCGGAAGGTGGGGCCACCCGAGAGGATTTTACTGCCCACCAATCTGGAACTGCGAGATTCCTGCGCGCGTGTCGGCGTTCCCGCGGGGCTGCCCACCGAAAGACGCGCCCGTCCGCGCCCCCGCGATCGCAGTTAAAAGTCTGCGCCCGTATCTCAACCGTGAAAAGGAGCCCAGCGTGAAGCGAGTACTCGTAGTCTTGGCGGTCTGGACCCAACTGGGGGCGTGCACCTACTGGCAGTGATGGCCGGGGCACCGATGCGTGCACACCAGTCGGCGACATCTCCCAGGGCGCTAGGAGCGTGTTGCTGATTGAGGATCCGGAGCGTCCTCGCCGGTCATCGGCGGGGTTGGTTCCGGTCGCGGGATCGTCAGCCCGGTTGAAGGTCCTCCTCGACACGCCGGAGTCGAGCCCGGGGGCCTGCGGGCGCGTG
>JANXXE010000057.1 GCA_025350815.1 Myxococcales bacterium | reverse complement strand
GCTTGGCCGAGGCGGTACAGCCCGCGACCGCAAGCAGGACGAACAACAAGCGCAAAAGTCTGGTCATGAAAGTCGGCTCATAATGGCATGCGCAGCAGCCGGGCCGCGTTGTCCGCATAAACCTTCTGCAAAACGCTATCGGCCAGTCCAAGACCGTAAATCATCCAGCGCCCCTGCGAAGGCACCGGGCCGGTCGAATAGCTGAAGTACTCGTCCCGTGTTTCAAGGAAGCGGAAGTAGATCTCGTAGCTCCGCTCGACCGCGCGCTCGGTGGCCAGATCGCCCGCTGCGGGCGGCGAGCTGTCAGTCCCGAACAGGATGCGATCCTGGTACTTGTCGAAAAGCACGCCGGACGCGCGTGGCTGGCGGCCAAGTTCACCAATGCGCGCCGCGATGTCGACGTGCATGTTCTTGTATCGATCCAGGCACTCGCCGACGAAGGCCAGATTCTCCGCGCCGTTGCCCACGTGCAAGGTGACAAACGTCGTTCGCGGATGGCGGGCCAGAACGCGGTTGCGCGCCTCCATGATCTCGCGGTTGCTGGGGAAGTCTTTGCCGTGGAACGACCAGGTGGGGTGCCCACCCAATTCCTCCAGGCGTTCGTTGGATGCGTCCACGGGCAGGAAGAACGCCTCGGGGTCAGACACATGCATGGCGACCGGAACCTTGGCCGCAGCGCAGGCCTCCCACATCGGATCGAAACGGGGATCGTCCACCTTGACCAACGGACCAGATTGGCCCTGCTCGCGCAGGTACAGGCCCAGCGTCTTGAGAATCTTCAATCCGCGCGCACCCTGCTGGACGGCGCGGGCGATCTCATCACCCTGCCACTTGGCATAGCCCGGCTCGGCAACGCGATCCCATGACGGCTCGGTGAAGGTCACGAAACGTCCCGGCCGGGACAGGTCGTAGCGCTTGACAGTCTCGGCCAGCCCGGCGCCCGTCCCGCCGGTCAGGTTGACGAGGGCGCGCAGATTCTTGCGATCCATCCAGGGCAAAATGTTCTCGGGCGGCGTCCCCAGTTTGCGCCCGTTGCCCGAGGTGACGTGCGTGTGGAAATCGATGACCGGAAACCGGGCCCGCGGCACTGCCGTTTCCTTCGCGTGCAGCATGCTTTTCGGCCGGAAGTCCGCCAGCGGAAGCGTGCCGGCGCTGACCCTGGGCTGTTCGATCTTGACGTCCGCCGCACGCGCCAGCCGCCCGCCCAGCGCCAGCGCGCCCGCACCCAGCAACAACTGTCGACGCACCGGATCCGTCATGGGCAAATGCGTAACACGCTTTCCCGGCGGCCGTCGACGGGTAGCGAGTTCGCGGTGGACAACTGGTGTTCGACCGCACTATACAGACCCGCCGCGATGCGTTTTCAGGGGCCGCGGCGCTGCCGGAGGCGCGCCTGGCCGCGCTGCTGTTCGAGAATCTTTTCCACCACCGATTTGCGCGCCCAGCCCGGCGGCGCGTGGGCAAGGGCGCGTTCGAAGTCGACAATCGCGCCGGCCGTTTCGCCCGAGCGGGCCCGCGCCACACCTCGTGTTCCCAGTGTTTCGGCGTCGTCGGGCTCGATGGACAGCGACGCGGTCGCGTCGGCGATGGCCCGCGCGGCATCGTCCTTACCCAGATGGGCGATGGCGCGGCTGCGCAGGCCCCCCGCATCGGACGGCGATAGCTTCAGCCCTTCCGTGCAGTCGGTGATGGCACCGTCGGGATCGCCGCTGCCCAGACGCGCAAGACAACGATTGAACAGCGCCTCGGCATAGTGCGGCTGGATGCGCAGCGCTTGATCGAAATCGGCGATGGCCCGATCCGCCACATTCTTGCGCAGCCACGCGCTGCCGCGGTTGTTGTACGAATTCGCATAACGTTGATCGAGTTTCAAGGCGAGGTCGAAATCCACCAGGGCACCGTCAACGTCACCCTTTTCCAGACGCGCCAACGCCCGGTTGTTCAACGCCATCGGATCGAAGCCATCGCGCGCCAGGGCCGCGTTCCACAGTGACAATGAATCTTTCCACACCTGCGCTTGGCCGACTGTGGTGGCGCCCAGGACCAGAAAGGCGGCACCCACCGCAGCTGCGCGGCCGCTGTTCAGCGGCGGCAACAACCAGCGCGCAGCACCCGTGCCCAGCAACAGCGCCCAGGGCAGACCCGCCAGATACGTGTTGCGGTCAGCTGCAAAGTGCGGCCCGAATTGCACGATGCCAATCACGGGGCCGATAAGGATCCCATAACAGGCCCAGGCAGCCAGCCCCGCCGGCCAGCGGTGCCGGCCAAACCAGAATCCCGCGCTGACGGCAATCAGGGCCGCCGTTCCCAGAACGTAGCGCAGCTCGAAAACGCTGGTCATCGGCCGGTACGCGTACAGCGGCGACAGCCTGATGGGCAACAACGTCTTGCCCAGATAGAAGAACACGCGATACCCGGGCTGCATCAACGCGTCGACCAACGTGTGCCGGGTGGCCCCGTACAGCGCGCCTGCCGATCTTTCGGCCCACAGGGCCACCACCGCCGCCAGTACGGCCAGCGCGAAGAAGGGCAACTTCTCGACGAGCAGCGCCCGCAGCCGCGCCGCACGGCCAAGGAGATAGACATCCATCACCAGCAGCACCAGCGGCAACGGCAGCGCCAGGATCTTCGATGACAGCGAAAGAAAGTACGCGCCCAGCGACAGCCAATACCAGCGACGCGCGTCTGCGCCTTTTCCCGCACGCGCCATGCGCAAATAAGACAGAACAGCCAACAAGCAGAACAGCCCCGACAGAACGTCGCGCCGTTCGGTGGCCCACACGACCGATTCGACCCGCAGCGGGTGAATCCCGAAGAACAAGGCCGCCACGACCGCCGCCATCGGCCGCGCCCGCAATCCCAGCGCCACGTAATAGAACAGCACGACGTTCGCGACGTGGAGCAGCAGGTTGCCCAGGTGATACCCGAAGGGATCCATCCCCCACACCACGTAGTCCAGGCCCAGGGACAGCCACGTCAGGGGGGTGTAGTGCCCCTTGTGGTAGCTGAAGATCCATCGCAGGTTCTCGACGGACAACCCGCGGTAATGCGGGTTGCGCGTGAAATTGATCTGATCGTCCCAATTGACGAATTCATTGCCCAACGCCGGCGCGAAGCAAAGGAAGGTCACCACCGCCAGCGCCAGCGGCATCAGCCAACCGGGCAGCGACGACGACGACGACGACGACGACGACGACAGCGCTGGTGCACTGGCGACACCCGACGGGCGGCCCTTGTCGGTGCGCGCGCGCTTCTTCACGGACCCGCTAACCCGCCGCTTTGAGCTTCGCGCGATCTTTTTCCAGATCGCCGTAACAGACGGTCCGGTTGCGGCCGCCGTCCTTGGCCGCGTACAGCGATTGGTCGGCGCGGCTGATGATCTCTTGCTTGGTGCGCGCGTCGTCCGGATAAATCGCCACGCCCAGGGACAGCGCCGCCGAGAACGGGCCCTTGGACGATTCGAATAACTGTTGTGCGACTTCCTGGCGCACGCGTTCGGCCAGTTGGCGCGCGCCCACGCGGTCCGTGGCCTCGAGAACCATCGCGAATTCTTCGCCGCCGTAGCGCGCGACGATGTCAATCTTGCGGGCGCTGGCCTTCAGGATACTGGCCACCCGCCGCAAGACCTCGTCACCCGTCGGGTGGCCGTAGGTGTCGTTGACCTTCTTGAAGTGGTCGATGTCCGTCAGGATGAGGGCGATGCGGAACTGATGCCGATCCGCGCGGCCCAGCATCGCGGCGAACCTTTCCTGGAAGGTCCGGTGATTCACCAGCGACGTTAGACCATCGGTGGTGGCCTGTTCTTCCAGCACCTGGTACATGCGGCCGTTCTGCAGCGAGATGGCGACTTGGTTCGCTATCACGCCCAGCATCTCGCGCCTGTCCGTCGGAAAGGCACCCGGGCGGCGCGCGGCCACGGTGAAGGTCCCGATGACCTCGTCCTTGACCAGCAGGGGCAGCACCAGTAGCGACTCGAACCCGCGCAGGCGCACCGATGGGTCGAATACGTGGACCGCGTCGTGATCGCGCCACTCGCCCGCGGCGGGCAAGGCCAGCTTGTTCTTCACAACCATGGACACCAGCGACGCGGGATCGCGGTGCTCGGTGCCTTCCAGTGCGGACGCCCCCTCGCCCACCGCACGGCAGACCGTGTGAATGCCCTTCTTGTCATCGAAAGTTGCCAGGGCCGTGAACTCGAATTCGCAGACGCTGCGCGCCCCTTCGACCGCGGCGTCGTAGACCTCTTCCAACGTCAGCGCCCGATTCAGCGCGGCCGATGCCCGGTAGAACCGCTCGTGCTCGTTCTTTGAACGCTCGACCGCCTGGAAGACCCGTTCGGACTGCACGATGCGCATCACCTGCGCGCCCGCGCTGACCACCAGGTCGATCTCGTTTTGCGCGAATGCCTGACCCGTCTTGCGATCCGCAATCAGGGCCCCGCGAACCGTGCGCCCCTCGCTGACCGGCACGCCCAGAAAGGCCGACACCTCGACGGGGCCGTCGTAATACGGCAGCAGGGACGGTCTGGGATTCTCCAGCGCGAACGGCTTGCCGTCCCGGAACAGCGCGCCGAACACGCCGGTCTTTGCCAGCAGCGACCCCTCGGCCAGGTTGGGCGCGTCGCTCGCCATTTCCTTCACCTTCAGGCGCTCGCCCGATGCGTCCAGCCACACCAGCGCGCAGGTCTGCAGATGCAGCGAGCGCCGCAGCAGATCCAGCGTCGCGAACAGCTGTTCGTGAATGGTCTCGATCGATCCCTGCGATAGCTTCTCTTCTTCTTCCTCGCGCGTGCGGACGCGGCTTTCGCTGCCAAGCGCGGTCGAGATCAGTCGAAAATCACGCGCCTCCTGCCGCATGGAGGCGACTTCTTCGGCCAGCCGCCGCCGGCGCTCACGTCGCTGCCGCGCCACCTCGGCGTGCAGAAAAACGACATTCAGCAGCGCGAAGATCGCGATGAAACCCGCGTGACCCGGGAAGACCAGCGCCGCACCAGGGGCTGTAAAGGGCGAAAACGCCATCACCGCCTCGAAGCCCATGGCCGCCAGCGCCAAAGGAATACCCACCCATAGACGGTGGAAGGTAACCAGGAAGCTGACCAGCGCATAGACCAGTGGGTAGACCGCCGAGGACACCCCGCCCAGCACCGCCAGGAAAACATAGGTGGCCGTCAGCAACAGCAGGCCGAGTTCGATGTCCGAAAGAATCTCGCGCCAGGCTGCGCGGCGCCGCTCGCTCATGCGCAGGCGGCCCGCCACTTTGGCGACCAGCACGGCCACCAGCACCGCGGCCGCGGCCGCCCGCGACCAGTCCGTTCCCGGCAGCGTCAGGTCCGGGAACCAACCCTGCCACAGCAAGACCACGAAGATCAGCGCAACCCCGGTGCCCCACGCGGCCCGCAAGGCGCGTTGCACCTCGAAGCCGACGCGCGCCCGCAGCCGGGACAGCTTCACCGCTGGCCCCCAAGATCGAAGATGACCTCACCCGGGCGCACCCAGTTCAGCTCGGCGCGGGCGATGCGCTCGACCGCCCGCAGATCCGACCGCAGGGCCTCCGCCTCGCGCTCGATCCGTTCAATCTCCGCGCGCAGGTGCGCGTTCTGGACACGAATGGCCTCGACATCGCGCCGCCGTTCGAGATACCGCGCGAAGCCCGACCGCGTGTACAAGTGGTAGGGCACATACCCGAAGGTGACCGCCAGCAATAGGGCCCCAAGACCCCGCAAAAGCCACACGTTTCCAGCATCGCGGCGCATGTCCCCCGTCGTCGAGTATCGGGGCCCCGCCCGTCCCCGGCAATTTTTTGCTACGATGGCCCCGCACCCGGTGAGCCTAGCCCCCGCCCCGACCGACGCAGCAGACCCAGGGGCGTATCCGCGTCGATTCGGGGACCGTTATGTGTTGCTCAAGGAACTGGGCCACGGCGGTATGGGCAAGGTGTACATGGCCCTGTCGGGTCAATCCGGCCTGGAACGGGTCTCGGCCCTCAAAATCATCAAGGATCTGCAGGCCGGCCGCGACGCCGACGAAATGAGCCAGCGCTTCATGGACGAGGCAAAGGTCGTCACCAAGCTGTCGCACGAAAATCTGGTCTACGTCTTCGACTTCGGCATCGTGAAACGCCAGGGCTACCTGGCGATGGAATACGTCCCCGGCAAGACCCTGACCGAGGTGTGGAACCGCTGCGCGCGACGAAACGCCGCCTTCCCGCTGGGCGTTTCGCTTTTCCTGATGGGCGAGGTGACCGCGGCGCTCGGTTACGCCCACAATCTCGGGGGCCTGCACCTCATCCACCGTGACGTCTCGCCGTCCAACCTGATGATCTCGTACACGGGAGGCGTCAAGCTGATCGACTTCGGTCTGGCCAAATGGAAAAGCAAGCTTTCGCAGACCGCCGCGGGCATCAACTGGGGCAAGGTCAGCTACATGTCGCCCGAGCAGCATCTGGGCAAGCCCCTCGACCACCGCAGCGATCTGTTCTCTGCTGGCGTCATCCTGTGGGAACTGTTGACCGGGCGGCAGCTTTTCCCGAACGAGCAGGCGCGCAGCCAGCTTGACCGCATTCTGCCGCCCTCGCGCGTCAATGGGCACGTCTCGCCCGAGCTGGATCAGCTGGTGGCCAAGGCGCTGGCGCTGGATCCCGATGGGCGCTTCCAAAGTGGTGATGAGCTGTCCGCTGCGATCAACGCCTTGATTCCCCGCGACTCGGGCCGCCTGCGCGTGGGGGAGTTCATGCGCGACCTGTTCGAAACCGACATCCGCGACGAGACCGCCGAACGCGACCAGCTGGTGGCACGTGCAGCGACCCTGCAACCCACGCCCCCGGATGCCGTGGTCGAGCCTGTGGCCAGGGAGCCGGAGGCCAAGAAACCCGTCGCCGATGCGGATCCGATCATCGGCACCGTCATCGCTGACCGTTACTACATCCGGCGATCGATCGGCGAAGGGGCCATGGGCCGTGTCTACGAAGGCCATCACACCGGCGTCGGCAAGCGCGTCGCCATCAAGATCCCGCACTATGCCGAGCGGCGAAAGGCCGAACTGCTTCAACGCTTTCGCCTGGAGGCGACCGCGTCGTCGCAAATCGGGCATCCGAACATCGCTGACGTGACCGACTGCGGGGCGACCGACGGCGGGGACTTCTTCTTCGTCATGGAGTACATCGACGGAATCGAGCTCGGCAAGCTGGTCCACCGCGATGGGGCACTTCCGTTCGAGCGCAGCTTGCTGATTGCCCTGCAGATCTGCCGCGGGCTGGAGGCGGCACACAAGGCGGGCATCATCCATCGCGATCTGAAGCCATCGAACATCATGTTGCAGCGCGATCGCGACGACGACGTGGTCAAAGTGCTGGACTTCGGGGTGGCCAAGTTCCTGCGATCCGACCCGGGCCCGCCGGGCACGCCCTCCGCCGAACTGACCCGCGCTGACTCTGCGGTGGGAACCCCGCGCTACATGGCGCCCGAACAGATCACGTCGGGAGCGCAAATCGACTTTCGCACTGACATCTACGCCGTCGGCGGAATCCTGTATTTCATGCTGGGCGGTGGTCACCCACCGGTCGAGGGTGATGACGTCGACAGTGTCTGGCGGAACAAGGTCCAGGCAGACCCGCAACCGCTGCACAAGTGGCGCTCGGACGTGCCGAGCTCCCTCGAGGCGGTGGTCATGCGCTGCCTGGCCCGCAATCCCGAGGTCCGGCCCGAAACAATGGGTGAGCTCAAGCAACTGCTGGTCGAGACGCTGGAGCGGGTGCGCACCTCTGGCTCCAGCGCGCTTGGCATTCGGGTGCCGTCTTCCACGGCGATGGTCCGAGGCACGTCGCTCGTGGATCATTGGCGGACGGGCCTGGCCATCGCGGGCACAATCGCATTGCTGGCAGGCGGAATCTTGGCGCGCGACCGGCGTGATCGATCACCACCCGCGCCGACCCCGGACGGGATACCGGCCACGCCGCACGCAACGCCAGCGGCGGCAGCCCCGGGAACCACCAACGCGGCCGCAGCAGCCGTCGCCCCCACGCCCGCAGATTCGCCGGCACCATCCCGCCCGGTGCCAGCTGCGGCCGCCGCCAGAAAGACTATGAGGCCCACAACACCAAAGCCGCCGGCGCTCACCCGCAAGGCGGTCGCTCCCCCCGCCCATTCGCGACAGGACATCGGACGGCTGCTTAGTACTGCCGACAGCGCCTTCCAGAATGGTGATTTTCCCGCGGCCCTGGCGGCGGCACAGGAGGCAAGTCAGGTGGGCGGCGGTGTCCGGGCGCAGTTGCTGCTGGGAAAGGCGCACTACCGCCTGGGCCACTTCCGCGACGCCCTGAGCGCTTTCGAGGCGGCCTTGCGCGGCGAGCCTGCCAATGCCGCGGCCAGGCGCGGCTGCGATCTGGCACGCACCGCTCTGACGTCCAGTCAGTAGCTGAAGATCACCCGCTGCGGCGCCGGCCCGTCCGGGATCTCGCGCTCGAAGCTCCAGATCTTGTTCTGCGGAATAACGAACACGCCAATCAGGTGATTGCCGGGCGGCACCTTCAGCCCTTCGGCCGGGCACAGAACGCCGGTGTCGCGGCCGTCGACGAAGACCGGGTATTTGGCCCTGGTCTGGCACAGGACATCGAGAACGATGTTGCCACCAAAATTCGGACTGGCCGGCGGCATTGTCCGTGACAGTGCACCGCTCTCGGCGGTGTCGGTTGCCTCGCGCAGCATCTTGAAGCCCGGTTTTGTCAACACCACCCGGTGCGCGCCCGTCGGAATCTTCACCGTCAGCGGGCTCGTTCCCTTCTCGACGCCGTCGACCCACACCGTGGCCCCGGGGGGACTGGTGATGACTTTCAACTCACCTGGAACCTTGGGCCCCCCAGCGGGTTTCGGCACCGCCGGACGCTGCACCACGCTTTGCGGGGGAACCGTCACGGTAACCGGTGTCGGGGTGGCCGCGACGGGCACTGGCTTTTCGGCACGCGACCGACCCATGCCCCCCATGACAACCAGCGCCCCACCAGCCACCAGCACCACTGCGGCCGTCGCCAGCACCACCGATTTCCAGGGTGTTGAGCGCACGGTGGCGCTTTGCGTGTTCCGGCGTACCCCGCCACGCGCGGTCCGCGGCGGCTGCCACACCGGCGTCCCGGCCGTCGGGCGCGCGGTGCGTTCAGCCGCGCTTGCGGCGGGACGGGGCCAGGCCTTCTCCTCGCGCGCAGTCTCAAGCGGCGGCGTATCCGCCTCGTCCGGCGGGGCGAAGGTCGGAATCATCGGATCGGTCTTCCTCACAATGGGAACCGCAGCGCTGGTCGCCCGCAGACCCGCACCGATGTCGATACTTTCGGCAGATGCCTCCGGCACGGGCACGGGCGCCGGAACGGGACGCGGCAGCTCGGAGGCCATCACCGGCAGGTTGACCCCCGAAATCTCGAAAAAGGAATCTCCGAACGACGGCTTGGCCCCGGTCGGCACACCCAAAACGGGCGTCTTGTCCCCCTGGCCGCCCGGCACCGACAGCGACGCCAGCGAGGGAATGGCGATCAGAGAATCCTCCACGGCAGACTCGGGAACCGCATCAAGGTCGACGGGCGCGAACGTCGCCGACACCGACGGCAGTATCGCCGACACCGACGGCAACATGACTGGCTCGGGATCGGCGGTCGCCGCGCGCATACCCAACTGCGACAGATCAATGGGCGGTGGCAATGGCTCGACCATGGGTGTGGGGGTCAACGCCGAGATCGGCGCCCCGCCTGGACGCCCGCGAGACAGCTTGCCCCCGGACAGCAACACAGCGGCGTCAGCGGCGGAAGCGGGCCGATCGGCGGGCGCCGGGGCCATCAACTTTCCGACGACGTTGGCCAACAGGGGCGGTACCCCGGCCGCCGGTGGCATCCCCTGGCGCGCCAGGTGACCCAGTTCCTCGCGCGTTTCAGCGACGAAGGGCGGCGCCCCCGTCAACAAGTAGAAAAGCACGGCCCCCAGTGAATACAGATCCGCCGCCGGCGTTGCCTCCGCCCCGGCTATCACCTCGGGCGCGACGTAAAACCATTTTTCGATCGGGTTGTCTGTCAGTGCCCGCAGCGCTGCGGCCAGACCCGCATCCAGCAAGACGACACCCCCGTCGGCCGTGACAATGACATTGCCGGGTGAAATTCCGCCGTGGACCATGGGCGACGACAGGCCGTGCAGGAACGCCAGCGTGCGCGCCATTTGCGCGCCCAGCAACGCCACCAGATGGGGCTGAACGACGACGCCGCGACTTTCAACCCAGCCCATCAGGTCAACACCGGCGACCAGTTCCGACACGGCAAATATTTCGTCGTGTGCAGTCGACACCTCGACCACCGGGGCGATCCCGGGCGCAGCCAGGGCCGCCAGGTCGAGTGCCGCCTGTATGAAGCGCGCCGCGACCTCGGGATCAGATCCGCCTCGATCGGCGCGCAACAACTTCAGCGCAAACGCCGGCGCCGTGGTACCCAACGGCACCGCTCGGTAGGTCTCGGTCACACCGCCCGGGCCCAGCAACGCCTCGCAGGTGTATCCCCCCAGCCGAAGAGAACCCATGGTCATGGCGTCGACCGGTGATCATATCCGGTCTGTCGCCAAACCCCCATTTTTGCCCGGGCGGCGCCGTCAGGGTGAATGCGACGCCCACTGCCGCGACACTTCGTAGGCCGCCAGCGCCGCCGCTGTCGACAGATTCAGCGACCGCAAGTCCGGATCCCGCATCGGAATGCGCACGACGCGCTTCTGATTGTCCACCAGCAACTCCGGCGGCAGCCCGACGCTTTCGCGACCGAAGATCAGCGCCACCTGCCGGGGAAAAGCCACCTGCCACAGGGTCTTGTCACCGGTGCCCGAGAAAAAGAATGGCTCGCCGAGGGAAGGCAACGCCTGCGCCAGTTGGGCCCAGTTCGGCCACACGCGCAGCCGCACCCGCGGCCAGTAATCCAGGCCCGCGCGGCGCACCTGGGACGCCGCCAGCGAAAAGCCCAGGGGTTCCACCAGGTGCAACTCGGCGCCCACGGCCAGGGACGTGCGGCCGATGTTCCCCGTGTTCCAGTGGATCTCGGGTTCGACCAGGACGATGTGCAGCGACGACACGCCGCAAATTGTACCCCTTCGCGACGGGGACCCACGCTCGCGGTTCCTGACATATATTTCACCCGTCGTGCCCCGCTTGGATCATTTGCTGGCCCGCAATATCGGCTGCACGCGCGGCAATGCCCGCTTGCTGGTCACCGAGGGGCGCGTCACCGACGGTACGGGCGCCCCCTTGCCCGATTCGCGAGCGATCATCGACAACGCGCGCTGCCCCTTCGAGGTCATGGTCGACAGCGACCGATGGCAGCTCCACGACGCGTTTGCCCTGGTGCTGAACAAGCCCATCGGGGTCGTGACCGCCCTGCGCGACGATCGCCACCCGACGGCGCTGACCTTGTTGCACGATGCGCCTCTGATGGATGACCTGCGCCCGGTGGGCCGCCTGGATCTCGACTCGACCGGTCTTCTCATCTGGACCACCGACGGAGACTGGCTGCACCGCCTGACCCACCCCAAACACGGCATCCCGCGCACCTACCAGGCCGTGCTGGCGCGGCCCTGGTCGCCCGTGCCGCCCAATTTCACCCTCGACGATGGACGCCAGCCCGAAATCCTCGACCTGCGCGCGCTCGATCCCGGCGCTCTGCATCCCAATCTCGCGAGTCTGGCGGACCAGCCCGCAGGCGCGCTATGCGCGACTATCACGCTGAAGGCCGGCGCCTACCACGAAGTTCGCCGCATCTTTGCGGCACTCGGCAGCCACGTCTTGGCGCTCTGCCGCGTGTCCTTCGGACGATTGATCCTGCCCACCGACCTGCCGCTCGGCGCTTGGCGCCCCGTCGGCCCCGACGACGTTTGACCGGCCAAAAAAGGATCCCTCAAATGAACTGGAACGTTTTCCTGTCGACCTTCGCCGCCATCTTCGTCGCTGAACTGGGCGACAAGACCCAGCTGGCCACGTTGTCGGCGGCGGTCGGCGGCTCGTCGCGCTGGGCGGTCTTTTTGGGATCGGCGCTGGCCCTGGTCGCGTCGTCCGCCATCGCCGTCGTCGCTGGCGAATCCATCGCCCGCTTCGTCTCGCCCCTGTGGCTCAGACGAATCGCCGGCGTCGCGTTCGTCGTCATGGGCGGGCTGTTTCTGCTGCGCCCGCGCTGAGGGTCAGCCCTCGGCTTCGTCCAGCCAGGTCATCTGGATGGCTTCCAGAATCTTTTCGTTCGACTTGTGCGCATCGCCCGTGAAGCCGGGCAACGCCAGCACCCACTTGTGCAGATCCGTGAACCGCACCTCCAATGGCCGCACGTCCGGGTGGCCTTCGTAAAGGGCGATGGCAATCTCACGCACGTCCGTCCAGGTCATGGGGCGACACTCCCGCGCCGCGCGGCCTCGGCCAGCGCCTGACGAACCTCCGGATGCTCGTCGAGAAATGCCTGCCGACATTCGCGGCTGACCTCGACGACATACAGGCGATCCTTACGCAACTGGGCCTGGCATCCCAGGCGAGAATTCGCGCGCACATCGAACGCCTTGTCCATGATGTCTTCCTCGCGCTCGCCCGCCTCCGAAAGATCCTCGAGACCTTCCTTCACATATACGTGGCAGGTCGAGCAGGCGCACACACCGCCGCAGGCCGAACCGACCTGCGCACCCCGCGCCCGCGCGGCGTCCAGGATGGTCGTTCCCACCGCCACGTCGACCTCGACCTCCTCCGGCTGAAATCTGATCTTGGGCATTATCCGTGCTCGTGTCCGGCATGCGAGCGCTTCACGCCCGCCGTGGTTCCCTTGGCCGTCGCTGACTCGTCGACCCTGGCCTCCACCGCGCGCACGCCCTGACCCCGAAGCCCGACATCCAGCGCGCGGTCGAGCCGCTTTGTCGCGAAATCCTTCGACGCCGCATCCAGCCCCTCGATCGCCGCGCGAATGGCCAGATGATCCGTACCGGCGCGGGCCGTCTCCAGAACACGCACCGCGGCCGCCACGGCCTGCCTGTCCGCATCGGCCAACAATTCAGGTGCGTCGACCATCGCCGCACGCAGCGCCGCCAGAATGCGCTCGGCTTCGACCCGTTGCTCGGTCAGTGACCGTAGCTTCACGTCGTCTTCCGCGTGCGCGAACGAATCCAGCAACATGCGCTCGACTTCGTCGTCGGTCAGACCATAACTCGGCTTGACCTCGATGGCGGTTTCCTTGCCCGTCGTCTGCTCGCGCGCCGAGACCCGCAACAGCCCGTCGGCGTCGACCAGGAAGGTCACCTCCAGACGCGCCATGCCCGCCGCCATGGGCGGAATCCCCGTCAGCTTGAAGCGGGCCAGCGATCGACAGTCGGCGACCAATTCGCGCTCGCCCTGCACCACGTGCAGATCGAATCCCGTCTGCCGGTCCGCATAGGTCGTGAAGGTCTGCGTCGCCCCACAGGGCACGGTGGTGTTGCGATGAATCAGCTTCTCCGCCACGCCGCCCATCATTTCGAGGCCCAGCGACAGCGGCACGACATCCAGAAGGACCACATCGTCGCGGCCGCTGCCCCCGGCCAAAATATCCGCCTGGATCGCCGCGCCCAGGGCGACGACCTCGTCCGGATCGATGTCATGCAACGGCTCGCGCCCGAACAGCGTCGACACAAACTCACGCACCAGAGGCATCCGCGTCGCCCCGCCCACCAGAATCACGCCCGTCAGATCCGCGGCCGCGACGCCGGCATCGGCCAAAGCCCGCCGCACCGGACGAACACAGCGATCCAGCACCGGCCGGACCAACGCCTCCATCTGTGCGCGATCCAGCTGTCCGCGCCACGTGCCGCCACCCGGGCGTTCCACCACGACGGCGATGTCGGGCGCCTCGGTCAACGCCTCTTTCGCGGCGCGGGCCGCGTCCAGCACCCTGCGCACCAGGAACCGATCACCGCCGCCGTCATCCGGCAGACCCATCGCCTGCAACAGATGCCCGGCAATCAAGCGATCGAAATCGTCCCCGCCCAGCGCCGAATCACCGCCGGTCGCCTTGACCTCGAAAACACCCCGCGCAAGCTTCAGGATCGATACGTCGAAGGTGCCACCGCCCAGGTCGAACACCGCGAAGGTGCCTTCCGCCTGCTTGTCCAGGCCATACGCCAGTGCCGCCGCCGTCGGCTCGTTCAACAGGCGCAGGACGTCCAGACCCGCCAGACGCCCCGCATCGCGCGTCGCCTGTCGCTGACCATCGTCGAAATACGCCGGCACCGTGATGACCACGCCGTCCAGTTCGCCGCCAAGGTCAGCCTCTGCGCGCGCCTTGAGAACGCGCAAGATTTCGGCGGACACCTCGACGGGCGTCACCAGCCGCGATCCGCCGGCCACCACAAAGCGCACCAGCGACGGTTCACCGGCAGCGGGCGCAAATTGATACGGCGTCAGGCGCCGTGTCGCCTCGGCGTCCTGCGGGCCACGGCCCATGAATCGCTTGACCGACGCAATCGTGTCTTGCGCAAAGCGCGGGGCCAGGTCATCCCGGGCCGTCTGCCCGACGACCACGTGTCCGTCGGCGGCATAGTGCACCACCGATGGAACCACCGACGCGCCGGCTTCCGGCCCGCGCAGACAAACAGGCTGCCCCGCCTGCACCGCTGCCACCAGGGAATTGGTCGTGCCCAGATCGATCCCGACCGCCCGTCCCTTGCAGGCCTCTTTGGCCCGGGCCTGGCCGGGCTCCGAGATATCGAACAGCGCCTCAACCGCCATGAACCACAGCCGCACCTGCGTGCGCCTCTTCGTGGACGGCCACTTCCTCGGCGAACCGCTGGTAGTAGCGCACGGCCGCCAACGCCCGCGCGATGTCATCCGCCGCCGCAAGTCCGCGTGAAAAGCCCGCCGCAACGGCCCCGAGGGCACGCGCTTCCAGGCCCCGTACGTCCATCGCCAACGCCGCCACCCGCCCGTGATCTGCCGCCGCCTGCGCCTCTGCCAGCGCCTCGCGCAGTTCCATCACTTCCATCAGCAGGCCCGGCGCCACCGCGACCTGCGCCGTGCCGCCCCACAAGGACAGCAGATACTCGCCCCGCTTGACGGGATCCTTCACCGTCCGCCACGCCTCGTTCAACTGCACCGCCCGTTGCAACGACGCCCGCCGGGCGCGCGCATCGGCCCGGGCGTATCGGTCAGGGTGCAGGATCCGCGCCTGGTCCTTGTAGCGCGCCTCGACCACGGCCAGGTCCAGGTCGAAGCGCCGCTCGACGCCCAGGACGGCGAAATGGTCGACCCCGGCAAAGGGCGGCTGGATCGCGCCGCATCCGACGCACAGCAAGCCCTCGCCTGCGTTCTTCTCACACGACCAGCAGATCATCGACATCCAGCCCCCGCGGCCATTCCCCGTCGCCTAGAACTGAACACTCTCGCCGCAGCCGCACGAGCCCTTGGCATTCGGGTTGACCCACTTGAACCCGCGGGCCATGACGGACGTCGCGTAGTCCAGCGTCGAGCCCTCCAGGTACAAAAGGCTTTTCGGATCGATGAACACCCGCACGCTGTCATCCTCGAACGTCAGCACCTTGTCCTCGGCCCGCGGATCAATGTCCGACCACTCGAACAGGTAGGAAAATCCCGTGCACCCCCCGCCGCGGATCCCGACGCGCAAACCTTTCGGTGCAGCCGCGCGCTTGGCGGCGGCCTTCTTGATCTCTGCGACGGCTCTTAGACTGACGGCAACGGCCACGTTGGTCCTCTGTGTCTTTTCGTTTGTCGGCGCCTCAGGCGACCTGATCCTTGCCACCACGCGCGCCCTGCTTCTTCTTGTAGTCCTCGATGGCGCTTTTTATGGCGTCTTCGGCCAGCACAGAACAGTGAATCTTGACCGGCGGCAGGTTCAGTTCCTCGACGATCTGCGTATTCTTCACCGCCATCGCCTGATCGACCGTCATGCCCTTGATCCATTCGGTCGCCAGCGACGACGAGGCGATGGCCGACCCGCATCCGAAGGTCTTGAACTTGGCGTCCTCGATGACGCCCTGGTCATTGACCCGTAGCTGCAACTTCATCACGTCGCCGCAGGCCGGCGCGCCCACCAGACCCGTACCGACGTTGGGATCATTGACATCGAGACTGCCCACGTTGCGCGGGTTCTCGTAGTGGTCCAGTACCTTTTCGCTATACGCCATGATTGAACAGTCTCCCTTGATTCATTCCGCCGTCAGTGAGCAGCCCACTGAATGCTTTTGATGTCGATCCCCGCCTGCGCCATTTCGTAAAGGGGGGACATCTCCCGCAACTTTTTGACCTTTCTGGCGACGAGATCGATCACGAAATCGACTTCTTCTTCGGTGTTGAAGCGCCCGATGCCGAACCGAATCGACGTGTGCGCCATCTCTTCTTCGACGCCCAGCGCGCGCAGCACGTAAGACGGCTCCAGCGACGCTGACGTGCATGCCGAACCCGACGACACCGCCACGTCCTTGAGCGCCATCAACATCGCCTCGCCCTCGATGAACGCGAAGCTGATGTTCAGATTGCCCGGCAGCCGGTGCTCCATCGAGCCGTTCACGAAGGTGTCCGAGATCTGTGACTGCAATCCCTGGCGCAGCCGCTCGCGCAGCGCCAGCATCCGCGGGCCCTCGACAGACAGCTCGCGCCGGCAAATCTCGGCGGCCACCCCGAAGCCCACGATGCCCGGAACGTTCAGCGTCCCTGAACGCATGCCCCTTTCGTGCCCACCGCCGTCGATCTGCGCGCTGATGCGGACGCGCGGCTTGCGACGCACGTACAGCGCGCCCACACCTTTCGGCCCGTACATCTTGTGCGCCGACAGCGACACCAGATCGGCACGCGCCGCGTTCACATCGAAGGGGATCTTGCCCACGCCCTGGACCGCATCGATATGAAACAGACACCCGCGCGCCTTCACGACAGCGCCAATCTCGTTCACCGGATTGACGGTGCCGATCTCGTTGTTGGCCAGCATGACTGACACCAGGATCGTCTTGTCGGTCAGCGCGGCCGCGACAGCCTCGGGACGCACGCGCCCATCCTCGGCCACCGGCAAGTACGTTACCTGGAAGCCTTCCTTTTCGAGGCGCTTGCACGTGTCCAGCACCGCCTTGTGCTCGGTCTGCGCGGTAACGATGTGATTGCCCTTGTCCTTGTGGAACTCGGCTGCACCCTTGAGCGCCAGGTTGTCGGATTCCGTCGCACCCGACGTCCAGACGATCTCTTTGCCGGAGGCACCGATCAACGCCGCGACCTGCTCGCGCGCATCCTCGCTGGCCTTTTCGGCGGCCCATCCGAAAGCGTGCGAGCGGCTGGCCGCGTTGCCGAAATTGTCGCGCAGGTACGGCAGCATGGCGTCCAGCACGCGCGGATCCAGCGGCGTGGTCGCGTGATTGTCCATGTAGATGGGAAGTTTGATCGCCATGTTGATGCTCAGTGCTTCGTGATTCCGTCCA
Organism: Myxococcales bacterium; assembly: GCA_025350815.1. Classification (GTDB taxonomy): domain Bacteria; phylum Myxococcota_A; class Polyangia; order Fen-1088; family Fen-1088; genus JANXXE01. The sequence goes on along the minus strand of JANXXE010000057.1, from coordinate 44,179 downwards.
CCAGCAGGGGGGCGGACTTGCCCTCATGCCCGTGCAACTCGCAGGTGCCACACTCGGGCTGCGTGTGCACGGGCTCGCACGACCGGCAGCTATCCAGATATTCCAGGCTGTCGGACAGCTCGGCGGCCAGTCGACCCAGGCGCGAAATGGTCTCGCGCGTCTCGCGCAGCTTGTCCGCGAAAATCTCCCGCACCGTCGCCATCGCCTTGGGCGCGGTCGCGCTTTCTTCCCACACGCGCAGGAACGCCTTGATCTCAGTCAGCGAAAAGCCCATGTCCTGCAGCTTCTGGATCCAGTCGATGCGCTTGACCGCGCGGCCCGAGTACAAACGGAAACCGCCCTTCGAGCGGACGGCCGGCGTCAGAAGCCCCAGTTCCTCGTATAGATGAATCGCCCGGACGGTTTTTCCCGTTCGGCGGGCCAGATCCCCAATCTTCAGGAGAGAAAGACTGTCAGCAGCAACATCCATGACTCAAACCCTTACGTATACGTAAGAGTAATAGGATTCCGAGGTCGGCAAGTCAAGCGCGAAATGGCCTACATGCGCGGCATGACGCCATGCTTTTTGCGGCTTCTTTGCCGGCGCCCGGTAGAACGCGTTACGATGCGACGGTGAAAACCGGGCGATCCCTCCACAATGCCATATTGACGGCCTGCCTCGCGTTCACGGCAGCCGCTTGCGCCACCAGCGGGCCCCTTGTCGCCCAGGACGGCTCACCCCTGTACACGATGACGATCCCGTATTTTGACGGCCTCCGCACGACGACCGCAGGTCCCACAGAGCAACCCATCTGCACAGTCCGCGTGGGTGGCCAGGCCGTAAAGGTGTGGCTTGCGCCAGAACGCGCCAGCCAGGCCCCAACGGCACCCTCTGTCCAGGCCGGGTCAAATGATCTCGTGACGGGCGTGCAGATAGACACCGCCTGGCAAACCACGGTGGTCTACAACCTGTCACTGGTCGAACTGAAGCTGGGCCGCGCCAGCGTCGAAGTCCCCGCAACGCCAAAGCCGGTCATGCTTGAACTGCGTTTCCGGCCCGCCGGCGATCCCCCGAAGCCCTAAATTTGGGCGGCGACGTCAGTTCTTGAAGCCGGGCTTGGGATTGGGCCCCGGCCACACGCGAATCTCCAGCGTGGGAATCCCCTGCTTGTCCGCGGCATGCACGGCCAGCGCGTCGAGTTCATCGGCCCACTTCTGTTCCAGCACCCGCGCCACGGTCGCGTCGCCGATCTGGCTGTGTTTGACCCGCACCAGACAGCCATTCGCGCCCTTGGTCTCGAATTCAATCTCGGCCACGCTGTCCGGGGCGTCCTTGCCCGTGTAGGTAAAGCGCACCATTCGATCGGCGGTCCGTTTCAGGATGTGATCGGGATGAAGAAAGGTGTTCTCGACCCAGCAACGAAACGTGTCGCGCGCCGGTGCGTCGACCTCGCGCTCGATCGAAATCGTGTGTTGGCTCTCGGTGGTGCCCGTGCTGCCATTTGCCATAACGGCGCAGTATATAGCGCTCTTAGGGCACCAAGACCACCTTGCCGAACGCCTCGCGGGCCTCAAGAACACGGTGCCCCTCGGCCACCTGGTCAAGGGGCAGAACGCGGTCGACCACCGCCCGAAGGCGCCCGGCTGCGACCAGGTCGACAATGGCAAACAGCCGACCCTTGGGCGCCAGGGTCGACCCCAGGATCGAAAGGTGCCGCCAGAACACATGCCGCAGGTTCAGCGGCGCCTCGAAACCATCGGTGGCCCCACACGTGACGATCCGGGCGCCCTTCGCCGCTGACCGCACCGACGCCGGAAACGTCGCCGCACCCGTGTGCTCGACGATGATATCGGCGCCGCGCCCTGCGGTCAGGCGTTTGACCTCACGAACGAAGTCCGGGTGTTCGGCATAATTGATCCCCTCGTCAGCGCCCAAATCCCGTGCCCGCGCGACCTTGGCCGCCGTCGACGCAGCGGCGATCACGCGCGCCCCATGCAACTTGGCCACCTGAACCGCAGCCACGCCCACCCCCGAGCCAGCGGCCAGCACCAGCACCGTATCCGCGGGCCGGATGGCGGCCCGGTCGACCAGCATATGCCACGCGGTCATAAATACGATCGGCAACGACGCCAGTTCCGCGTCCGACGGACCCGCGGGGGCCGGCACGATGTTCACGTCGGGGACGACCAGGTATTCGGCCTCGCCGCCCCAGGTCTGCTCACCCACCATGCGGTACGCGGTGCACAGATTGTCTTGCCCCGACAGGCATTCCCGGCACCGGCCGCAGGACAGCCCCGGGTTGACGACGACACGATCCCCTTCCTTCACCCCCTGCGCGCCTGCGCCGACCGCGGACACCACGCCGCAGACGTCGCCGCCTGACACATGCGGGAAGGAAACCTTCATGGCCGGATGCCCGCGGCGCAGCCACAGGTCAAAATGGTTCAGCGCCACCGCCTTCACCGCGATCTGTACCTCACGCGCGCCGGGGATGGGGGTCGGGACCTCGCCTACCTCCAATACCTCGGGCCCGCCGTGACGACGGAACAGGGCCGCCCGCATCAGACGGACCGCAGGCGGCCGGTCGCAACGCCGGCGACGCGCGCGGCCTCGACAACGGTGGCGACGGCCGCCAGGAACGCGTCGATGGTCGTGTCAGGCAGCTCGCCCATATTGGCCACCTGAATGTACCGCTCGGACAGCGCGCCCTTGCACTTGTAGATGACGAAGCCGACCTTCTTCAGGCGATCGTAAAGCTCGGCCACCGTCAGGGCATCGGGGATTCGCATCGTGCAAATGGTGTGAGACTCGCGCCCGGTGTTGGTGAAGGATCGGAAGCCCAGATCGGTGAGAACCCGGCGGATGCGCAGATTGCGCCGGCGGTACAATTCGCGCCGGGCCGGCACGCCCCCCTGTTCGCGCAGCTCGTCGAGCGCGGTTTCGAGCGCAAAGAACGACGACACCGCCGGCGTGAACGGCGTCTGATCTTCCTGCAGGTAACGACGGTAGCGCGACAAATCCAGGTAGTAGACCCGCGGCGCGATGCCGGCGATACGCGGCCACACGCCTGGCGCCACGCAGATGAAGGAGACACCGGATACGGAATGCAGGCACTTGTTCGCCGACGAATAACAGATGTCCACGTTGTCGCGCACGACATCCAGATCCTCGGCGCCAAGCGCCGAAACCGAATCGAGAACCAGCATGACGCCGCGTTCGCGACACAGGCGACCGACGGCACCGACCGGATTCACGATACCAATCGATGTCTCGTGGTGAATCATGGCGACCACCGCGATATCCGGATCACCATGCAGCGTCGCGGCGAGCGCGGCCGGATCGGGAAGTTGGCCCCAGGGCAGACGGTGTGCGACGTGCGGCAACCCGTGAAGACGGGCGATTTCCGTCAGGCGCTCGCCAAAGGCGCCGTTTTCGACGGTGAGAATCTTCTTCCCGGGCGGCACCACCGAGGCAATCGACATCTCCATCGCGGCCGTCCCCGACCCAGTCAAAAGCAGCATCTCGTGCTCGTCGGAGGCACCAAACACAGTTCGCAGCTTTTGCTGCAAGCGCCGCACGACGCCCCGATAGTCCTCGTCGCGGTGACAGACGTCATGGTGAACCAGGGCCGCCTTGACCCGTGCCGACGTCATCACCGGACCGGGATTCAGCAACGTGTAGCCGGCTGCGTCCTTTTCGGCCAGTAGCTGTTCGATCAGGGCCAGCGTATCTGTGGCGGGGGACGGTGTGACACCTTGAACCGCCGGGCGGTCCAGCTCGTCACCGTAAACGCGCAGCAGCCATTCGGCGTGCAGCCGCATCTCGGGTGAATCGATGTCCTGCCACAGGGCCCCGCGCACCTCGTGCCCCGATATCAAACCGCGCCGGGCCGCCTCGCGCACGCCCTCGGTCAAAGACGGCTCGGGCAAGGCATCCAGGCAGTCCAGCAGCGACGGTGCCATCACGAACAGGCCGGCGCTGACGGCATCGTGCTCGCGCAGATCTTTACCAATGCGCGCGACCCGGTTTCCGTCGCCCCGCCCGTCCTGGGCCGACAGCTTGACCTTGGTCGCGTCGTCGAAATCGAAGACACGGGACAGATCTCGATCGACGGCCAGGATCGTACCGGGGTCGGTCGGCGAAAGACGCGCCAGACTTTCGACCAGACGCGGGGCTGCGATTTGGTCCGCCATCACCAGCAGGGTCCGCTCGGTGACGAAGCCACGCGCCGCCAGGACCGACAGACCGTTCGGCTTCTCCCAGGCGGTGTTGTCGAAGAACAGCAGCTCGGGCGGCAGGGCCGGCTCCTTGGCGCACATCTGCTCGACCCGCCGGCGCAGTTCGGCACCTGCGTACCCGGTCACGATGCCCACGCGGTTCACGCCGGCGCGGCGCAGAACGCGCAGGGTCCGCAGGATAACGGGGATTCCGCCCACCGTCGCCAGGCAATTCGGCATTCCCGACTCGCCCACCTGCCGGCCCCGGCCGGCGGCCAGAATCAGCGCTTGGCGAATCATGGGGCGCGACACCCGCGCTACCGGGCCTGGCTGACGCGAGCAACGACCGCGGACGCGCCCGAGCGAAACGCGAGCTTGTAGACGGAATTCTCGGTTTCCACGTAGACGTCCTCGGCCCCGAAATCGCCCAGCACGCGGCGGACGGGCGTCGTGATCATCCGGTGGCCGTTGGGGTTGCGAAAAATGACCATGCCACGGCCGATGGTGGGATAGGTGATGAGGTAACCCGTATACGGCCGGCCCAATGCCATGGGCGAGGTGCGATCACGGGTCGTATCCCGAATCTTTATCGCGATGACACTGACCAACGCGGCCTCCTGGCCAGTTTAGCACAGGGTCAACGGCGGCTATATACTGCTGCGCATGGGCCGGCCGCCCCGAAGCCCGCTACTGGGCTACAACCACAACGTGCGCTACCGGGGGCGCGTCTTCCACGTACAGACCGAGGATTCGGGGCCGGCCAACCCACGTCTTTTCACCCACCTGTACTACCAGGGCACCATCGTGGCCTCGATGCGCCACGACTATGATCGCGAGGCGTCCGAAGAACTCGTCCGCAGCCTGATGCAGGGTCAGCACAAGGCCATCCTCAAGGAGCTCAAGCAAGCCAAGCACGACGAACGCATCAGCGCGCACTTCGCCACCCGGGGCGAGGCCCTGGACGAGGTGGCCACGGATCGCGCGCCCGACCAAAAAGCCCTCGACCTGGATGCGCTACCACCCCTCGAAGAAGTCGAGGCAGAATTGGAATCGTCGGAATCACTGGAGTCCGAAGCTGCGGCCGTCGCCCCACTGCGCATGCCCCCCGGGCCGGGGGTCTACGCGCTCACGCGCGCAGCCAGGCCCGATCGCCCCACACCACCTCCGGTGCCCAGTGTGGTCGTCCAAAGAAGCGTTTCGGTCGGCGGGGCCCCGCCGGTGCCGCAGATTCCGCCGCATCGCGCGCGACGCCCGGCAGCCCCCCTGCCCGGCGCCCGCACGGGTGGTCCCGCGCTGCCGCCGCCCCTGCCGTTCGCCCCGCCGCCAGTGCACCCCGCGGACGCGCCGCGCACCAGCGCCGTCAAGACCGATACGCCGCCGGTGGAGATCATCAGCGACAAAAGCCTGGACGAGGTCATTCTCGCCTACCTGTCCCAGGACGAGCGGGATCGGCAGCCCTAAATTTAGGTTAAACGATTCGCCAGGACGTGCCGGTCGGGAAGTCCATCAACTCGACGCCGGTGGCCTTGAGCGCGTCGCGAATCCCGTCGGCCTGGGCAAATTCCTTCGCGGCGCGCGCGGCCTTGCGGGCGACGATCTGATCTTCGACGTGGCCGGCGTCGATGCCCCGGCGCTGACACAGACGATCCCGGCGGGCCTGCAGAAAGTCCCCCGGCGCGCGCGTGACAATGCCCAGGGTCTCGCCGGCACCGCGCAGGTCCCGGGCCAGCGCCGTCAAGGTTGCCAAACGCAGATCCTTGGCCAGCGATTTTGGCTCGTCGAGGAGTTTGTTCGCCGTGACGAAACCCTCGTGCACGCAAGACAGCGCCGTCGCCGTGTTGAAATCGTCGTCCATCGCTTCGTCGAAACGCGCCACCAGATCTGACGGCGGCGGCGCCGCAGGGGCGACCTTCGCCGACGCCAGGAAGGCATCCAGGCGTTCAAGGGTGCGGTAGAAATATTCGAGACGCGTCTCCGCCTCGTCGAGGTCGGGGTACACGGCCTCGCCCGCCGCATTGCGACCGATCTCGAACGACACCGGGCTGCGGTAGTGCACGCTCACCACCAAGAGACGCAGAGCCTCAAGATCGTAGGCCTCGGCGACCTTGCGGATGGTAACGACGTTACCCAGGGACTTCGACATCTTTTCGCCGCCGAAGTTCACCATCCCCGAGTGCAACCACTGACCCGCGAACGAGCCGTGTCCGAAAGCGCCTTCCGATTGCGCGATCTCGTTTTCATGGTGCGGAAAAATCAGATCGGCGCCGCCGCCGTGGATGTCGAAGGCCTCGCCCAGGTACCGGTGGGCCATGGCCGAACATTCAATGTGCCAGCCGGGACGGCCGGGACCCCAGGGACTTTCCCAGAACGGCTCGCCCGGCTTGGCGCCTTTCCACAAGGCAAAATCCAGCGGATTGCGTTTCTGATCGCCGACCTCGATGCGGGCGCCCGATTTCAATTCGTCCGGACTTTGCCCTGAAAGAGATCCGTACCCGGCAAAACGCGTCACCGCGTAGTACACGTCGCCATCGGCGGCATACGCCAGGCCCTGGTCAATGAGGCGCGTGATGAGCGCAATCATCTCGGCGATGTGCTGGGTGGCCAGCGGCTCGATGCTGGGTGGCAGGATACCCAGGGCGGCCAAGTCTGCCGCCATCGCGTCAGAATAGATGCGCGCCACCTCGGCAGCGGTTCGCCCTTCGGCCAAGGCGCGCCGGATGATCTTGTCGTCGACGTCGGTGATATTGCGAACGAAGGTCACTGCGAAGCCACGCCGGCGCAGGTGCCGCACGATGACATCGAAGGCGACCATCATTCGGCCGTGGCCGATGTGACAGATGTCGTAGACGGTCACGCCGCAGACATACAGGCCCACCTTTCCGGGTTCGCGGGTCACAAGGTCAACCTTGCGTTTGGTGCGGGTGTCGTGAAGCCGAATCATGGCGGGCCTTTTTACACGGATCAGACGGACCGACGAAGCGACAAAATATTCGCCGCGGCAAACGCCAGCAGAAGCGCCACGACGGCCAAAATCTTCAGGTGGTCCCGGGGCCTGTCCCCCTCCAGCAATAGCAGCGCACCATCGGGGATGAGGACCGGCGCGACCGTGCGAATCGACTGCAGTTCACTGGCTGGTATCCGTTCGATTCGACCGTCCGCCGACTGAACGGCCAGCCCGGAAGGGTCGCCCCGCAGCGCGCCGGCCGGCACCTTCAGTGTGCTGCGGACCTGTCGGATCTTGATTCTGCGGTCCGGATCCCCGATGGCCGAGAACGCCTTGTCGCGCACGGCGGCCGGAAAGACGGCGACGATCTCCACCGCGTCGGCCGCGCCCGACACGGCTGACAGCACGCGACCAGCGTTGCCCTCGACGATGGCGCGGGCGGCAGCGACGTCGGGGTAGCGCGCCTTCGGAAAATCGATGCGAAACTCGTCCGGGCGTACGTGCGACAAGACCAGTTCGTCGTTTGGCCCCAGCGTTACCTCGTCGCCGGCCAGATCTGAAACAGCCAGAGGCCCGCGGCCCGCGACCAGTCCCGCGATGACATCCTGGGGTTTGAACAAATGCGTGGCCGTCACGCGCTTCGCAAAGTGCTCGCGGATCGAGGACTCGAAAGACAGATCCCCGAACCGCACGAGACGCCCCACGAACACGTCCCGGTCGGCGAGCGCCAGCGGCAGGGGATCCGGACTGCGATTGACGAAAATGCGGCTGCTTGTCGCCAGCAGGCGGAAGAACTGCTGGAACTTACCGGACCCGCGGGGCTCCAGCACCACGGCGCTCTCGCGATCGGGGACCCCCGCCAACCTGACGTACCGATTGAGGGGCAACCTGTCCGCGGGCGCAGTGGCAACGGCAGGGCCCCGCCCCAGATCCTGCGGATCGCTGGACGACAGCGCGTACGCCAGATCATCGCGCACGTGGAACGCCAGGAACAAGGCAAGCGCAACCACGCCCAGGGCGGCGACAAGCCGGCGCCGCGCCCGCACTGGGATCGCGGCAAACTCTTTGGCGTCGGACGCGGCGGTCGGGCCGGCAGCCGCGGGTGCTGCACCGGGAAGAACACTGTGAGGGCCAGTTTCGCTCACCGTCGAGGGGCGGACTTTAGCACAGGGCGAACTTGCCCCGACGACGCCTTTCCGCTATTCCGGCGCATGTGATCCTGACTGCGCGACACGTGACGGGCCTTATCTGCGTGGCAGCGCTGACCACGGGCTGCGCGCGCGGGGCGCGGACGCCGGACGACGCCTACCAGCGATTCGCGGCGGCCGTGAACGCCCAGAATGCCACCGGCCTGTTCGACAGCCTGGATCAACAAACGCGATGGTCCTGGATGACGGTCCAGCGCTGCCACCGCGAGGCGTACGACATTCTGCTGAGCGCCTTCCCCGAAGGAACCGAGCGGGCCCGGCAGTTGGCCCGTTTCGAGCCCGGGGCGACCAGCGAAAGTGCGCGCGCCCTCTTCGTCCGACAGATCGATCCCAGCATCTGGACACGGCTGGCGGCAGGCGGCCTGCCGGACGGCGCCCCGGTCAACGCGACTGACACCGAGGGACAGGTCGCCCTGCCCGCCGGGGCGCGTCTGGTGTTTCGCAAGGGCGACGACAAACGCTGGGGATTCTCGGGTCTCGCCGACGACGCGGAACAGATCAAGCGCCGGGCCATCGCGGACCTGGACATGCTGCGCACCAGCGCCGCCGACTACGAGCGCGCGGCCGCTCGGAGCGGCAAGTGAAACCAGCAAGCGCCGACGAGTCGCCCCAGCTGTCACTGGACAGCCGCTTCGCAGCGGGGGCCGCGCCCACCGCGACGCAGCCCCGTGTCCTGGCGGTGGCCGAACTGGTGCGCGCTGCCCGCATGACGATGGAGGCGCGCTTCGCCGACGTGCGCGTGCAAGGCGAGATCTCCGGCCTTAAGCGCTCCGGACCGGGGCATCTGTATTTTTGCCTCAAGGACGAAGCCGCGCAGCTTGACTGCGTCATGTTCTCGCGCGAGGCCGCGCGGCTGAAATTCAGCGCCGACGATGGCTTGCTGGTTCGTTGCCGCGGGCGCCTGACCATCTACGAGGGGCGCGGCAAGTTCCAGTTGTCCGTCACGGAGATCGAGCTGGCGGGCGCCGGCGCCCTGGCGTTGGCGTTCGAACAACTCAAAACCAAGCTTGGCGCTGAAGGCCTATTCGAGGCCGGCCGCAAGCGCCCCTTGCCGTTCCTGCCGCGCCGCCTGGGCGTGGTGACATCGCCGACCGGCGCCGTCATCCAGGACATCATCCGGGTTGCCCACCGACGCTATCCAGTGCCCATCTTGCTGTCGCCCACGCCCGTGCAAGGCGCGGGTGCCGCCGCCAGTATCATCGCCGCGCTCGGCCGTCTGGTGACTGTGCCGGACGTCGACCTGATCATCCTGGCGCGCGGGGGCGGCTCGCTGGAAGATCTGTGGGCGTTCAACGACGAGGCGCTGGCGCGCGCGATCGCCGCTTGTCCGGTACCCGTGATTTCCGCGGTCGGGCACGAGACCGACTTCACCATCGCGGATTTCGTTGCGGACCTGCGCGCACCCACGCCTTCCGCCGCCGCCGAACTGGCCCTGCCCGTCGCGACCGACCTTGTAGACGAGGTGCAGTTGTACCGGCGCCGACTGGGCCGCGCCGCCGCGGGCGAGATTCGCAACGCGCGCCTGCGTCTTGAACGGGCGCGCACCACGCTTGGTGATCCGCGGCGCCTTTTCGACGAACGCCGACAAGTGCTGGACGACCTGCTCGGGCGTGCGGGGACAGCCTTGCGGGTGCAAATGGGACAACGCCGGGCCGCAATGCGCGGTCTGGAAGGCAGAATCTTCAGGGCGCACCCCGCGCGCCGCATCGCCGAACAGCGCTCGGCCCTGGCGCTGCTGGAACGACGTCTCGGCGGCACGGGTGCCCTTCTTCTGGGTGCGCGCCGTCGCGCCGTCGAGAGTCTGGCCGGCAAGCTGCAGGCGCTGTCACCGTTGCACGTACTGGAACGCGGCTACAGCCTCACGCGCGCACCCGACGGCCAACTCGTGACCAGCGCGAAATCCGTGGCGCCTGGCGACACTGTCACCGTTCTGTTCCGCGACGGCGACATCACCGCGCGCGTCGAGAAAGGACGCAAGGGATGATTCGCGGGGCGGTGCTCGGAGGCGACGTCAGCAAAAGCCGCTCGCCGGCGATTCACGCGGCCGCGTTCAAGGTCCTCGGCGTCACGGGAAACTACCTGGCCTTCAGCGTCGATGCCGCGGGCTTCGTCCCGCTCGTGCGCACGCTTGCGGGCGATGGGTACCGGTATCTCAACGTCACAATCCCCCACAAACGCGCGGCCGCCGACTTGGCCAATAGCCGCTCGACGCTGGTCCGGGCAACGGGCGCGGCCAACACCCTGATTATCAGCCGAACCGCCAGCAAGGTGTCCGTCCGGGCCGAAAACACCGACGGCGCGGGCTTGCTGGCGGCACTCGGCGATCTGGGGGTCACGCGGCTCCGCGGCCAGATTGTCGTCATGGTCGGCGCAGGGGGGGCGGCGGCCGGTGCCCTGACCGCCCTGATTGGCGCCGGCGCCCGCGTGCGGCTGATTGCCCGGCGGCCAATGGCCGCGCGTACCTTGCGTCTGCGGCTTTCAACGCGCGCCCGGGGCCGCGTCAGCGTCGCGGCCTGGACGCCCCGCTCGCTGGCCAAGGCCCTCGACGGGGCGGACATTCTGGTCTCGGCGGTGCCCGCCGCCGCGTGGGACAGCGACGACGCGCGCGCCGGCCTGAACGGCATCGCGCGCGGCGCCGCTGTGCTGGAAATGGCGTACGGGGCCACGACCCCACTGGCGAAAGCCGTGCGTTCGCGGATCGCGCGCTACCAGGACGGATTGCCCATGCTGGTTCACCAGGCCGCGGCCGGAATTGCCCTGGCCCTTGGCCGAAAGCCGCCCGCCGAGCCCCTTCTTCGGGCCGCGCGCCGGTCAGGCAGCCGCCGGTCTATTGCCCGTCCGTGATCGCCGGTTTTTGTATCGCGGGATCGCTCAGATAGGTGTCAGTGAGGCGCCGTTTTCGCCGACCGGTAACGAAACCCACGGGCCACAGCAGCAGCCCGACCACCGCCCCCAGCACCTTGCCGACATAGGCCTCGGCCACCAGAAGCGCCCGACGCACCGAAGACAGCCTATCAAGCGGCACGTCGAGAAGGCCCATGCGCCGCATGCGCAGTTCGTGCGACGCCACCACCCGCGCCAGGAACTGGGGCAGCTGGCGCAGCACAGGCGAATCCTGCGGCAGGCGGGTGGACATCACACGGGCCAGGCGCCTGACCGCCCACAACGACACCAGATTCAGTCCCAGCAGGCGCCGCCGCAACCAAGGTCGCCCGTCGATGACCCGCATGGTCTGTGCCTCGCCGAACGCCACGTGCCGCTCCTCTTGCTTCACGGCGCGGGTCAGGATGTCGACGACGCGCGGTTGATCCAGCGTGTCGATGATCGCGTAAAAACACATCAGCACGAAGCCTTCGCCCGCCGCCATTTCCAGCGCCACGTGTTCGGCCCACGATCCGCCCATCATGCCGGTGGCCAAAAACCGCAACACGGGGTGCGCGGGCGCGGGGCTGACGCCCAGCAGGGTCATGATGCGCAGGAAATTGTCGACGTGCTGGAACTCCTCGACCGCCTGCCGCGCCAAAAAGCGCGCCGCCTCGATGTCGGGCGCCTGGTACAGCCAGTGCCCGATCTGGATGCCGGTGATTTCCCCGTACAGAAACTGGTTCATCATCCAGCCGAGGACTTCGCGATCGCGGGCAGGCTCAAGGCGCGCGCCGGCAAAGTTGAAGGTCATCTCGGCCCGGGAAAGCAGCATGCCGTCCATGCCACCGTCAGTATGTCCCAAATCCGCGGTCATGACAGCGCCGCCCCCGGCGATACCAGCCCGCGGGAATTGCGGCCACGCCCCCCGCGCGCGGGCGACGCCCCGGTCGCACTTGACAGCCCGGGCGCCCGTCCGTTTCATGAACCGGTGCAACACCGTGTCTGGGGCGCCCTGGCGGCGGCGCTGCCGCTGTTGCTGGATGTCCCCTTGCTGGCCGACGACGCCCCCTACAAATCCGAGATCGAGGCCTTTCACCGCGCGCGCGAGGCGCGCCTGACCCGCGACGGTGGCTGGCTGAGCGTCACGGGCCTCTTCTGGCTCAAAGAAGGCGACAACCGCTTTGGCAGCGATCCTTTGGCGGAAATCGTGCTACCCGCGGTGTCGGCCCCCGCGAAAGGCGGCTTCTTCAGGCTGGCACAGGGCAAGGTCACGATCGAGGTCGATCCGGCGGCCCGCGTAACACTGGCGAGCAAGCGAATCACGACGGCGACGTTGCGTCCGGACAGCCCGGGCGAGCCGGACATCGTCGTGCTGGGCGCCCTGATGATGAACGTCGTCGAGCGCAACGGCCGCGTGGGCATTCGTTTGAAGGACGGCCACAGCCCCGCCCGCGCCGCCTTCAAGGGGCTGCACTGGTTTCCCACCCGACCCGAATATCGGGTAGCGGCGCGCCTCGTCCCGCATGCGCAGCCCGTGCAAATCGCCGTGCCCAACGCCTACGGCTACGTCGAGTCCATGTCCAGCCCCGGCACGGTGCGCTTCGAACTTGCCGGGCAAGCGCTGACGCTGGATCCCGTCTGGGAAACGCCGGGCGCGACCGAACTTTTTTTCATTTTTCGCGACAAGACCAGCGGCAAGGGCAGCTACGCCGCCGGCCGCTTCGTCTATGCCACGCCCGCCAAGGACGGCACGATGGTCCTCGATTTCAACAAGGCCTATACGCCCCCGTGCGCGTTCACGGCCTTCGCCACCTGCCCCCTGCCCCCGCGGCAGAACCACCTGCCGGTCGCGATCGAAGCCGGCGAGCGGCACGACGGACACCAATGAGCCTGGACGGCCTGCAGATCTTCGGCACCAAGAAATGCGCCGACACCCGCAAGGCGGAACGGTTCTTCCGCGATCGCGGCGTCCGGTTCCATTTCGTCGATCTGGGCGCCAAGGGGGCCAAAGGGATGTCGCCGGGCGAATTGCGCAGCGTCGCCTCCCGCGTCGGCGGAATGGACGCGCTGCTCGACCGCGCCGGCAAGCGCTACCTGGATCTGGGTCTGCAACACCGCGCCCCGACGGGGCCGAGGGTCGAGGAGACCCTGGTCGCGGACCCACTGCTGATACGGACGCCCATCGTCCGCGCGCCGCCGGCCCGCGCCACGATCGGTTACGCGGCCGATGTGTGGGCTACCTGGCTGAAATAGCCCACAAAAAAACTTTAACGACGATACCGTGACGAGGGCCCCTAACGCTGCGATCAATCCCTTAGGAGACACCATGACCCGTATGACCCGCACTCCCGTTCTGACCACCTTGATTGGCACAGCGCTTACGCTGGCCCTGGCTGTTTATGGCTGTGGCTCGGACAAGAAGTCCACCACCAGCGACGGCGGCGACAACGACGCCAGCGCCAACGGGCAAAGCAGTGGTGGCTCTGGCGGGTCAACGACGGGCACGGGCGGCTCGACCGCGGGAACCGGTGGCGCGGCCGGCAGCGGATCGGCCGGCAGCGGCGGATCAGCCGGAACCGGTGGTGCGGCCGGAACAGGCGGCAGGGGCGGATCAGCGGGCACAGGCGGCGCTGGCGGCGCGGCTGGTGCCGGTGGTCAGGGTGGCCAGGGCATGATCCGCGACGCGGGTGTACGCCCGGATACGACCCCGCCGGCCATGTGTCAGGCCGGTATGGCCTGCACCGCGGACTGCAGCACCACCTGCGGCGGCCAAGGGAACAATCAGGGAACGCGCACCTGCAAATGCGAGGGGGCGGTCCTGTTGTGCGGTGCCTGCGTAACGCCCGACGGCGGCGCGGCTAACCCGAACGCCGGGATGTGTCCCGCCAACGCCGATGGCATGACATGCACCCCGGGAACGTTCTGCCAGGGCGCAGGCGGCGCCGCCGGATGCGTCTGCATCCAGAACCAGTGGCGCTGCGGCGGCGGCCAGGGGGACGCAGCGCCCGCCGCCGCTTGCGATGCACCCAATCCGGCTGGCACGACGTGCATGACCATGGGCAACGTTTGCGACAGCGCACCCGACGGCGGGCGCGCCCGCCGCTGCCTGTGCCTTGGAAACGCCGCCAATCTGCGCTGGGCCTGTTTTTAGCCCACCGGACACGACAGCCACGCACACGCGCCAAGGCCAGCCGGCCCTTTCCTCAGGAAGGGGCCGGAAATGCCGATGATTTACTCTGGTAGATCGGAGGCAAGATGGCACCGGGCGGCGGTTGTTTTAGCCGTGCGAGAACAGCGGTCCATCCGCTGATCGCCATCGGCATCATCACCGCGTCCGTCGCCACGGCCGATCTGGCGACGGCGTTTGAGCTGCGGCCCTCTGTGACAAGCCCGCTGCTGACCGCACAGCCGGGCCCAGGATTGCCGGCGAGCTACATCGCGCTGCGAGCCGACAATTCGATCCTGCCGCAGGGCCGTGAGACCCGCACCTGGTGGGGCAACATCGACCTTGCGGCCAAGCTGCGACTGGTCGAGCGCTCGCGACTGACCGGGTTCCGCCTGAACATTGCCCTGACGACGCCCCTGCCGACCGCTTCGGCCGCCAGCCTCGCCAGCGAGGGACGCCCGAGCGCCCGCCCCCGCCTGGTGGCCGGCTTCGAGCACGGCCGGCTGTGCGGCGCCATCACAGCAGGCTACAACGTGCGACGCCGCAGCGATCTGTCGGGGGAAGTTCTGGGCGGCGAGGCCACGGCGGGCGCGGCGCTGGCGTTGCAGTTGCTGCCCCGGCGCCTATGGATCCAAGGCGAGGCATACGCCGCCGGCGAGTTGCATCGGCACGCGTCGGCCGAAAAGCCGGTTCCGGTCGAGGTCATCCTGGGGGTGCGCGCGCCCTTGGCGTACGGTTGGACGTTGCAGGCGGGCGTCGGCAGCGCGCTGGCCGGAAGCTCGGCGGACGGATTCGATCCGCGCGGCCTGCGGGCCCTGGCCACCGTCGCATACCAGCCCTGGCGCGTTTCATCGGCACACCCGTCGCGGCTGTCCGACAGACGGCCCGTGAACTCGACCGCAAGCCCACCTTGATCTACCGCCGGTGCCACCGCTTCGGCCTGGCCCATCCCAGCTACCGGGACAGCGCCTGGGGGCGCAGGCGGGCTTCGGACAGGACCTGGATCGTGCTTCGGACAGGGCCTGGATCGTGTAACAATTAACGGGATGTCGCGCCCTGCTGTTGGCCTGTTTCTGCTCAACCTGGACAACGACTACCAGCAGCGCCTGAGGGACGACGCGGGAGCGGCGGCGGCGCGTTTTGGCATGGACCTGCGCGTAATCGCCGCGCGCAACAACGCCGACAAGCAGGTCGCGCAGATTGCCGAGGCCATCGCACCGGGCGCGTCGCCACCCCTGACCGCCGTGCTGGTCAATCCTGTCCACGACGACGTACTGGGGCAGACCGCACAAGCGGCCGTATCAGCCGGCATCGCGTGGGGCCTGCTGAACCGCGAGGCGGACTATCTTGAGGCCGTCGCGCGTCAGCGTCCCGACGTCCCGGTCTTTTGTGTCACGCCGGATCAAGTCGATATCGGGCGCATCCAGGGGCGTCAGGTCCAGGTCGCCCTGCCGGACGGTGGCAGCATCCTGTGCGTCACGGGTCCTGCGCGGACGTCGTCTGCGCGGCGGCGGCTGGAAGGTCTGCACGAACAGTTGAATGACGGCACCGTCAAGGTGATCATTCTTGAGGCCGACTGGACCAGCGAAGGCGCACGCATGGCCTTCGCCAGTTGGTGGCAGACGGGCCGCAACGGCGAGGGATTGCCAGACCTGTTCGCGGCACAGAACGACGAGATGGCCCTGGGCGTCCGCCAGGCGGTCCGTGACGCCGCCAGCCTTGCCAACGACGAATCGCTACTGGCCACGCCGATCATCGGTTGTGACGGCTCACCCGCCTTCGGGCAGCGCTGGGTGCGCGAGGGCCGTCTGTGGGCGACCGTGGAAATGCCATCGGCAGCGGGTCCGGCGATGGAGTGGCTGGCGCGGCACCGAGATCGTGGTGAGGCCCCGCCTCTGCACATCACCCTGCCTGTCACATCGTTCCCCGACTTCCGGGTCCTCAAACGCCCGGCGGCGCCTAAGCGATAAGTCGGGCCAGTGCGAACGCCGCGCCCGCGGCCAGGCTGCCAATCAGTAGCGTTTGCAGACCGCTGCGCACAGGGCGCAGGCCGGTCAGACGCCCCTTGACAAATCCGAACGCGAAAAGCGCCGCCATCGTACAGCCCGTGGAAACAAGCAGCCCCAGTTCCACCGACGGTGCCAGAATATACGGCGTCAGCGGAATCAACCCGCCAAACACGTAGGCCAGTGCGATGGTCAGCGCACTTTCGCGGGCGCGCCGCGGATCCGGGGCCTCCAGGCCCAGCTCGAAGCGCATCATGAAGTCGACCCAGCGATTCTTGTCGGCGCTGATCGATTTGAGGATGGGGCCGATCTGCTCGTCGGCAAGGCCATAGCCCCGAAAAATCTCGGCCACCTCATCGATCTCCGAATGCGGGATTAGCTCGGTCTCACGCATCTCCCGCGCGCGCTCGGCCGCATAATGCTCGCGGTCCGTGCGTGCCGCGAGATAGCCGCCCAGACCCATTGCGATCGAGCCCGCCGCAATTTCCGCCAGTCCCGCGGTGACGACGATCTTGGATGCCGAGACCGCGCCCGAGAGCCCGGCCGCCAGCGCGAAGGGCACCGTCAAGCCATCGGCCATGCCGATGACGACGTCGCGCACCCGCGCGCTGGAGTTGAAGTGCTTTTCGATATGGGGGACGGTGGGCATGGTCGATCCGGCCGGCCACTCTACCCCGCCTGGCCTCCACCCGCGCGCCAGCGTGCGATGCGATTCGCCCACGGTGCCGCCGGGTCACGGGCGTGCGCCCGCCATTCGGAACGCAAGAACGCCTCGGCATAAGTCACCAGCCACGCAGGGGCCTCCGCGATGTCCCAGCGGGAACAGGACACGACCCCGGTCGTCGGGGCGACCTGCGCCTGGCCCCGCCACACCTGAACCGCAGTGTACAGCGCGACCTCATAGATGACCGTCGCGCCGTCGCACGAAACAAGATCGCAGATCACACGACCGCCGCTGCCGGGATGCACGTTCGCGAGCATAGCGCCAACGCGCGATCCTGCGGCGAAATGGGCTAGAATCTTCCATTCGCCTCGGTCGACTATGTTCATGCGCGATCGGCCCCCTGGCCGTGCGAGCCTTGACCGCTACGGTGGGGGCGCTGATCCCGTTGTGGCTGGCTGCGTGTGCGGCCGACCGAACGCCGCAGACCGTGGATCGGGCTGCGCTGATGGCCGCAACGCCGCTGGTGCCCAAAGCATCGCTCTGGAAATACGTCGACGATGGCTCGGATCAGGGCACGGCGTGGCGGACACCTCTGTACAACGACGGCGCATGGCGGACTGGTCGGGCGAAACTGGGCTACGGGAACCCCGACCAGACGACCCTGGTCAGCTTCGGGCCAAACCCGAAGGACAAATACGTCACCACCTACTTCCGCCATACCTTCACAGTGCCCGACCCAGCGCGATTCGCTGACGTGATCCTGCGCGTGCTGATGAACGACGCCGGCGTGGTCTACGTCAACGGCACCGAGATCTTTCGCAGCAACATGCCCGCCGGCGCGATCACGGCGCGCACCCGCGCCCTGCGCGAGGCGGTCGACAACCTGTTCTTGATCCGCAAGGTCAGCCCCGCCCTGCTTGTTCCCGGCGCCAACGTCATCGCCGCGGAGGTCCATCAGCTCAGTGCCAGCAGCCCGTCGCTGAGCTTCGAACTGGAGGTCAATGGCAGCGAAGATCTGTTGCTGGAACGCGGGCCGTATTTGCAGATGGGCGCGCCCACGCGGGCCGTGATTCGCTGGCGGACGGACCTGCCGTCGGACAGCCGCGTTCGCTATGGCGCCAGCCACACCACGCTGACCACGGTGGTGGATGACGCCTCGTTGACCACCGAGCACGAGGTCGCGCTGAGCAATCTGACGCCCGCGACGAAGTATTTCTATTCCGTCGGCACGCAGGCCGGCGCCCTGGCGGGGGAAGATCCCAGTTTCTTCTTCATCACGCCGCCCCGCCCCGGCACGACCAAACCCACGCGGATCTGGGCCATCGGCGACGCGGGTGTCGCCGATCTGAACGCTGCCGCTGTGGCCGATGCGTACCGCGCCCACGCCAACGGTCGCCCCACGGATCTGTGGCTGATGCTGGGGGACAACGCCTACAACGAAGGCACCGACGACCAGTACCAGAAGGCCGTGTTCGAGATGTATCCCGATCTGCTTAGGCAGACATTCCTGTGGCCGACGATCGGCAACCATGAAACCGCGGGTCTCGCGATGCCCGATTCGATTCCGTACCTGGACATCTTCACGCTGCCAACGGCCGGCGAGGTGGGCGGATTGCCGTCAGGCACGGAAAAATACTATTCGTTCACCTATGGCAACATTCACTTCGTTTGCCTGGACTCGATGACGTCCGACCGCCTGCCGGGCGGCGCGATGCTGACGTGGCTGCAGAACGATCTGGCGACCGACGCCAGTGGCTGGCTGATTGCCTACTGGCACCACCCGCCCTACAGCAAGGGCAACCACGATTCGGACGTCGAGATCGAGCTGGTCGAGATGCGGCAGAACGTTCTGCCCATACTTGAGGAGCACGGCGTGGATCTGATTCTAAGCGGCCACAGCCACGACTACGAGCGCACGGGGATGCTCGATGGACACTACGGCGTCTCCGGCACCCTCGACCCGCGGATGCAGAAGAATCTTGGCAGCGGCCGACCCGACGAAGGCGGCGCGTACCTCAAGGCAACGCCGGGACCAGCGGCGCACGAAGGCGCTGTTTATGTCGTCGCGGGCAGCGCGGGCCTGGTCACCCTGGGAACGCCCCTTGACCATCCAGCGATGTTCATCAACCTGCGCGAGCTTGGCTCACTGGTGCTGGACGTCGACGGCAACACGCTGGAGGCAAGCTTCCTGCGCGAGACCGGCCAGATACAGGATCGCTTTACCATCGTGAAGGGCGCGCCCCTGCCCACGACGCCCCCGAAAGGACCATCGGTGCTGTCCGCCGTTAGTCGGTCGGCAAATGCGATCGCACTGACCTGGCGGGACAACGCCGCCGACGAGGCCGGCTTCAAGATCGAACGGGCGGCAGGCGACGACGCCTTCGCCGAAATTGTCGCTCTGGGTGCGAACGCCACCCGATTTGTCGACGTCGGTCTGACCGCCGACACCGCCTATCGGTACCGCGCCCGGGCGTACAACGCGGCTGGTCCTTCCGGCTATTCAAACATCACGGGTGCCACGACCGGCAGTTGCGCCGGGCGCGGCGCTTGCCCCGATGCCGCAGCCGACGCCCAGCCCGACGCCTCGAACGGCGACGGCGTGACCTTGCCGGATGCCGTGGGCGCGGACACGCAGGCGGATGCGAACGCTGATCAACCCACGCGTCCCATCAGCAGCGCCGGCTGTTCTTGTGGCGTCGGAGATCGATACGTCGCCGGCGGGATACCATGGCTCGTGCTCGCCGCGGGCCTGGCGCGCATCAGCCAGCGACGTCTGCGTCGCCCAGCGCGCTGAGCCTGGACGGCGGCGGGGCCCCACAGTAAAGATGTGACATGGAATTTTCTGGCCGCGTTGCCGACGGTCCGACAATGGCAGGCCCCACGGGCGCCGACCGCTGCGTCCTGTGGACGACCTGGACCACCGAACGATCTTTCCCGCGAATCAACGGGGCCGTCGTCCCGTTCGCGATCGAAACAGACCACGACGGGCGCTATGACGTCGACGCCCGCAACGCCGTTGTGCAGGTGGCCGTGCGACAGCGCGAGGCCGACGCCCCGACGCCCGCTACCGGCTACCCGGTGCGGAGCGAGGCCGGCTGGATCTCGCCCGGCGACTGGGTGGTGCTGGAAGGCGAGTTTGACGAACAGAAGCAAACCGTTGTGGCGCGTCGCTTGCGGTTTCAAGACCCGGCGCTGATGGCCGCCGTGCCGCACTTCCTGCCCCCGGGCGCCCTTGTCAGCGCGGATCCCGATTCCCGCGAAACGGCCGCAGAGCCGACCCAGGCGCCGCGACCGCGGGGACGCCGCCGGCCGAGCGGGGGCGGGCCCCCCACCGCGTAGTCCCCTACATGCACATGCCGTCGGCGGTGCACATCATGCCGCTGCCGCAGACCGTTCCGACTGTTTTGGGCATGCACGCCCAGCCGGTCGTCACCGTGCATTCCTTGCACTCGCCCACGCAAGCCGTGGTGCAACAGTGGCCACCCACGCACGCGCCCACGGCGCAGTCCGTGTCCCCGCCGCAGCTGCCGCCCTTGTCCTTCTTGCAGGCGCCTTCCTGACAGACGTCGCTGCCGTTGCAGGTCGTCCCGTTCGACTTCTTGTCGCAGGTCCAGCTGGTCCCTGCCGTGCATTCCTTACAAACGTCGGTGCATGTCGCCGAACCGCAGCAGAACCCGGACGCCAGGCAGTTGCCCGACGCGCACTCGTTGCCCGCCCCGCAGGCATCGCCCGGCGCCTTTTTGGGAACGCAGGCGCCCATCTTGCAGAAATTGGTGTTGCCCGAGCAATCCATCCCCTCGTTTGTGGGTGAACACACCCAACTGGTGCCAGCCGTGCACTGCTGACAGGAACCTGAACAGGCCATGTCGCAGCAATGCCCCCCCGTGCAATTGCCCGACGCGCACTGATTGCTGACCGAACACGTCGCCCCTGTGCCGGCCTTCGGGGCGCACACCCCGGCGGTGCAGACGCCCCCCGTGCAGGCCAATCCCTCGGCCTTGTCCGCACACGTCCAGTTCGCACCCGTGCACTGCCGGCACGACCCCGAACAGGATTCCGAACAGCACTTGCCGTCGCTTGAACAGAAGCCCGAGCCGCAATCACCGCCGGCAGTGCAGCTATCGCCGTTGGCCTTCGGCGCCGCAACACACGCGCCCGCCGCACAGACCAGATTGCTGCCACAGCTAACGCCGTTGGTCTTGTCCCCACAGGTGCCAGTCGAACACTGCTTGCAGATCCCGGAACACGCGCTGTTGCAGCAGATTCCGCTGACACAATTGGCCGACATGCATTCCCCCGGCGCCGCGCATGAATCGCCGTCACTGCGCTTTGGCCCGCAGACACCGGCCAAGCAGATGTTGCTGCCACCGCAGCTTGTCGCGTTGTCCTTGTTCTGACAGGTCCCGGTCGTGCACTGCTGACAGGCGCCCGCGCAGGCAACGTTGCAACAGTTTCCGTTCACGCACTGACCGGAGGTGCATTCGTTGTTGCCCCCGCAGGCATCGCCGTTGTTCTTCTTGGGGCTGCACGCCCCGGCGAGACAGACGTTGCTGCCGCCGCAGCCCGTGCCATCCGTCATGTCGCTGCACGCGAAACCGGGACCAACACACTGCTTGCAGGCGCCAGAGCACGATGCCGCGCAACACACATTGCCCAGACACGCGCCGGACAAGCAGTCAGCGCCCGCGCTGCAAGCCTCGCCCGGATCCTTCTTCGCGCACGTGCCGGTCTTGCAGACCATGTTCGCGCCGCACGTCGTGCCGTTGGTCTGATCGGCGCAGTGCCAGTTGTTGGTGGCGGCCGTACACTGCTTGCAGGTCCCCGCGCAGGCATCAGCGCAACACGCGCCGCCGAAACAGACGCCTGAGGTGCAATCGCCCCCGGCGGTGCAGCTGTCGCCATTGGCCTTGAGGGGGATGTTGCCGCATGCACCGTTCATGCAAATCATGCCGGCCCCACAAGGCAAGCTGTCGGCCAGATTCGTGCACACCCAGCTCGTTCCCGCCGTGCACTGTTTGCAGGTACCTGTGCACGCGGAGCCACAGCAGAACCCACCGACGCAAGCCATCGACTGACACTCGTCGTTCATGACGCACGCATCGCCGTTGGCCTTTTTGCCACAGGAGCCATTGGTGCAAATACTGGCCGCGGCGCACACCGTGCCGTTCGTCTTGTTGGCGCACATCCAGGTCGTGGCTGCCGTACATTCCTTGCACGAGCCCTGGCAATCCGTCGCGCAGCAGTTGCCGGTGACGCAGGCCCCGGACAGGCACTCCCCGGCCGCCGCGCAGACATCCCCATTGGGCTTCTTCGGTGGCGCACCGCAGTTGCCATCGGTGCACACCAGACCAGTACCGCAAGTGGCGTTGTTTGGGCGGCTACTGCACTGCCAGCTATCGCCAGCCGCGCATTGCTTGCAAACATCGCCGGGGCACGAATTGGCGCAGCAGTGACTGCCCAGACACGATCCCGACTGGCATTCGATCCCGTCAGTGCAAGTTTCACCGCCGTCCTTCTTGGTACAGGTGCCGGCCTTGCAGATCATTCCGCCGCCACACGCCCCCCCGTCGACGACGTTGCCGCAGTTCCAGCTCGTGTCGACGGTGCACTGCTTGCAGGCCCCCGAACAGGCCATGTTGCAGCACTTGCCGTTCACGCAGGCATTCATCACGCAGTCGCTGTTGTCCAGACAATCCCCGCCGCCGCCCTTTTTCGCGGGCGGCGAACATCGGTCGGTCATGCAGACCAGGTTGCCCGTGCACGCGGCACTGGACATCTGGCAGGCACCATTGGACCCACAGGTCCATGTCGTCAGCGTGTTGTTCCCACCGCAGGTGGACGCGGCGCAGGTCGTGCCGACCGCCTCGCGCCGGCAGCCGCCGGAACCGTCACAGTTGTTGGTACATGCGTCGCTCTTGCATGTTCCCGTCGGGTCGGCCCCGCCGACGGCCACCGGGCGACATGTCCCCAACGACCCGTCGATGTTGCACGCCATACAAGTTCCGTTGCACGCGGTCGCGCAGCACCGCCCCTGCGCACAGATCCCGGGCACGCCGCAATCAGCGTCCCGGCTGCACAAGGAACCAATGGGCCGCTTGCCGCACGAATTTCCGCTACAAACATTTCCACTGACGCACTGATTGTCCGCGTCGCAAAAAGTCGAGCAACGGTTACCGTTGCAGCCAACGAAGGGCGCGCACGATCGCGCTGTTGGCACCTGGCACTTGCCCGCGTTGCACGCCCCCGCGCCGGTTTCGGTATTCCCCGTCGCGTCACACTTACCGGACTTGCAGACCGTGCCACCGGGGTAGGCCTGGCAGCCCCGCGCACCGTTGCACAGGCCGTTCGTCCCGCACGAGGCCGGGCCCTGATCCACGCAGACCCGGGTCGGGTCGGTGACGCCCGCAGCGGCGCGCTGATCGGGCACGCCGTTGCCAACGGCCACGCAGGTCCCGCGGTTGTTGGCAAAGCCGCAGAAGCTGCACTTTCCGGTGCAGGCACTCTCGCAACAGACACCGTCCGTGCAGAAGCCGGACTGGCACTGGTCAGTGGCCGTACAGGTTTGACCCTTGCCTCGCTTGCCGCAACTGCCGCTGCGGCAGGTGTTGGGGGCTGTGCACTGGGTGGCATCCACACAGGCGATGCGGCAGGCATTGCTGTCGCAGGTGAAAGGCGAACAGTCGACCGCAGCCCCATTCACGCACGTGCCGCTGCCATCGCAGGCACCCGCCGGGATCAGGTTACGCCCCGCCACGCACGACGGCAGCTTGCAGATCGTGCCGGCGGCAAACTTGGAACACCCGCCTTGCCCATTGCACAGGCCACTTTGGCCGCAGGTCGCGGGCGCATCCTGGCGACAGATCTTGTGCACATCCGCCAGACCCGCCGCGACCGGACCGCATTCACCCATCTTGCCGGCCTGGCCGCACGAGACACAGGCGCCGGTACAGGCCAGGTTGCAACACACGCCGTCGGCGCAGAAGCCTGACTCGCAATCTGACGGAAGCGTGCAGACGGTACCCAGCGCATGTTTGGTGCAACTGGCGCCGCTGCAACACACCCCCAGCACGCAGGCCCCGGTGGCACATTCGTTGGCGCAACCACACGCCGAGCCCGCCGTCTTCTTGACGGCCGGACCGGCGCCGCTGCATCTGCCGGCCTCGACCGGGCTGTCAATAACTGCGCCCGGAGCGTCTATGATCGTCCCGCCCAAATCCGTCCGCGCCCCGTCCCTGCTGTTCAACCCGCCATCGAGCAAACCGCCGTCGGGAAACGTCGTTTCGCCGCCATCCTCGTCACCTGGGGAAACCGTCATCACGGACTTGACCGAGCAGGCCGGCGCCGCAAGCGCGAAGAACGCCCCGATCATGACCCGGAACAAAAGCGACCCAAGTCTGGTATCTCGCATGAACAACCTCATTTAGGGATAGTGGCGGGCAGTCGACCGACTTTCGAAACTCCTGTCCAGCAGAAAGATCGCTTGGGTGGACGAAGGCTGCCCTGGGGCGTCGCGACAGCTTTAAAGGTGGGGCCCGACCTCAAGCGCGTCAACGGCCAGAATGTCGCGCGTCTCCCGGAGGTCGAGGCGCGTCCAGGTCAAACCAGCGTCATGCGTCATAAAGGCCCAGCCGGCGTCCCCGACGATCATCCCGTGGCCCCCGGTTTCAAGATGGATGCCCCGCAGGGACAGCGCCGCGGGCAACAACTCGTCAATGCGCGCTCCGGCGGCAGGCGCACCCATGCGCCAGTCGACAATGACCCCGGCCTCACCCACCGCGACGACGCGCCCGGCCCCCTGCAGCAGCCACAGGTCCCGCAAGCTGCGGGTGGTGCCCAGGGGCAGCCGGTTCCACGTCAGGCCGCCATCGCGGCTTTCGATCATCAGCCCGTTGTCCCCGACGGCGATCGCCACCATGCCCGGCCCATCCAGGGCCACCGCGTTCAGCGACGTGCCGTCACCCGCATAGACCCTCGTCGCCGCGGCCGTGGTTCCGTCGAAGCGCCACAGTGATCCATCGATCGCCGTCAGCAGCGCCGCACCGCCGTCATCTCGCGTGGCGACGGCGGTCCAGGCAACGGGCCCGGCCGGCAATGCCTGCCAGTGGTGGCCGTGATCCACTGATCGAAAAAAGATCCCGGCATCGCCGACCGCATAGGCCGTGCCTTGCTCGGCGACCGCCACGCCCCGCAGTGTTTCGGTCGTGCCGAGCGCCGCCTCGATCCACGTCGCACCCCCGTCGCTGGTCGTCAGCAACGTGCCAGCCTGGCCGACCACCCACGCCTCGAATTCCCCACGGCAAACGATGTCCGTCAGATCCCGTCGTGTGCGCAGACCGTACGGCCGCGCCTGACCTGGAGTTGTCGCCACGTTCAGCATGAGCCCGTCGCGCCCGACCAGCCACGAGCCCCCACCCCCGCCCCCTCCGCCGCCACCACACGAATCACACGACGATCCGAGGGCCAGCGCCACCGCCAGAACACCCAACACAGGACCGCTGTGCATTCCGAACTGCATTCGCACACGCATTCGCACACGATAGCAGAGTCAACGACCACAGCGACCCCAGCGGAGGGGCGGGGCGCGCTGAAGGTCCCGGCCAAGCGCGTCGACGGCGGCGAGGGCGCGATATTGGATGCGGCCGCGCGCGATCTGACCACGCTGAAAGAACGCCTGCGCGAAGCGCATGGGTGCACGAGGCACCGGATGATAGTATCATTTGCTACTATCACGTGCCCCCCCTACCTACCGACCGACCGCCCTACCGACCGCCCTTCGATGTGACGCCTCGGGCGCTGTCACTGTCGATCGATATCATGATGATGGTCGGTCGGTACGAGGGCATGATGAGTCCGCAACCCCAGCCGAAACTGCGGCGGGCGAATCAGATCCGCACGGTGGTGGGCAGCTTGGCCATTGAGGGCAACACATTGTCGCTGGAACAGGCCACCGCGGTTCTGGACAACAAGCGTGTGATCGGGCCGGCCAGGGAGATCAAGGAAATCCAGAACGCGATCGCGACCTACGCACGGGCGGCCGCCTTTAACCCCGGCAAAGAAAAGCACCTACTGGACGCGCATCGGGGCCTCACGGCCGGCCTGGTCAAGGACGCCGGGCGCTACCGTGAGCGGGCGGTCGGGATCTTCGCGGGTTCGCGGGTGACCCACGTGGCGCCGCCGGCAGCCCGTGTGGGGGCCCTGGTTCGACAGGTGCTGGCATTCGTGGACGCCGACAAGGATGTCCATCCCTTGGTGCGATCGGCCGTGGCGCATTACGAACTGGAATTCATCCACCCCTTCTCCGACGGAAATGGCCGCGTGGGCAGACTGTGGCAACACGTCGTGCTCTTGCACGCGCACCCGTTGTTCGCGTTGATCCCCGTGGAATCGGTCATCCACGCGCGGCAGCAGGAGTACTACCGGGTCCTGGGAGAATGCGACAAGGCCGGTCAATCTTCACGCTTCATCGAGTTCTCGCTATCGACCATCCGGGACGGCCTGGCCGACTTCTTGAACCACCTGCGGCCCGAACCGGTCACGATGGACAGTAGGATCGAACTGGCGCGCGCCGCCTTCGCCCACCGCGATTTTTCCCGCAAGGACTACCTGGCGCGGTTCCCGACGCTTTCGACCGCCACGGCCAGCCGGGACCTGCGCTTCGGTGTGGATAGCAAGATTCTCGACAAGGTCGGCGACAGGTCCCTGGCCCGCTACAGGTTCCGCAGGAAGAGCTAACCCAACCGGTGGTGGCCACCCCGCTCGCCTTGCAGTTTGGCCCCGATCACACGATAGTCGGGATCTCGATGGACACAGAAAATAAGGGTCACCTGGAAGCGTCCTTCACCGGTTTTGGCTTTGGCGCCATCCTCGGCGGATTCGTCGTGGGCGCCAGCGCCGATATGCTGAACGCCCCCATCCACACGTTGCTGGCTTACGCAATTGGCGGCGTCCTGGGCGCCATGGCGGGCCTGGTCGCCGGCCGCGTCGCAGCCCGGGTCATCTTCCCGTAGCGACGGTTGTGCTGACACGCACACGCTGACCTTGGCCCAGCCGGCCGCGCCAAAAGCGGTGTAGGCTTCGCCTTCATGGGGCACAAGAACAACCTGCAGCAACCGGGCGAATCCCGCCGTTCCTTCATTCGTTCGACGGCTGCCGCAGCCGCGGCGTTCGCCTCGGCAGAACTGATGTCGGCGCCGGCCCGCGCACAGGGCAAGGCGCCCTTTGCCCCGGGGGTTCTCGGAGCCAATGACCGCATAGCCGTCGCCTATGTCGGGACCGGCAACCAGGGCACCAACCACCTGAAGTCGCAGAAGCAGAACGCCGCCGCCAACAACATCGTTCAGGCCGCCGTCTGCGACGTGTACCAGAAGCGCCTCGACCGGGCGCGCGAGATCACGGGCGTGAAGGAACCGAGCGCGGTCCGCGATTACCGCCGCCTTCTCGAACGCAAGGACATCGACGCGGTCGTCGTGTCGACCATCGACACCTGGCATGCGGATGTGGCCGTCGACGCACTGGAATCCGGCAAGCACGTCTACGGCGAAAAGCCCCTTTCGCGCTATCTGGACGAAGGCTTTCGCGTCTACGACGCCGTCAAGAAGACGAAGAAGGTCTTTCAGGTCGGCTCGCAGTACTGCACCGACGACAAGTACCACAAGGCAGCGGAATGGATTCGCAAGGGCAAGCTTGGCCCCCTGGTGTGGGCGCAGGGTTCGTACTGCCGCAACAACAAGAACAACAGCGAATGGACGTTCCCGATCGATCCTGAGGCCAACGAGAAGAACCTCGACTGGAAGATGTGGCTGGGCCGTGCGCGCAAGATCCCGTTTTCGCCCGAGCACTACTTCAGCTGGCACAAGTTCTACGCCTATAACTCGGGCATTCTGGGCAACCTGCTGTCGCACACGTTCCTGCCGCTGTTGATGGCAACTGGCAATCCCGAATTCCCCCGGCGTGTCACCTGCACTGGCACACGCAAGGTTTCGACCGATCGTGAGATCACGGACACCACGCACCTGCTGGCCGAAATGCCCAGCGGCCTGACCTTCTGCGTGGTCGGCAGCACCGTCAATGAACAGGGCCTGGCCGAAATGATTCGCGGCCGCAAGGCGACCATCTACCTGTCGTCGGGGCAGAACCGCGCTGAACTACGACCTGAACGGGTCTTCGCCGAGGAAATCGAGCCCGAAGATTTCGCGAATCCGGCCAAGCCCGGCGACGTCGCCCGCCTGGAGAAGAACTTCTTCGACTGCATTCGCACGGGTGCCACGCCTGCCGGAAACATCGATCTTGCGCTGCGGGCGCATTCCATCCTGTCGCTGGCCGAAATCTCCGAACGCACCGGCATGACGGTTTTCTTCGACGGCGTGACCCGCAAGATCACCACGGGCGACGGCCGGGCGATGGCTGCGATCGACTACAACACGGTCCTGCCGCGCGGCACGTAGCCGACTAAACAAAGTTCAGGCCGTACCACGGCACGGGGACACCGACGAGAGCCGGGGTCCAGCGTGCAGCGCTGAACGCAAATCGCGTCTGGTCAACCAGCCAGCCCCGCTGAACCGCAAGCTGCGCCAACGCGCCGTCGACGTCGGCGTTTACCAGCAGCAGGGCAGCGCCGCCCAACTGGTGCGCCAGGCCCCCGGCAGCATCGGCCAGCGCCTGCCTGTCCCCGGCCACCTCCAACGCGCGAAACACACGAACGAAGCCCGGGTCGTCCAGCGCGTCGTCGTTCACGGCCAGGTACGCGAACGCGCGTGCGTTTTTCCGGACGACCCACACCGTGGCGGGCCCGACGAACAAGATCCCGGCGGCCAGAAGCTGGCGCCACTCGGACGGTGACCGACGGAAACGAATCGGCTCGGCGTCGTACAGGGCGGCCAACGCCGGCACATCGGACAACGTCGCTGGTTCGACGGAAACGACCGGGGCCGCGGCCG
Organism: Myxococcales bacterium; assembly: GCA_025350815.1. Classification (GTDB taxonomy): domain Bacteria; phylum Myxococcota_A; class Polyangia; order Fen-1088; family Fen-1088; genus JANXXE01. The sequence goes on along the minus strand of JANXXE010000057.1, from coordinate 15,193 downwards.
GCACCCGGTAAGTCGGCAGCGCGGCAAGACGAACGAATCCGGCGCGCGCGTACAGGGCCCCACTGCCCGAAATGATCCCCCATTCGGCCCCCGCAGCGCTGGCAGCCGCAATTGCTGCTGCCAGCGCCTGGGCGGCAAGGCCCTGTCCGCGGGCGGCTTCGACGGTGAACACGGCGCCGAAACACGCCGTGCGCACGGTGCGTCCCTGAATGTCGGCTTCACCCAGGCAAAAGCCGGCGTGGCTCAGCAACTGCCCGTCGCGCTCGACGATCCACAGGTGGCCCGCGTTCGCGGGGTCGAACAGCAGGGGGTAGCGCGCTGCCATGTCGCCCCCACCGGGCGAGAAGACTTGACTGGCGGCGGCCGCCAGGCGCGGAAGATCCTCCGGCAGGCAGGCCCTACAAGAAGGCATAACAAGAAAGCATACCCACCGGCGTCGCGCCCCTGCGCCTACTTGACGTTACAGAACTGCTCGTAGTCGATAAGCTGGATGTCGTCGGGATTGACGCCGTCGCCGCAGGTCGGGCACGTCGGATCGCGGCGCAGCTTCAGCTCTCTGAACTTGGTCGCCAGGGCGTCGAACATGATCAGCCGACCGGACAGGGACTTGCCGATGCCCAGGACGATCTTGATGGCCTCGGTCGCCTGCAACACGCCGACCACGCCCGGCAGCACCCCCAGTACGCCCGCCTCCTGGCAGGACGGCGCCATATCGGGCGGCGGCGGCGAAGGGTACAGGCACCGGTAGCACGGGCCCTGCCCAGGCAGAAACGCCGTCAACTGACCCTCAAACCGATAGATGCTGGCGTGGACGACGGGCTTGCGCAGCTTCAGCGCGGCGTCGTTCAGCAGATAACGCGACGGAAAATTGTCCACGCCGTCGACGATCACGTCGTACTGGCCAAGAATCTCCATCACGTTTTCCGACGACAGCCGCACCTGATGCGGGACCACCTTCACATCGGGGTTGATGCCCGCCAGGGTCTTCTTCGCCGATTCCACCTTCGGCATGCCGACGCGATCGACGGCGTGCAGGATCTGGCGATTCAGGTTCGACGCGTCGACCACGTCGTCGTCGACGAAGCCCAGCGTCCCGACACCGGCTGCGGCCAGGTACAGTCCGGCGGGCGAGCCCAGGCCACCGGCCCCCAGGCACAGCACCCGCGACTGCAACAGCTTGATCTGCCCCGCCTCGCCCACCTCGGGCAGCATCGTGTGCCGCGCGTAGCGCATGGACTGGTCGGGCGTCATGATGAACGGCCGGTCGAACTTCAGCCCCGCGCGCTTCCATGCCGTGAACCCACCGGCCATCGAGCTGACATTGGTGTAACCGAGTTCAGCCAGCGATCGGGCGGCCAGCGCCGACCGCGTTCCGCCCGCGCAATACAAGATCACCTCGGACGATTTTTCGGGCACCTGGTCCTCGATGCGCAATTCCAGAAAGCCGCGCGGGATCCAGTTGGCGCCCGGGATGTAGCCTTCGCTCCACTCTTCTTTTTCACGCACGTCGATCAGCGCCAGGCTGGCGCCGTTGCCGGTACGGGCCGCGACGACCTTCTTGACGGCCTCGACGTCCGTCTCACGAATCCTGGTCTTTAGGTCTTTGAGGTAGCCCGAAAAGCTCGACATGGGGCAGTTTGTCTAGCGCGAAGATCCCCAGCAATCAACTGCCTCTGGGTCGTAGACTGCGCGCATGAATCGCCACAGCCCCGGCAAACCGAGGCTTCCCGCAGGCCAGACCCTGACCACCAAGTGGCCCGTGCTGCACTACGGGGAAATCCCGAAGGTGGCGCTGCCGACCTTTCGCCTGTTGGTTTCCGGCGCCGTCGCCAAACCCGTGACCTGGACCTGGGCCGAACTTCAGGCGCTGCCGCAATCGCGTGTGCGCAGCGATTTTCACTGCGTCACCACCTGGTCGACCTACGACAATGACTGGGACGGTGTCCTGTTTCGCGACGTCGCGGCCGCCGTGCAACCGCTGCCGGGCGCGCGCCACGTGCTGATGCATTCGTTCGATGGCTACACGACGAACGTACCCCTAAGAACGCTGATGGACGACGATGTTCTGTTGGTGTGGGCCTGGAAAGGTGCGCCCTTGACGGCCGAACACGGCGGCCCGCTGCGCATGGTGGTGCCCAAGCTTTACGCGTGGAAAAGTGCCAAATGGTTAAGCGGAATCGAATTCCTGACCGGGGATCACCGCGGCTTCTGGGAAGAACGCGGCTATCACAACCGCGCGGACCCGTGGCTGGAAGAACGCTACTCGCACCAGGAGTCCGGCCGCGAGTCCGAGGACGATGCTGATGGCAACGCAGGCTGACCCGCAAATTCGACGTATACTCCGGGCTTCCACCCTGCCATGCAGAACGACGGCATCCTCATCACCCGCGTCGACGACGTCATTAACTGGGCGCGCAAGAATTCGGCCTGGTACCTGCTGTTCGGGACGGCCTGCTGCGCTATCGAGCTGATGCAGACAGGCGGGCCGCGGTCCGACCTGGAACGATTCGGTATGGCGCCGCGCGCCTCCCCGCGGCAGGCCGACCTGATCATCGTCGCGGGGACCGTCACCTACAAGATGGCGACGCGCATCAAGACCCTGCACGCTCAGATGCCGGAACCGAAGTACGTCATCTCGATGGGAAGCTGCTCGAATTGCGGCGGCCTGTTCCAGCTTTCGTACAATGTCCTCAAGGGCATCGATCAGGTCATCCCCGTCGACATTTATGTCCCGGGCTGCCCGCCCCGCCCCGAGGCCCTGTTAGAAGGCATCCTCAAGGTGCAGGCGCGCATGCAGCAAGAACGCGGCTGGCTGCGGCGCCTGTGGACCAAGGGCCGCGACGCCGTGAATGACAAAGGGCTGGCCAAGCCGGCCCCCCCCGAATACACTTGACGCAAAAGGAGTTACACATGTCCGCTTCCGCCACCGCTTCCGTCGCCGAGACCCCCGCCACCGACAACACCGAACAGCCGGGCGCCCCCGTGTTGCTGTCGGCCAAGGCCGCCGAGAAGGTCAAGGAGATCCGCGTCGAGGAAGGCATCGAGGACAGCTACTCGCTGCGCCTGAAGGTTCAGGGCGGCGGCTGCTCGGGATTCTCCTACGATTTGTACTTCGATCAGGCGCAGGACACCGACCACGCGCTTGAGGTTCACGGCGTCAAGCTGCTGTGCGACCAGATGAGCCTGATGTACCTCATGGGCACCGAGATCGATTACGTCGAGGGTCTGCACGGCGCCGGCTTCAAGTTCAACAACCCGAACGTGAAGTCCACCTGCGGCTGCGGCAGCTCGTTCTCGGTCTAGCGCGCGAACTTTCGCGCACGAATGCGGTTGCAGCGCGGGCACGCCGTCCCAGGCTGCCGACGGGCGCTATAGTGCCCCGCATGCTGACCCATCGACAGCAGGCCTTCTTCGCCCTGGGCTTTGCGTTCTTCGCGTGCGCGCACCGGGCGCCGCAGCCGCCACACACGCCCCCGGCCGCGCGACCTGCAGGTCGCGCCCTCGACGTGGCTTCCGGCACGGGCCTATTCACAAAAGCGCCGTCGGACTGGGCACGCTGTGCGCAGGCTTCGTGCCCTACCTGATGCAACGACACCGCGGAGGATATAGCCATGAACCGTCGTGAATTCCTGCCCCTTGCCGCCGCTTTTGCGTTCGCCCGCCCGGCCCGCGCGGCGCCGACAGTACCGCGGCCCAAGAAGTCCCTGATCCTCACCATGCTGCCGAAGGAACTATCGCTGGCCGACCGTTTCGCGATGGCCAAACGCGCCGGATTCGAGGGCATCGAGATCCCCCCGACCTACGATCCCGTCGAACAGGCAGCCCTGCGGGCGGCCGCCGACAAGACGGCACTGCCCATTCATTCGATCATTTTTGGCCACCAGAACAAGCCGTTGACCCATCCCGATCCAGCCGTGCGCGCGGAAAGCCTCGATCTCATCGCCAAAGGCCTCCATTGCGCCAAGGCCGTCGGCGCCGACAACCTGTTGCTGATACCAGCCGTGGTCAACGAGAACACGCGCTACATCGACGCGTACACGCGCTCGCAGGATGGCGTGCGCAAACTGATACCGCTGGCCGAAAAGCTGCAGGTCACGCTGGCCATCGAAGAGGTGTGGAATAACTTCCTGCTGAGCCCGCTCGAATTCGCGCGCTTCATTGACGATTTCAAATCCCGCTACGTGCAGGCCTATTTCGACGTCGGCAACATCGTCAAGAACGGCTGGCCCGAGGACTGGATCCGCACTCTCGGCAAACGCATCGTGCGCGTGCACCTGAAGGATTTCGTCCGCAAAGAGCACAAATGGGTTCCACTGGGCGAGGGCGACGTCAATTGGAAAGAAGTCCGCAAGGCGCTCGCCGAGGTTGGGTTCACCAACTACATGACGGCCGAACTGGACAAGGGCGACGAGGTCTACCTGACCGACGTCGCCGCGCGCATCGACAAGATCATCGCCGGCGCCTGAGCCGGCCGCTGGGGCGTGACGGCGGCCTTGACAGGCTGAAGAAGGTTTAACCCCTACAGGTCGGCGGCGACGATAGAAAAAGGTAAGGCGTCGTTCAGAATTTATGCCCCCCCGCCGATGGAAAGATGGAGGGCGAGTTGTGACTCAATCAACTGCGGGTGTGACACGTGGCATTCGTCTTTTCGGCGCCGGACTGACCGTCGCCTGCCTGGCAATGGCCAGCACCTCCGCGCTGGCGGCCAACAAGACCTGGTCGTCCGCCACGACGGGTGCCTGGGAGGACTCGACCAGGTGGTCCGGGGGTGTGGTCCCCGGATCCAGCGACACAGCGGTATTCGATAACACGGGGGTTGGACGGGCGATCATTTCGCTGGATCCCAACGTCCAGGGGATCTCGGTCAACTCGGGCTACACCGGCACGGTCTCGGTATACGTCCAGACGTCCGGACAACAAGGCCTTCTGGGCGAATACTACGACGGCACCGCCTTCAACACTTACCTCGGCGCCTGGCTGGATACGACCATCAACTGGCCGACCAACAACTTCGACAGCAACGTCGTAGGCCCAAGAACTGGCGACGTGGACCACTTCTCGGTGCGCTGGTCAGGACAGGTCTATGCCCCCTACACCGAAACCTATACCTTCTTCACCGACAGCGACGACGGCGCTCGCCTTTGGGTCAACAGCACCCAGGTGATCAACGACTGGACGGTCCACGCGTACCAGCAGGACACGGGCTCGCCGACACTTAATCTCACCGCCGGGCATTGGTACGACATCCGCCTCGAGTACTTCGAAAACACCGCTATTTCGGCCGTCAAGCTTAGCTACCAAAGTTTGTCTATGGGCAGCAAGACCGTCATTCCCACGGCCAACCTGCGGCCACAGACCGCCGTGGGCTTGACCGGCGCCTACTACGACGGCACGAACTTCGACACCTTCCAGAACACCTACCTCGATGGCAACGTCGACTTCAGCCCGGCCGACACGGTCCTGGGCACCAACCGCGCCAATGGCAACGACACCTTCTCGGTTCGCTGGACCGGTCAGGTCTATGCTGCCTACAGTGAGACCTACACCTTCTATACACAAAGCGAGCAGGGCGCGAAGTTGTGGGTCAACGGCACGTCCCTGGTCAACAACTTCACCCAGCACACGACCACTGAAAACAGCGGCACGATCGCCCTGACCTCGGGAACCTGGAACGACATCAAGCTTGAGTTCTTCGACAACAACAGCGCCGCATCGGTGATTCAGCTCAAGTACGCCTCGCCGTCCGAGCCGAAGAAAATTATCCCGGCCAGCAAACTGCGCCCAAGCCCCGTCACCATTGGATCCGCGGGCATGACCGTGGCCGCTGGAACGCTTGACGCCGGTGGGTCCATCACCCGCGTCACGGGCGACGTAGCCCTGTCGGGCGGAACCTTGGTCGCGCCGGGCCAGCGCCTGGAAATCGCGGGAACCTTCAACAAGACGGGCGGAACGTTCACGCACAATTCTGGCTCGCTGCTACTCAAGGCGGGATCCAGCAAAACGTTGACCCCGGGCGGCTCGACCTTCAACAACGTCTACTTGAACGACGGCCTCATTGGCTACTGGCCCTTCGACGAGGGAGGGGGGCTTTGGGCCATCGACCAGTCCGGATACGGCCACACCGCCACCCTGGGCAACGCCCCCACCTGGACCACAGACGTCCCGTCCGGCCTGCGCCGGGCTGACTCGAACTCTCTGCAGGTCGACGGGTCCACCCAGTACCTGCGAATTGCCCGAACGACCGTTGTCGAACCCGCGGCCGTCACGATGGCGACCTGGGTCAAGCGAAACGGCGCCCAGGGCATGAACGTCGTCATGTTCGACAAGAGCTGGCAGAACGACGCTAGCCCGACATGGGCGAGTTATCTGCTGCAGCTCAATCCCCAGAACGCGGGCTCGGACGTACCGCGCGTCTGCATTGGCTATTCCGGCAACATCGACTGCGCCCAAGGGGCCAGCGGCCTGGTCCCCGACCTGACGTGGACGCACCTGGCGGCGACCTACGATCCCGCGGGCGCCTCCCCGCAGATGCGCCTGTACGTCAACGGCGTCCTGGTCGCCTCGACGGTCCGGTCCGACGCCATCCTCTACGACACCACGTCACTGGGCGACCTCTTTATCGGACAGGACGGTAACAACAACAACTTCTACAACGGCTGGCTCGACGACATGCGCCTGTACAACAGGGCGCTGACGGGCGACGAGGTGAGCTCCCTTTACCGCGGTGGCCAGCGGGTTCTGTCGGTCGCGACCCACACGCTGGCAGGCGCGATGGTCGCCAATGGCGATCTGGTGCTCGATGGTGCCACCCTCGACGTCAGTGCGTCGAACTATGGCGTCACCGTAGGGGGCAGTTGGCTGAACAACGGCGGCTCCTTCACACCCCGCAGCGGCACCGTCACCCTGAACGGGACCCGTACGGGAAAGTCGATCCTTTCCGGCTGGATACCCTTCTACAACCTGACCGTGGCCGGCAGCGGGGGCGCCTGGACCCTCAACGACAGATTGATTGTCTCCAACACCCTGGCCATCAGCAACGGCACCCTGGGCGTATCCACCAGCAATTACCAGGTGCACGTCGGCACCATGAACCAGACCGGCGGCACCTTCACCCCGCAAACGGGCATCGTCGTCGTCGACGCCACTTCCGCCCAGACCTTCACCGCCACCAGCACCCTCAACAACCTTCGTCTCACCACGCCGACGGAAACCGGCCTGGTGGGTTACTGGAAAATGGATGACAGCCAGCAATGGAGCAGTGCCGCCGATTCTTCAGGATCGGGCCTGAACGCGACCCTAACCAACAGCCCCGCTTGGAGCACGTCGGTGCCGTCGGGTGTGGTCTGGGATAACCCCACAAGCCTGAAAGTGGACGGCACCAGCTATGCCGAGATCGCCAGGAACGCCACCCTCGAACCCGCTGCCGTGACCGTGTCATTCTGGGCCAAGCCCAATGGCGCGCAGGCCGCATGGTCCCGCCCGCTGGTAAAGGGCTGGAACAACGACAGCGGTCCCACCTGGGGCAGTTACCAGTTCATTGTGAGCCCAGGAACGGGTGACAGCACCATGATTGAGTGGACCATTGGCCATTCGGCGGGCACCGCGGGGCTCACCAGCGCCACTGGCGGTCTACCAGACGCCACCTGGACGCACGTCGTCGGCGTGTACGATCCGGCGGGCAGCGCACCCCAACAACGCCTGTATCTGAACGGCACGCTTGTCCAGTCGCAAACGTTTACCAGCGCGTTGGCCTACGACACTTCGGCGACCGGCTTCTTGCGCATCGGCGCCTACACGGGCCCCGGTTTCAACGGCTGGATGGACGACGTGCGCATCTACAACAGGGGTCTCACCCAGACCGAGGTCTCGGCCCTGTACGCCGGTCGCACCGCCGGCGGCGACCCACCGGAGACGAACCTCGCGGGTCGGTGGAAGTTCGATGAGACCAGCGGCACAACGGTGGTGGACTCTTCGACCGGTGGCAATAACGGCACGCTGACGAACGGGCCGATTCTTGTCAAAGACACGCCGGGTGGCGCATCCAACCTCCGCAGCCTGCAATTCAATTCCGGCCGCAGCCAGTACGTCGCCATGGCCTCCAGTCTTGCCGGCACTCTCGGCGGCACTGCCACGCTGGCCGCCTGGATCAAGACATCCATGACCGGCAACAACACCATGACCTCTGCCCCCGGCATCACCGGCACCGACCACGTCGGCGACGCCAACGACATCTTCTGGGGTTGGATCGACGCCAGCGGCTATATCGGCGTTCAGGCCGGCACCGGCTCCGCCGCAAAAAGCTCTGCCGCCATCAACGACAACACCTGGCACCACATCACCATGACCCGCGATTCCACCTCGGGGCAGGTCATCATGTACGTCGACGGCGTCCAGGCCAACAGCGCCACCAGCGACACCGGCACAAAATCTACCGCCTTCAGCAGCATCGGCCGCATCGAAAATTCAGCCAATCCTTACTTCAACGGATTCATCGATGACGTCCGCATGTACAGCCGCGTCTTGACCGCGCCCGAGGTCTCCAGCCTCTACCGTGGCCGCCGCGGTGTCGTCATGGTTCTTGGCGGCAACCTCAACGTCGGCGGGACCTTGAATCTCGACGGCGCCGGCCTCAGCACCGCCAGCTACTCCGCCTCTGTCACAGGCGCCACCGGCGTCAACTCGGGCGTCCTCGGCGTCGGTAGCAACACAGTCACCCTGACAGGCGGCCTCACCGTACAGCCCCAGGGCGTCCTCGAAATGCTGCACACCAGCGGCATCCTGGCCCTCGGCAGTGGCACCACCTTCACTATGAACGGTACCCTTGCCTCCAACAACAGTTCCATCTCCGCGCGGCCCACCATTCAGGCCGTCTCGGGCAATTACACATTCTCCGTTGGCACGACCGCCACTCTCAATGTCAATGGCCTCGCCATCCGTGACACCACCCTTGCCGGCATGGACATCGCCTCGGGCGCCACCTTCACCAACTTCCGCGGACTGCGCTTCAGCAACATCGCCGGCACCACTGGTCAATACCTCAAAATTACCGCCAACGGCCTTTACCTAAAATCCCCCGATTGCTACTTCGACACCGCCGGCGCCGGCACCAAAAACGTCGTCCTCGTCGACAGCAACACCGGCGACACCAATTACACCAAGGCCCTTTTCGACTTCAAGGACACTGCCACTCACGGCGCCCTCGGCGGCGACTCCTACGACGGCGACGACGATAACGGCACGGGCGGCGACGTCACCGCCAACGACGGCCTGCCCAACCCCGTCGGTGGCTCTGTCATCGCGTGGGCCACCAAGGGCGCCACTGACACCGCTGGCTCCGTCGAGGGTTTCCCCAGCGCCGCCTTCAACTGGACCACCTTCACCTGGTACGCCACCTACGTGGCCTTCAAGAACATCGGCGGCGCCGCCAGCGCCGACCGCGTCTTCGTCCGCGACGCCAACGGCGCCAACCAGTACAGCTACGACATCCCCGAAACCGACGGCGACATCATCGGCGCCCCCCGCTGGGCCGTCGTCAGCGAAACCTCCACCTGGGACATCAACGGCAACGGCACCTTCAGCGAATCCAATATCAAAATCGTCTACGTCGCCACAACCGGCGGCAAAATCTACAAGCTCATCGATTCGGGCTCGGCCCTGGCCCCGCCGGCCAGCGGCGTCTGGTCCACACCCTTCTCCACCTCCACCGTCACCGCCATCAATTCCCCCCTCGTCCTTGACAGCAGCAACATCTACTTCGGTGGCAAAAGCACCTCCACGCCCAAGATCTTCGGCGTCCAGATCACAGACCTCAGCGGCACCGAAAAGACCCTCGTCAAGAACATCGGTACCTCCAACACAGGCGACGTCACCGCCGCCCCCGCCTGGAAGGTCTACAACAACAGCGGCAACAAGACCTATCTCTTCCTGTCCTCAAAAGCTGCCGCCAGCCAGGCCTACCTGTACCGCGTCGACGTGCCCGGCGGCACTGTCCAGGCATCTTGCTGCGGCTCCAGCATCAGCGCCCACGACATGAACGGCTCCGTTCGCCTCTGGGGTGACCACGCCATCATCGGGGATTCCGGCGCCCGCCTGCATTCCGTCGTCACTGACAACTTCAACTCCAATCAATTCATCAACGGCTCGGGCTTCCCCTACCGCGACACCGATGGCACCCGCCACCCCAACGGCTCGGGTCAGCTTGACGCCGGCAACTACGCCATCCTCAGTTCCCCCTACGTCGAGGCCTTCGCCAACCGCATCTATTACGGCGACAAGGACAGTCACGTCTACGCCCTTACCTCCGCAGGCGCCCTGGTCTCCAACTTCCCCCTCACCCTCAGTCCCGCCGACCAGGTCAGCTGCTCGCCCATGTTTCGCAGCGGCGTCCTTGTCATTGGCACCGGCCCCAACGCCGGGACCAGCGGCGGCCGCGTTTATTTCATCGACGAATCCACCGGCAATATCTTCAAACGCTACGATTTCGGCCCCACCACCATCACGGGCCTGGCCCGCGACGCTGGCACCGGGCGACTCATGATTGCCACCAGCGGCGGCGATCTCTACTTCGTCCCCTTCGAGACTGACCCGACCTGACCCGCAGACGGCCGATCTCATTGAGATCATGCGCCTTTCTCGATGATTCCGGCGGCCTTATGTGGTCCCGATAAAACTGTAAGCCCGCCTTCAAGATACCCGGTGGACCGCCGATGTCAGTGATGGGGGGGAACCATGGCGAGATTGCGAGGGACGGCGGCAGGATTTCAGCGGCGACTGGGCGTCGGCCTGGTTGCCGTGCTCGTCTTGCTTTCGGGCGGAGTGGCACAGGCGACCGTGGACACCAGTGGCCTGGTCGGCTGGTGGCGCCTGGACGAAGGCACAGGCACGACGGCCTATGACGCCGGCCCCAACGCCAATACCGGCACGTTGACCAACTTCACCATCACCACCCCCACGACCTTTCCCTGGCGTATTGGCGCCACCGCCGCCACCCGCAACGCCCTCCAATGGGGCTCGGGCAGCGACTACATCACGATCCCCCGGTCCAACAGCATCGACACAATCACGACCGAGATATCCGGAGCGGCGTGGATTTACCGGACCTCTACGGGGACCGCGAAGGTCATCTTCTCGCGTCAAGACTGCCAACAGGCAGGCCAGGGATATCGCGAAATATTCTGGTGGGGCATATCCTGGGCTACAAGCGACACAATGATCGTCGCCATGAACAGCCTGAGCGACTCTCAGGGTTTCCAAAACTGTGAAAGAACAGCGACGACCCCCTTGAATCAATGGGTACACGTCGCATACACGTACAAGAGCTCGACCAGCACATTGATCCACTATCAAAATGGCGTGGCGGTTGACTCTTGCACCAATATGAACAGCAAACAAATGGGAATTAGCCCGCAAAACACGCCAATTTTAATTGGAGCAAACTGGGACAGGGACGACTGCGCCTACGACTCAACCAGCAACAAATGGTTCGACGGCACAATCGACGACGTAATGATCTACAATCGCCAGCTAAGCGGTTCGGATATCACGTCGATATACAACGGCACAAGACCGTCGGTAACCAAATACTGGGCAGGCTCCGCTGCAACGACAAGTGACTTCGACGACAACACAAAATGGTCCAACGTCAGCGGCGGGTCGTCCAACACCGGCGCCCCCTGGGGCACCACGGACACCGTCGTCATGGACGGTGTTTCCAGCAAGACCGGTAACGCCATCATATGGACCGACCCCAACATCACCGGTTTCAGCATGGCCTCCAGCTACACCGGCACGGTGTCAACTTACATAAAATCTGCCAACACCAGCACCGGGCTTCTCGGCGAATACTACGACACCACCGCATTCACAACGTACATGGGGTCATGGGTCGACTCCAGCATCAACTGGCCCACGAATAACTTCGATACCAACGTTGTCAGCCCCAGAATTGCGCGCACCGACGCCTTCTCTGTTCGCTGGTCCGGCCAGATCCTCGCTGATTACAGCGAAACCTACACCTTCTATACAGACAGCGACGACGGCGTTCGCCTCTGGGTCAACGGGACTCAGGTCATCAACGACTGGACGACGCACGCCTATCAGCAAGACATCGGCTCCCCTACCCTCAACCTGACGGCCGGCCAGTGGTACGACATTCGCCTCGAGTATTACGACTTCAACAGCATATCCGCCGTCATGCTCAGCTACCGATGCCCTTCACTGGTCACCAAGAAGGTCATCCCATCGGCCAACTTGCGACCCAGATCCGCCATGGGTTTGACCGGCGCCTATTACGACGGCACCAACTTCGACACCTTCCAAAGCACCTATCTTGACCCCAACATCGACTGCGGCGCCACAGCCACAGCCGGCATTGCCTGTGACACCGGCCTTGGGACGACGCGCGCCGGCGGCGCCACCACCTGGTCTGCCCGCTGGACCGGGCAGGTCTTCGCTGCCTATTCAGAAAACTACACTTTCTACACGCAAAGCGACGACGGCGTCCGCCTCACGGTCAACGGCGTCCGCCTGATCGACAATTTCTCTGACCACGGAAACGCCCTTGACACCAGTGCGCCCATCCTGCTGACGAAGGACACCTGGTACGACATCAAGGTCGAATACAAAAACAACGCCTCCACCGGTGTCATGCAGCTCAAGTATGGCTCTACGTCCGAGGCCACCAAGATCATTCCCGTCGCAAAGCTGCGCCCTTCTTCGATCACCGTGGGATCGTCTGGATTCACCCAGGCAACCGGCGTCTTTTCGGCGCCGCCAAATCTCATGACCGTGCGCGGCCCTCTTAGCGTCACCGGCGGGACCTTCACCCACAATTCAGGAACCGTTCTTATAAATCCGGCGGCCAACGCCAACCTGGTGGCATCTGGCCTGAACAACCTTTCGCTAAACGACGGCCTTGTCGGATACTGGAAATTCGACGAATCGTCACTCAACGGCCAGGCGGCCGATTCGTCGGGTTTTGGAAACCACGCCACTTACGGCTGGACCCCTGTTGCCAGCAACACGGCCCCGTCGACCAAGTTCGCCAACCCCTACAGCCTCCAGTGCGCCGCGGGGACAGGGTTTGCCATGGTACCCAATGCCGCGCCGGGCATCCGACCCACCTCGAAGGTGACAATCGCCCACTGGTACAAGACCACCAGTTCGGTCGCAAACGCCGACACAGTCGTGGCAGGTGGTAACTACGAACTTGCAATCAACGCAACCGAGAATGGCTTCTACTTCAAGCGCTGGGACGGGGGCTCCACACGATCTGCCTACTCTGGCACCGGCCTGACCACCCTCAAAGACGGCAACTGGCACCATGTCGCCGGCGTTTTCGACTCTGGCGCCAGTCGTTTCGAGATTTACTACGACGGTGTCCTCAAGGGCACAGATACCAACTACGGTGCTTCGGTCCCACTTGAACCCGAACTTATGTTTTGCCAGCGCTACGTCACAGGCACCAACCAGTTCACCGGAAACATCGACGACGTCCGCGTGTACGAACGGGCCCTTTCTGCTGCCGAGATTGCCGACCTTGCCAACGGCAGCGCCCGCACCACCAACAACATCACCTACACGATGACAGGCGCCCTCAGCGTGGCAGGTAATCTGGCCATCAACGGCGCCATTCTCGACGTAAGCGCGTCAAACTATGGCGTCACCGTAGGGGGCAGCTGGCTGAACACCGGCGGCTGGCTCACTGCGCGCAGTGGCACGGTTACCCTGAATGGCACCGCTACCGGCAAGACCATCCTCACCAACAAGGCGTCTTTTTATAATCTGACTGTGGCCGGCAGCGGCGGCGGATGGACACTGGCCGATCGGCTAAACGTCTCGAACACGCTGGCCATCAGCAACGGCACGGTCGACGTGTCTACCAATAACTATCAAGTCCACGTCGGCACCATCAATCAGACCGGCGGTACCTTGACCCCGCAAACGGGCGTCGTCGTCGTCGACGCCACATCCGCCCAGACCTTCACCGCTACCAGCACCCTGAACAATCTTCGTCTGAGCACCCCCACCGAAAATGGCCTTGTCGGCTACTGGAAAATGGACGACGGCCAGTGGACCAGCCTGTCCGATTCGTCCGGTTCGGGACTGACAGGAACCCTGTACAGCAACCCCACGTGGAGCTCGGCCGTACCAGGCGCGGTCGCGTGGGATAACCCAGGCAGCCTACAGTTCGATGGCGCCAACAGTTACGCCGAGATCGCCAGAAGCGCCACCCTCGAGCCCGCGGCCGTCACCGTGTCATTCTGGGCCAAGCCCAATGGCGCGCAGGCCGCATGGTCCCGCCTGCTGATAAAGGGCTGGAACAGCGACAGCGGTCCCACCTGGGGCACTTACCAGCTCCTTGTGAGCCCAGGAACGGGTGACAGCACCATGCTTCAGTGGACCATTGGCCATTCGGCGGGCACCTCGGGGCTCACCACCGCCACTGGCGGTCTACCAGACGCCACCTGGACGCACGTCGTCGGCGTGTACGATCCCGCGGGCAGCGCACCCCAACAACGCCTGTATGTGAACGGCACCCTGGTCCAGTCGCAAACGTTTACCAGCGCGTTGGCCTACGACACTTCGGCCACCGGCTACTTGCGCATCGGCAGATACACGGGCACCGGCTTCAAAGGCTGGATCGATGACGTACGCATCTACAAGCGCGGTCTCAATCAGACCGAAGTTTCGTCCCTGTACGCCGGTCGTACCGCGGGCGGCGAGCCCCCTGAAACCGGTTTGGCTGGCTTCTGGAAGTTCGACGAGACCAGCGGCACGTCGATGTCGGATTCGTCCACGACGGGTAACACCGGCACTTTGACCAACGGGCCGATTCTCGTGAAGGAAACCCCAGGTGGCGGTTCCAACGGCCGCAGCCTGCAATTCAATTCCGGCCGCAGCCAATACGTCGCCATGGCCTCCAGTCTTGCCGGCACTCTCGGCGGCACCGCCACGCTGGCCGCCTGGATCAAGACCTCCATGACCGGCAACAACACCATGACCTCTGCCCCCGGCATCACCGGCACCGACCACGTCGGCGACGCCAACGACATCTTCTGGGGTTGGATCGACGCCAGCGGCTACATCGGCGTTCAGGCCGGTACCGGCTCCGCCGCAAAAAGCTCGGCCGCCATCAACGACAACACCTGGCACCACATCACCATGACCCGCGATTCCACCTCGGGGCAGGTCA
>JANXXE010000004.1 GCA_025350815.1 Myxococcales bacterium | reverse complement strand
CGCCGCGAGGTCCCGCGTCGCTGCCAGTAGGGCCTGGTGGCCGACGTGAACGCCATCGAAGTTGCCGACGGTTACCACAGTCGGGCCCACGGGGTGCCCCAGCGCTTCCGCCAGGTGGTTGCATCCGCGCGCGACCTTCATCTTCCCGGGATAGCGGGCGGGCCGATTCCCGTCAAGCGGACTCGGTGCTGAGTCGAACTAATTCAGAACGCAGGTGCGGACCGCCACGCGCGTGATCGGATAGGCCAGCACGAAGTTGAAGCACATTTCGTTCTCGGTGGCGCCGCCGAAGCGCACCGTGGCGTTGGTGTCGTTGCGGTAGACGCAGGTTGTTCGCAGTTCGTCGCCGGGTCTCAGGAACACCTTTTGGGGATCCTGGGGGTATCCGCGCTGGTTGTTGAAGTCCCAGACCGGCACGTCGACCAGGTTCGAGGTCACGCCGGCGCGCACGATGTCGGTGCGAAAGCTTTTGCCCAGCTGGTGCATGTGCGGGAATGACGAAAGCACATGCAGCGCTTCGGGCAACATGGCCGTGGCCAGCGCGGGACACACCCCGGTGACGGCGAGGTTGTCGGTGCCCGGCGGAAGGGTGATAGCGGCCGACCCGAGGGTGATGACGCCCGCCTCCTGCGCCCGGGGTGTCTGTGTCGTGCACAGGGCGACGCCGCTGCGATCGCGCGCGTCGGCATAGTGGGCGCGGTTGTTGTAGTGGACCTCGAGGGTCAGCCAGCTACCTGGCGAAGGAAGATCGAGTCCGACGTCGGCGGGCATGATGTAGTTCTGGCCGCCCGGCGCCCAGCCCGTCAGGAACGTTCGTCCCGGATCGTTGCAGCCGTTCGGTTTGGTGGTGCCACTGTTCGCGTACAGGATCCAGTGGTGGATGACCCGCGTGTCGTCCAGGATCGGCGCCCAGGCGGTGCCCTGCTCGGTGGCTGTGAACGGTGACGGAAAGGGGAAACACTTGTAGGTGTCGTTTACCTGCGGGACCACGAAGGGATCCTTTGCGGTGTCACCCTGGGCGCGGAATTCGTACTGGGGTTTGCAGGGCAGGGCCTCTGGTCCGACCGGGGCGGGCTGCGCATCGCCCGTCAACCCGCCATCGGCAGGCGGTGCGCAAGACTTGGCCGCCGCCGGGGTCCCCGCATTCAGCCAGTCCAGCAGGGTGGCCTTGTCGGTGGCGGTCAGGGCGCCGGTGGGCGTCGCCTGCGGTGGCATCAGGCCGGCCGAGACTTTTTGTTTCATGAGGTCCGACACGGGCGCAGCACCGGTCACGGCGCGGCCCTGCGTATCGGCCAGCGTTAGCAAGGCCATGGGCGCGCCGAACGCGGTGGGCCGGCCGTGGCAGGTCTGGCAGCGAGCCCGCAGTACAGCCTCGACGTTGCAGGGCAGCGCCCCTATCGCGGGTGCCGGCGCGGGTGCCAGCGTGGCGTCCCGCGCGGTGCTGGCGTCGGTGTGGGCATCATCGCCGCCCGCGTCGCCCTGCAGGCCGCCAACAACTGGGGCTGGCGCATCATCCTTGTGGCAGCCCCCTTCGGCCACACCCAGGATCGACAGCAACGCCCAGCCGCGGACCGTGCCAGCGAAGATGCGCATGGCCAATTAGACACACCGGGGGCGAAAAACTGAAAGGCCCTTTTCGACAGGCCTTTTCTCGACAGAAGCTCGCGTTTCGCGTTCGATGGCGGCATGACCCCCGACCCGGTCCGTCCGGACTGGCCCGCCCTGGGGCCCGTCGTCGTATGCGGCGCCCTGGTGGTGTATGTGCTCGCGGTGCCCCTTGGGCTTGACCCTGTTGCGTCCGCCAGCGCGGCGGCCCAGGGCTGGGCACTGAATACCTGGGCCACGGGCGCGGCGGACCCCGCTGGCGCGCCCCTGGCGGTGCTGTGGATCCGGTTGTTCGGCTACCTGCCGCTGGGCGACGCTGCCGCCCGGGCGAATCTCGCATCGGTCGTGGCCGGGGCGTGGGCCCTCGGCTGGCTCGCACGGCTGGCTACCGAGGTATTGCAGGATCTTCGCCCCCCGCCGACAGCGCGGCGGGGTCCGCGGGATGTGGCCCATGAACCCGTGGCGGCGGCCCTGGGTGCGCTGGCGGCCGGCATGTCACTGGGTGTTTGTCGTGTCGTGACCTGCGCCGGTGCCAGCGCCTTGACCCTGGTGCTGGTGGCGGGCGTGTGGCGCCTGATGCTGCGGGTGGCGCGCGACGCGGGCCAGGGGCGGGATGGCGCGTGGCTGGCGCTCGGGGCCGGTCTTGCCGTCGGGGTGGATCCGGTGGCGACCCCACTGTTGTGGCCGCCCGCGCTGCTGCTGTGGACCTGGGCTCTGCGTCGGGGCCAGCGCTGGACCCTGGTGGCGCCGCTGATGTTCGTCGTGGGGGCGGCCATCTTGCTGGTACCGGTGGCCGGCTCGTCCGCGCCCGCCCCGTTCACCGATCTTTTGGGGCGGCTGTTCCTCCACGATGCGCGGGCGTCGTTGCAGCCCCTGTCCTGGCCGGCGCTGGCGCACGTGTTCCGCGAAGCCAGCGAGCAACTTGGTGCCATAGCGCTGCTGATCGGGGTGGTTGGCCTGGCGGCGTTGCTGGTACGCGCGCCGTTCACTTTCGCGTTGGTCCTGGCGTCTGCTGTCATTCCCCTCCTTGTGGCCAGTGCCAGTCCGGGCACGCGGCTGCGCGCGCCCGACCTCGGTGCGGCGTTCCCCCTGTTATTGATCGCCTCGGCCCTTCCCGTGGCGGTGGGCGCGGCCTTTCTATCTGGGAAGCTTGGGCCGGCGCGCCTGCCGACCGCTTTCGTGCTGGCGTTGACAGCGCTTATTTCCCCGTTCCTCGACGGCGGTAATGCCCGGTGGATGCGAGATTCGCGCCTGCCGGGGCGCCTGCTGGAACGGGGCCTCGCGCAAGCGCCGCTGCGCGCGCGGGTCGATCCCGGGACACCCGAGATGGACGGCGTCTTCCGCTACGCCAAGGCGCTGGGCCTGCGGCCGGATCTCACCGTGCGTTTTCGCCGGTAGACACTGGCTACGAAAAAAGGCTACGGGAAAATCCCGCGCTCGCCGTAGGCCTTGGCGATGCGGCCGATCGAGATGCACATGGCCGCGGTTCGCCAGTCGCATTTGCGGGACGTGGCAAATTCGCTGACCGCCAAATATGTCCGCTTCATGCGCTTGGCCAGCTTCTCCTCGACCTCTTCCAGATCCCACACCTCGGAACGCTTGTTTTGCAGCCATTCGTAGTAGCTGACCGCGACGCCGCCCGAGTTGGCCAGGATGTCGGGGATAAGGGCGATGCCCTTTTCGAGGATGATGGGTTCGGCCGACGGATCGGTCGGGCCGTTGGCGCCCTCGACGATGACCTTGGCTTTCAGTGCCTTGGCTTCGGCGACGCCGATTTCAAGTTCGAGCGCGGCCGGAATGAAGATGTCGACCTCGGTCGCGAAAAAGGCCTCGCGCGCAATCGCGTGCGTCCCGGGGTAGTCGACCACGCTGCCCGTGCGCGCCACGTACTCCGCCAGCTTGAACGGGTTGATGCCGTCGGGGTTCGCGACGTAGCCCTTCCAGTCGCCGACGGCCACCATCGAAGCGCCGGTGCGCGCCAGAATTTTCGCCGCGTGCGAGCCGACGTTGCCGAAGCCCTGGACCATGAACGTCGCGCCGTTTAATTCGAAGCGGCGATCGCGCGCCCATTCGGTAATGCAGTGGACGATGCCTTGCCCGGTGGCGGCTTCGCGGCCGTGCGAGCCCCCGGCGGCCAGGGTCTTGCCGGTAACGACGCCGCGGCTGGTATGTTCGCTGACGGCGCCTGCGAAGGCCATATACGTGTCCATCATCCACACCATGGTCTGACCGTTGGTGCCCACGTCCGGCGCGGGGATGTCGTGTTCGGGCCCGATGTTGTTGCCCAGCGCGTGCGTAAAACGGCGGGTGATGCGTTCCAGTTCCGTCGGCGAATAATCGCGCGGGTTGAACTTGATGCCGCCCTTGGCGCCGCCAAACGGGATGTCGTGCAGGGCGCATTTGAACGTCATCCACGCGGCCAGCGCCTTGATCTCGTCCAGCGTCACCTCGTGGTGGTAGCGGATGCCGCCCTTGTAGGGTCCGCGCAAGTTGTTGTGCTGCACGCGGTAGCCCTTGAACAGTTTGTAGTCGCCGCTGTCCATCTTGACGGGAAAGTTCACGATCAGCTCGTTCTTCGGCTGCGACAGGATCTGGCGCACCGTCGACGGCAAGCTGCAGAAGTCGGCCGCCTTCTCGAACTGCTGCTGGGCGACGGCGTACGGGTTCGCCTTGGTCATGGTCGTCGGTGGAGAAGCGATCTGAACCATGTTTCCAGGGTAGCATAGGGAAACAATGTCGATAGTTTCCAGTCGTTCCGAAGAGCCCGCCTTTCGTCTTGGGGGCACCGCGCGGGCGCTGGCTCTGCAGCTGTCCAGCGAGGCGCGCGCCGAATGGGGCTACACCAGCGAGATCATCGCGGCCGCCTTTCGCGCCAACCGCCAGCTGTCGAGCGGCGATCGCCGCCGCATCGCCGAGACAGTGTACGGCCTGGTGCGATGGGACCGCAGATTGGGCGCCATCGTCGACGAATTGATGTCCCGTCGGCGCGACCGCCGCGAGACGCTGTCTGGCATCGCCACCAACGAGCTGAAGCTGCTGATGCTGGAAATTCGCGAGGGCGTCCCTTACGAGGCCGCGAAGGCCGACGCCAAACGTCTGTGCGGCTTCGACCCCGATCTGTCGGCGGTGGCGGCCGAGGACGCGGGCCTGGACGGGTTGAATGGCATAGACCGCGACGCCGTTCGTCTGTCGTACCCGACGTGGATGTTGGAACGGTTCGTCAACGATCTGGGGCGTGAGCAAGCGCTGGCCTTGGCCGATTCGATGAACCACCGTGCCCCGATGGCGGTGCGGGTGAACACGGTCAAGATCAGCCGCGAGGCGCTCATGGAACGTCTGCGCGAAGAAGGCGTGACCGCGCGTCCGACGCCGCTTTCGCCCGCCGGTCTGGTGTTCGAGACGCGCGTGAATGCCTTCGGGCTGGAGGCGTTTCGCGATGGTCTGTTCGAGGTGATGGACGAAGGCAGCCAACTGGTGGCCGAAGCCGTCGCGCCGCCGCCCCGGGGCCGCGTGGTCGACGCCTGCGCGGGCGCGGGTGGCAAGACGCTGGCCCTGGCGGCGTTGATGGGCGGGCAGGGGCGCATTGTCGCGCTCGACTCGAACGGCAAAAAATTGGAAGAATTGCGCCGCCGCGCGCGCCGGGCCGGTCTGTCGAACGTCGTCGCGCGCGAGGTCAAGGGTTACGAGCTGCCCGACGAGGCCCGCGCGTCGGCATGGGATCGCGTGCTGGTGGACGCCCCCTGTTCAGGCGTCGGCACCCTGCGCCGCAACCCCGAGGCGCGCTGGCGCCTGCAACCGAAGACCGCCGACGGCTTTGCGGCCCAGCAACTGTCGCTGCTGGTGACTTACGCGCCGCTGGTGGCCGTTGGGGGGCGCCTGATCTACGGCACCTGCACCGTGCTGCGCGACGAGAACGAGAATGTCATCGAGCGGTTTTTGTCCGAGCGCCCAGATTTCGCCGTGGTGCCGTTAAAAGAGATCTGGGGCAAAGAGCGCGCCCTGGGCCTGGGCGACGGCATATCGTTGCG
Source organism: Myxococcales bacterium (assembly GCA_025350815.1). Classification (GTDB taxonomy): domain Bacteria; phylum Myxococcota_A; class Polyangia; order Fen-1088; family Fen-1088; genus JANXXE01. Next base: position 22,642 of record JANXXE010000004.1, on the reverse strand, counting down.
GCTTTCGCCCCACGTTCACGACACCGATGGATTTTTCGCCGCGGTCATGCGTCGGGTGAAGTAGCGACAGGAACACTCAAAGGCTTGCCAATGCCCGTCGCCCGCGCCTTGTGGAAAGTTTTTTGCCTTTTTCCGGGTCGCTGTGTCCATGTCTTTGTAGATGATTGGACCTGCGTCCGCTTTGTGCGCCTTCTTGGTGGGGCTATTGGTCGTCACCGGGCCTCTGCGGTCGGCGCAGGCGACGCCTGACGGCCCCAGTCCACCGGTCGGTTTCGTTGATCGCAGCGGCCTGTCCGAACTGGTCGTGTGGCAGGGGTTCAACGGCCTGGTCGCGGGTTCCTTTCTCGGGACCGCCGTCGGTGCCCAGGCCCTGTACGACCAGTGTCAGACCCGGTACGGGGCGCAGATGGCCCTGTCCAAGCCGTGCAAGGACGCCGCAAGCCGCAGCAGCGGCATCGTCGTGCTGGGGCTTGCATCGGGAATCGCTGTCCCGCTGCTCGTGACAAACGGTAGGCCCGTACGAACCGCGGACGCCTTGCTCGTCAACCGCTCGACGCTGATCGGGGCCATGCACGGGTTCATCCTGCCGTTCGCCGCAGGTCTCGAGCCCAACTGGGAAAAGGGTCGCATCGGTGAAACACGGGCGCTGTCCGCGCTGACCTTCACGGGTGACTTGATGGGCGTCGGGGCCGGGGCGTACCTCGCGTATCATTACAATCCCGCCCCGGGCACCGTGTCCTTTCTCGGCACGCTGCACTCGGCGACCTTCCTGGCAGCCATGTCCATCGGCAACTCGCTTCCCGACACCGTGGATCGCACCGACGAGAGGATCATTTCTGGCAGCGCGCTTGCGGCGGCGGACGCTGCCCTGGCCGTGGGCCTGGTGATGCTGGACCGGATCGATGTGGGACGGAATCGTGTCTTCTGGTTGGACACGGGGGCCTTCGTGGGCTGGCTTGCGGGTGGCGGCCTGGGCGCGGCGCTGGCCGGCAGCGACCCGCGTCCAATCGCCATCGCGGGCACCGTTGGCATGGCCGCCGGTCTGGTGCTGACCTACTGGGCGACCAAGAACAGCGAGGAGTGGCGTGTGCGGCACGACCCGGGTGGGCCCAAGGCCGCTTTCCACTGGCAGCTCGACGCCCCGTCCTTGCGGATCGAACCTGCCGACCAGGGAAGTCAGCGCACCGTGCGGGTGTCGTTGGATGCCGTGCGGGGGCGCTTTTGATGGCCTGGCCGCGCCAACGGGTCCGGCCCCCGTCGTTGCTGCTGCCCTTCGTGCTTGCTGCCGGGGTCGCCGCCTGCGCGAACACGACCACCATGCACACGACGCCGCTGGGGGCGACTGTTTACGTCAACGGCGAGCTGTGTGGCGATTCGCCGTGCCGCTACCACACGCGGTACGGATTCCCGAAGCGCATCCGCATTCAGATCGAGAAGCCCGGATACGAGCCCGCCGAGTTCTTCCTCGACACCGAGCCGCCCCTGGCCTCGTACTTGCTTTTCGGATTTGGCTCGTACCTCTTCCACACTTTTCCTGAAGAGCTTCGCTTCACGCTGAAGCCCGGCAAAGCAACGCCGTGACGGTCGGAATCCGTTTTTAGGGGCTGCCGAGGAGACGGAATTCGGTGCGGCGGTTTTGCGCGCGTCCGGACTCGGACCTGTTGTCGGCAAGCGGGCGGTCCATGCCATAACCGATCGAGACCAGGCGATCGGCCTTGATGCCGCGAATGATGAAGAATTGCCGGACCGATTCGGCGCGGCGCTGGGACAGATCGCGGTTGTAGTCCGCGCCGCCGCGGTTGTCGGTGTGGCCCGAGATCTCCATGCGGATGTCCTTGTACTCGTCCAGCACGGCGACGGCGCGTTCGAGGATGGCGTAGGACCCAGGCAGGATCTCGGCCGAGCCGGTTCGGAAGTTGATGCCCTCGATGACGCCGGTGAAACGCCTCACGGCGGCCGGGATCTCGTCGGGGCAGCCGTCGTCGTCCTTGTAGCCGTTCTTGGTCTCGGGCGCTGCCGGGCACTTGTCTTGCGAGCCGATGAACCCGTCCCCGTCGGTGTCTTCCTCGGGGCAGCCGTCGTCGTCGTCCACGCCGTTGCGGGTTTCGGCCGCCAGCGGACACTTGTCCTGGGCATCGAGGATTCCGTCCTTGTCGTTGTCCGGTTCGGGGCAGCCGTCGCTGTCCTCGAATCCGTCGCGGTCCTCCGGCACGGTGGGGCACTTGTCCGCGTCGCCGAAGATGCCATCGTGGTCGGGATCGGTAGGCGGCGCCGGCGGCGGCTCGACCCGTATCTCCTTTTGCACGATGATCTTTCGCTCGTTGGTCTGAACCTCGGTGAAGGTGAAGAAGAAGCTGCCCAGGGCCTCGAAGTCGGGGCCGCCCAGAATGCCCTGGTCGCCCACCGGGATGATCGATCTGGCGAAGCGCGGTGGGACAAACACGCGGCCGTCGAAGCGCAGGCCGCCCCGATCGTTGAAGAAGATTTTGAAGCCAAGGCCCGCGTGAAGTCCGCCCTGAACGCCCAGCGGCACCCTGTCGTCCGATGGCACCGACGTGTTTCCACCGTACCCGGCCAGAAGGAACGGGCGCACCGGCCCCGTCGGCACCAGATTCAGCAGCAGGCTGCCCCGGTAGCCGTAGATGCCCAGCGTCGTCAGCCTGTCCTTGGTGTGCGTGCGGACGGCCAGGAACTCTGCCTCCAGGGACATCCAGCGGTTGAAGTTGAGCGTGAGGCGGGCGCCGGCCAGGGGGCCACTGGCGGGACCGAGAGATGTGGGCGTGTTCGCGGCCCGGCCTAGGCCTGAATCGGGCGCAAAGAAGCGGTACCCGCCGAGGGGACCGAATTCGAAGCGGTACTCCTTGGGGATGGCCGGGCCGTCAGCGTCGTTGTCGGATTGCCCGAGGGCCGGCGACGGTGTCAGCGCCGCCGCCAGGACGGCGACGCACAGACAGGCGAAGGAAAGGCGCGTGGTGCTCAAGGGGGGCTTCGCTCTGCGCCGGCGCGGCGGCCGACGCGACATCCTGCCATGCTCGTCGAACAGAGATTCTCCTACACCGGCCGGGGCCTGGAACACAAGCGGCCGTGGATAGCGCCACCACGACAAGTAAACAACACCGGCGGACCTGTTGGCGCACGCGAAGCGCGGGTATATTGTCGCCGGATGTCCGCCGGCAAACCGCTGCTGTTCAAGGTGCTGGATCGTGGTCGCTGGGAGGCCTGGAAAAGCACCCGCCTGTTCCTGAACAAGTGGACGGGCAAGCGTGCCCGCGAGGCGCTGTCGCACGAGCCGGTGTGGCCGATCCTGCAGGATTATCTGGAACGCAGCGGCTCGACGGGGTGCGCCTACGGTGACTACGGCCTTTTGTACCAGACGGTGCGCAAGCTGCGCCCGACGGAGATCCTGGAATGTGGGACGGGCACGTCGACGGTCGTCCTGGCCGCGGCGCTTAAGCAGAACGAGGAAGAAGGCGGCCCGCGCGGACGGATCACGTCGATGGAAGATCAAGAGAAGTGGTACTCGCTGGCCAAGACTCTGATGCCGGCGTCGCTGGTGCCTTATGTCGACTTCGTCCTTAGCCCGCGGCACGAATACACCTGGTCCATCTTTCGCGGCGTGGGCTACAAGGACGTGCCCGATCGGCCGTATTCGTTCGTCTTTGTCGACGGTCCAGGCGCGACCGCCCCTTCCGACGGCGCCAAGACCTTCAACTTCGACTTCATCAATGTCGTGCGCAAGTCGCAGATACCGGTGACGGGCATGCTGGATGATCGGCTGTCGACGTTGTTCGTGTACCAGCGCATCTTCGGCGCCGACAAGGCCCGCTACGATTTGCGCACGGGAATGGGCCTTCTGGGTCCGTGCGACAGCGACGATCTGCTGCGCTTCAGCAAGGGATCGTCGGCGGGGTTCTGCTTTGACCTGCCGTTCTTTAGCCTGCCCATCGTCGGCGGCCCGCGGGTCGACCTGCGCATCGAACGCGAGCGCAAGTAGCCGCCGCCGTTACAGCACGCGCAGGATCCAGCACTTGAGGTGTCCGGTCTCCGGGACGCCGACCAGCTCGGGATGGTCGCGGCCGGCGCCATTGCGCTCCACCACCTGCACCACCCGCCCACTGTCCGCCGCCGCGGCGGCCACCAGATCGTCCCAGTGGGCGCGCGACACACGCCCCGAACACGAGCAAGCCACCGCCAGGCCACCGGGGGCCGTGATGCGCAGACCGCGCAACAAGATCTCGTTGTACGCGCGATCCGCAGCCCCGAGCTGCGCACCTTGTCGCTTGGCGAAGGCGGGCGGATCCAGCACCACCACATCGAAGCGCTCGCCTCGCGATTCAAGATCTCGCAACAGGTCGAAGGCGTTGGCCCGGCGGGCTTCCAGATTCGGCAGTCCGTTGCGGGTGGCGTTCGCGGCCGTGCGCTCGACCGCGCGGGCGTCTTCGTCGACGGCCAAGACAGCGCCGCCCCGTCGGGCCAGCGCCAGGGCGAATCCCCCGTGGTAGGTGAACGCGTCCAGACAACGCGCGCCCCGCGGCGTCAGTGCCGCCACGGCCGCCTGGTTGTCGGCCTGATCGAGAAAGCCGCCGGTCTTGCCGTCGGTCAGCAAGTCAGCCTCCAGTTGGTTTTCCCCCAGCCGATAGACCACGGTCGTCGAGCCCTGCCCGGCGGCGACGGCGGTGAATCGCCGGAGGCCTTCGAAGTCGCGCGTCGAGCCATCCTCACGCGCGACGACCAGGCGCACCCTGAGCCGATCGCACAGCAAGGTCGCCAGCGCCGGGCGGGCGGCGTCCATGGCGACCGAGGTCGTCTGTACCACCGCTGCGTCGCCGTATACGTCCACGAACAGGCCAGGCAGGGCGTCGGACTCGCCGTGGACCAGACGGTAGGCGTCGCCCCGGCTGGCAAGGCCGCGGCGTCTGTCGCGGGCGGCGTCGAGGCGCAGCGCCACCAGATCGGCCAGGTCAGGAAGGCCGTCGGACGCTGACGAAAGTCCAAACATGCGCAGGGCGACCTTGGCGCTGGCGGCCCAACTGGCGAACCCCAGCGGACGACGGCGCTCGTCGGTCACCAGCACCAGGGCTGGCCCACCGGTGGCGGCATCGGTCGCCGGGCCGCGCAGCACGTCCTGTCGGAAGATCCACGGGTGACCCGAGGCGATGCGCGTCCGCCCACGCGCGTTGACGACCGCGACCGCGTCCATCCTAGAACTGAACTTCTACGCCCATGGTGCAGTCGAACATTTGCACCGTGCGCGACAAGCCCGCGCCTTCGGCAAATCCCGCGTGGCCCAGCAACATGGTCAGCTCGGCCCCGACGCCCAGCCAGTCGTAAAGAAAATACTTGGCGCCAAACCCGGCGCGCATGGCGATCCCGGCGGCGCTGGGTTGACGATCCGGAAAGGCGTACAGCAGGCCCGCCGCCGCCTTTGCGTAGGGCACCACAGGGATGTCCATGCGCAGCTTCCATTTGGCGCCCGCCATCACGTCGGCGCTGTTTCCGCCGCCGCAACCAGGTCCTGTGTGGCAGCCGCCCGACTGGTAAGCGATCTGCATGTCCAGCCACCAGCTACCGGCCAGTCTGTAGCCGTAATCCACGGTGGCCCGGGCGCCACTGAAGGCATCGCCGACGCCCGCCGTGTAGCCGCCGTGCAGCGACAGCTCGTTTTCCTTCAGAAAGGGATGTGGCCCGCGCAGTAACTGGTCGGCGCGCGCCCGTGTGCCCTTGCCCCCGAAAAGAGCAAGGCCGACAGCAAGTCCCAGGCATGTCAGTCGCGTCCGCACCGGCTGCCAGAATAGCGCCACCCCCGGAAAGCTCCAGAAATGGCACAATCGCCCGCGATGCTGCGTCGCCTGCCCGCCCTGTGGGGCGTCGTTCTGCTGGCCTACGTCTTTGCGGGCTGCGCGCGGCCGTACAAGGGGCCGAAAACCCTGGGCGCCATCGGGGCGGGGCTACTGGTCGGCGGCGGGGCGACCTGGATCGCTGGCGAGCGTGGCGATCGCAGGCCGCTGGTGCTGACGGGATTCGTGGCGACGGTTCTGGGCGTCGCGGCTGTTGTTTCTGCCGGCGGCTGGATGGCCACCGCTGTCGCCTGTCGCTACGATCCCGACTGCCCGGAAGGGGAGGAATGTCGCGAGGTGCCCGCCCCGCCGGGCGGGGTGCCCTACAAGCAGTGCGTCCGCCGCGAGTAGTGCCCTACAGCACGGGCGCCCATTTCTTCATCATCGCTTCAAGCTCGGTCAGTTCTTCCGCTTTGAGGCTGGGCAGTGGCGGACGCACCGGTCCACCGGTCAGGCCAATCATGTCCATTGCGGCCTTCATCACCGTGACCTCGTAGCCCTTCTTGCGCGAACGAAAATCGTACAATGGCACGACGTATTCGTTCATTAAACGCAACAACGAGGTTGAATCACCGGCCGAGGCATATTTATGAAGGTCCATTGACAGTTTGGGGGCGATTGTCGCGATGCTGGATGTATAGGTCCGTATGCCAATTGAGTAGTAGCCGGGGACACAGTCGTCGCCGATTCCGCCAATCCAGTACAGGCGATCGCCCACCTTGTTGCGGATGGCCTGGTAGCGACGCACGTCACCCTGGCCGTCCTTCCACGCCACCAAGGTGGGAATGGCGCACAACCGCGCCACCTGGTCGGGTCCGTAATTGACCCAGTCGCGACTGTAGATCAGAAGGCCCAGCGGCGTCGCATCGCCGATGGCCTTGTAGTAGGCGAACATGCCGTCGTCGGGCGCGCCCGGATAGTAGGGGGGCAGCGCAAGGATTCCATCGGCGCCCATCGCTGCCGACTGCTTTGCCAGGGCAACGGCCAGGATCTGGTTGAAGCCGACGCCGGCGATGACGGGCACCTTGCCCCGGAAAACTTCCACCGTCGCCGCGACCACCTGACCGTGTTCGTCAGGCGTCAGTGAATACATTTCGCCCGTGCCACCTGCTGCAACGACGGCGCAAAACGGAAAGGTCGCGAGATGGGCGAGATTGCGTCGCAATCCCTCAATGTCCAGCGACAAATCCTTCTTGAAAGGGGTGACGGGAAAGGCGATCACGCCGCCAAATCGATTGCGCAATTCTTGTGGGGTCATCATCACGAGGAATTAACATATTACGGATTTCCGGACGGGCACACACAAATTTTGTGTTACATACGCCAATTGGAGGATCCAACTGGCATGTCAACGACTTCGCATCTGACGAACCGTCCCCGTGCCTTGGTCATAGTGATTCTGGCCACGCTTTGGGCGACCTGCGCGCACCGGCCGGCTTCTGCCCCGGCCGCACGGTCCGATAGGCCCGGGTTGACGATCGCCAGTCCGATGGCGGCGCCGGAATGGGCGGTTCTGGAGCGCCAGGTGTTGAAGGCGGGCGCGGACGGCGCGGATGTATTTGCCGCCAAGTATCTGGACGCCCGGGGTTATCTGCAGCACGTGCCGCGTTGGGGCACCCTGGACGGGCCTGACGACGCCATCGAGACCTTCAACAACTGGACGTTGTTGTTCGCCCTCGGCGGTCCCGATCGGACGCTCGCCTAGTTCAGGCGCGCCTATGAGGGGCACCTGCGGCAATACAGCGAACTGCGGACGGTCAAGACGGATCTCGCCCAAAGCGGCGCCTATTACAACGAATTCATCACAAGCTCTGATTGGTTCCACACCGGCGAGGGAATGCGCGGGGTCTTCTTTCTGGGTCTGGCGGATCCCCAGGACGAAGTTCTCAAGCGGCGCATGAAGCGCTTTGCCGGCCTGTACATGAACGAGGATCCCACCGCGCCCAATTACGACAGCAAGAACAAGATAATCCGCAGCATCTGGAACGGAAGCAAGGGCCCCATGTTGCGGCGAGCGACGGTTTACGACTGGGTCGGCGACCCCGTCGAGGGGCAGTTCAACTTTCTACACAGCGGCAAGCGCGGACAGATGCTCGATTTTGCGGAGCACTACCCGAAGATGTTGGCCCATTGCGCGGACTACCTGGACAGCGAGGGAGACAACAATCTGAATCTTGCGTCCACGTCGCTGGCGCTGAACGCCTTTGTCCTGACGGGTGAGAAGAAATACCGCGACTGGGTCGTGGAATATGTTTCCGCCTGGCGCGATCGCACGTCACAAAACGGCGGCAACATCCCCAGCAACATCGGACTTGACGGCAAGATTGGCGGCACCTACGGAGGCAAGTGGTACAAGGGCACGTACGGCTGGAATTTCACGATTTTCGACGGGGAAATCGAACAAGTGGGCCACCGGAATTATTTCACCGACGGCAGCTGGCCGGGCTTTGGCAACGCGTACCTGCTGACCGGGGATCCCTCGTACATCGCGACGCTGCGTCGTCAGATGGACAACATCTATGCCCAAAAGCGCATCGAGAACGGCCGGGTGCTGCTGCCCCAGAACTACGGCGATCCGCGGGGCTACAAATTCAGCGGGCAGGAGGCTTGGTACAACTACACGGGCAATCTCTTTGTTCCGCGGCTGACGGAGATTTATCTGTGGTCGATGGACCGCAAGGATCTCGAGCGCGTGCCGAAGACAGGCTGGATCGGCTTTCTGGAGGGACAGAACGCCGAGTATCCCGTGCGCGCGTTGCAGGGTGATTTGGCGCGGATCAAGCGCAGCCTCGATACCATCGCGCGAGACAGCACGACGCCGCAGACGCGCCTGGCGGACTATTTGTTGAACATGAATCCGGTGGTGACGGACAACCTGACGCGCTTGATGCTGGGTGGATCGTTCGAGGGTCGAATCTGGACCCTGCACACGCGGCTCAGGTACTTCGACCCCGAGCGCAAGCGGCCCGGAATGCCCGAGGACGTGGCCGCACTGGTGGAGAACCTGACGGCCGACTCGGTGACCGTCGTGCTGGTGAACCTGAACGCGACCAGCGCCCGCAGCGTCATCGTGCAGGCGGGGGGCTACCGCGAGCATCAATTCGTTTCTGCCGAACTGGACGGCAAGGTGACGCCCATCGACGCCGCCTTCACGCCCGTGCGGTTGGCGCCGGGTGCAGGCGCGCGGATCACGTTCAAGATGAAGCGCTACCTGAACCCACCGACCGAGTCGTTGCCCTGGATTGTTCAGTAGGCCCCGTCCGATGAGCGGATTGTCGCGGCGTGAATTCGTGGGTGGCTGCGCCGGTGGGATCGCTCTGTCGTCGTGCGCGGTCTCGCGGGGTCGGCCGATGTCGATACCGCCGGCATCGACACGGCCGCCGGTCATCGACACCCACGTCCACATCTGGAGCGATGACGTTGCCCAGTTCCCCTTCGCGCATCCCTTTGAACCGAACTTCCGGGTGCCCAAGGTCGCGGCGACGGCCGAATCCCTGGTTGCCGAGATGGATGCGTTCGGGATCGATTTCTGCGTTCTGGTCCAGATGATCTATTACGGCTGGGACAATCGGTATGCGGCGAACGTCATCCACCGCTACCCGGGGCGCTTCCGGGCGCAGGGCTTGATCGACCCCACCGATCCCGGTGCTGCCGCCAAACTGGACTACTGGGTTCGCCAGTGTGGATTTTCCGGGATTCGGCTGAGCCCGACTTACTACCGGGGCCACGACGAATGGATCAACGCCCGGGAAAGTCGCCCGCTGTGGCAAAAGGCCGAAGAGCTGGGCGCCATCTTTAATTTCTTCATCGCGACGCCGCAGTTGCCCCGGCTTGAGGAAATGGTGCGCTCATTTCCCAAGGTGCCCGTGGTCATCGACCACCTGGCCCGGATTGACCTGCGTCTGGCGGACCCGATGCCCGAATTTCAGAAGCTGCTGGATCTGGCGAAATACCCCAATGTCTGGGCGAAAGTCTCCGAGCTGAGCCTGCTGTCACGGGCGCGAACCTTTCCTTTCGCCGACACGTACCCGTGGGTCCGTCGCCTTTACGATGCTTTCGGTCCGGATCGACTGATGTGGGGAACCGGCTTCCCGGCTGGCTCAAGGCGCGAGAACCACCGCCCACCGCTGGAACAAGAGCTGGCCCTGATCCGCACAGAGATCCCCTTCTTCACCAGCGAGGATCGCGCGAAGATCCTGGGTCGTAATGCCGCGCGGCTGTGGAAGTTTCCGGCCCCGGCCGCCGTGCGTATGAGTGGCTGATGCAGTGCTCGAATGCGCATTCAAAATATCGCGATAGGGCCCCGGCGAAACGGCTGGCCACCTATCATGGTGAACATGTCGCGCGCAGAGGGAAGAAAGGTTTCTGCCGCAGGCCTCTTCGTCTTGACGATGGCTTGCTCTGCCGAGCCCAGAGCGCCCGTGCAGCCAGGAGGCGGTGAGCCTGACGATCCGTCCCCGGTCAGCTCGACCAGACAGGATGGTGGCGTGGCGGGCCAGACAGCGGACGTGGCCGCTTCCCGCGACGCGGCAGGGACCGAATCCGGCCCGATATCCCTGGATGCGGCCGGCACAACGGGGACCGATTCGTCGCCCGCGGGGATGGGCACCGGAGCGACGGCCGACGATGCGACGGGCACCTGGTACCTGAACGCCGCAGGCTCGCGGCTGGCGCTTACCATTCGGCGTGACGGGGTCGTTTATTCAGGGTCGTTGCGTGCGGATGCCGCGGCAGTCGAGCCGGTCGACTCAATCACCTTCGATGCGACCAAAGGCCTGTTGGTGTTCCGGCGGCCGATGGGTGGCCAGTGGTACCGGGCTTTCGTCAACCAGGGAACCCTCGCGGGAAGATTTTCCTCGACCGCCGCCGCCACGGCCCCCGATGTGACGTCGTACAAGGGCCATGTCACCGGCTGGAACGAATCGCGTTTCCCCAACAGCGCGACGGGCGCCATGGCCTGGGAGATCACCCTCGGCAATGCCGCCGCGCGCTTGCGCCTTCAAAAGTCGCCCGCCACGGGGGCGCTGGTTGGCCGGATGAAGGTTTACGGCGCGGCCGAAGATCTGGAAGACGATCTGACGGTGTCGACCTGGGACGGCACGAAGTTGAAGTTCTCCCGCGGCGCCGGCGCCACCAATCAAGATTTCGCCGGCGAGGTCAGCGGTCGCGACATCGTGGGAACGTTCACGACAAATGGGGGAGCCCCGGTACCGTGGAAAGGTACCCGAGCCGAGGTGTTGGGCTATGGCGTTGCGGGGCGCGCGCGAACCGAGGCCCTGTCCTGGCACGCGGCATTTCGTCGGCAAGTCGAGAATCTGATGATGGCTGGCAATCCGGCGCCGCTGTCCGGCACCGCCACCGTTGTTCGCAACGACGTTGCCCCGTTCGCCGGCGCAATCGGCCCCAATCGCGATGACGATGCGGGCAACTGGCCGCAGAACTACGCCCTGACCGAGCTGAAGTTGACCCATACGTTGACTGTGCGCACCGATGGCTCGACGGCCACAAGGGAAGTTCATGGGTATCTGGCGCGCCCCAAGGTCGTTCCGGCGTCGGGAAAGTTCCCGCTGCTGGTGGCGGTCAATGGACACGGCGGCAGTGCCCACCAGACCTTCGAGCCCGGCGGGGGCACTTACGGGATCTATTGGTATGGCGATGCCTTCGCGCGGCGCGGGTACATGGTCTTGGCCATCGATATTTCTCACCGGCTGGCGACCGACCAGAAGTTGTACAGCGACACGAAGACTGGGGACGATCCGGTCAACGGCAATGGCCTTCACCCGGCGATCAAGGCGGCTGGCTTTGACACCGACTGGGAAGAGGACGGGGAAAGGATCTGGGATGTGCAGCGGGCGGTCGACTATCTAGCGACGAGAACTGACGCCGACATGAATCACTTGCTGATTACGGGAATGTCGATGGGCGGCGAGATATCGACGATCGGCGGCGCGCTGGACCCGAGGATTTCGATGGTATTGCCGGCGGGGTTTTCGCCCGACATGGGCGTCGTCCTGACCCACGGCAATCACCCGTGCTGGCGTTGGCAGTATGCCGATATTCGGGAGTATCTGGATGTGTCTGACTGGGAGGCGCTGGTGTCGCCGCGGCCCTTTTTGGTCGAGGTCGGCAAGGTGGACCCCACCTATTCCAGTCGCAACCCGCCGTTCAGCGCGGACAAGCAAGTCGCCCGGCGCGCACGCGTGGCCTACGCGGATCTTGCCAGTCTGTCGTCGCACCGCCTTTATCTGCACTATGACGGACACGGCTATCACGTTGGAGGCGCGGGACCGCAGCGGGGGAACCTCGGCGTTCAGATTGCGACGACGCTCAACCCCGCGATGCCAGACGACCGCTTGTGGCAGACCGACGCGGCGACGGCGTCAACGTGGCCGACGACCTTCGACGCGATCAAGATGTTGCTGCCCTGATTGCGTCCAGGCCCTCTTATCAAGGCGCGTGCGCGCCGCGGCTGAGTTCGGCGATTTCCTGGGCGCTCAAAACGCGATCATAGATTCGAACATCGTCGATGTTGCCGCCAAAATTCACGTCGACTCTGCCCGCGCCGTGCCGGCCGACCCAGAGGTCCGTGCCCAGAATGTAGATCACGGGGCGACCGTCGGGATTGTTCCCCTTGTCTTCCCCGTCGAAGAATATGCGCATGCCATCGGTCCCGATGACCGCCACGACGTGGTGCCATTTGCCGTCAAGAACCGTCGCGGTGACGACCGTTAGATTGACGAACTCGGGGCCCGCGACGTGCTTGAACAGATTGAGATCTTGTGGTCCGAGGTGCAATCCGATGCTGTCGCCCAAAGAAACCAAAGCCGATTGGTCCGCGCTGTCGATCATCGTGGCCCGGAGATGAATCGATATTGTGAGATCGTTGACGCGCTTGAGCGCGGGGGGCATGGGTGCCAACTGGATCGCGTGGCTATTTGCCATCGTGAACGCGCGGCTGCGTGGATTGGGAAATTGTAGACCCGGCGTCGCATCGGTCGCTGCGACCGGCTGACCAACGGCGCCCGTGAACGTGCCGTGGTAGCCGTGCCCACTGGTATCAGTGGCGGTGGCCGCGCCGTCGGCTTCATCCAGGTTCCAGTACAGCAGCAGCCCTTCGGGAACGCAGGCGCCCGCCTCGCAACGAAATTTTGCCGGACACGCCCCCGTCGGGCACGGGGTGGCGCAGGCGCCCGCGGTGCACAGATTCATTCCGCAGGTCGTAGCTGCGGCCGTGGCCCGGCAGACACCGGTTCCATCGCACAGGTCCGCCACCTGTGAGGATGTTCCCGCACAGCGAGACGGCCCGCACGGCACGACGGGCAGATACAGCCGGCACGCACCCGCGCCGTCGCAGGTCCCGTCAAAGCCACAGGTGGTCGTTGGCTGGGCTGTACATTCGTCGTCGGGATCCGCGCCGGTCAAAACGGGAACGCACATGCCCCGACTTCCCGTCAGGTTGCACGCGCGGCACAGTCCCAGGCACGCCGATTCGCAGCACAGACCGTCGGTGCAGAATCCCGAACGGCAGTCCGCACCCGTCCCGCACGGCGTCCCGTTTGGGTCGGCCTGGCCGGCCTCCTTCTGGGTCGGCGTGCGGTCGGCGGTGATGGGCGCGTCCCCGTCGGCGTCGGGTGGGGACATGGGGGGCGCATCGAGTGCCGGAGGGGCCTCGGCGCCTGTCGGCGCGTCTGGGGCTGCGTCAACGGGGGATCGAGGGGACGCGTCGGCTGAAACCGTCTGTCCCCCGTCCTGAGTCACGTCACCTATCGCCCGGGGCGAAAATCCAATCCGTCCGCATCCCGTCGCCAAAACAGTCGACAGAAGCAGACCCCGAGCGCAGGTGAGGACAAGTGCGCGTGCCCCCACCCAGCTGCAATCGGTAGAATCGCCAATCCCCTGAAGGACCCCCCGAAGAAATTTCGGGTCCGTGTACGCGCTACGAAACCCGCCTGGGGGGTGGCTCATGAACCATCGCCCATGCGCGTGCCAGCATCGCCACGCGTTCGAACAGCAGGGGGTCGGTGGTTGCCCTAGCCGCGTCAGCCGCGCCCAGCCCCGAAAGACGCGATCAGCGTCGAGATCTTCGGGCGCAAGGCCGCGGCCAGCTGCGCGGCCGAGCCACTGGCGCGTGCGGTCGACAGCTCCTTCGCGGCGCCAGCCAGAGGCATCAGCGCCGGATGAATCGGGTAGGGGGATTGGCTTGGGCGCGCGGGCATGCACTGATTCGGCGGCAGCGGGCGCCGTCAGTATACACGCAACTCGACGCGAGACTTTTCGCCATACACGATCCGCGCCGGCAGGCCGTCGTTGACAATGGACAGCCGCGCCGCCTCGACGACCAGCTCGTTGATGTAGCTGTTGGCGGGCGTGGCGATGAGGCCCCGGGCATCGACGTCCTGGCACAGCTGGCGTCGCCGTTCGATCGCTTCGGCCACAGGCAGTCCGGCGGTGGCAGCCTCGATGGCCGCAACGGTGTCGATGGTGGCCGCCACCGATTCGAAGCCGTAGCCGACGGCCTTGAGGCCCGGGCCCTGCCACGGCACCAGGCGAAAGAAGTCCGGGCTGACGAAGTTGAAGCGCGAGCCCCCCGCACCGACGCCGTCCAGGTAGCAGTGCTGCACGCCGCGGTCCTGGTCGTCGTGCTTGACCATGCCGGTCTTACCGGGTCCCTCGAAGAACATCTCCAGGCATTGCTCGTTCGCGCCGGCGCCCGCATCGGGGTAGCCAAGGCCGTCGGTCACCGACAGCAGGGCACCGTTTTCGTACTTCACGCGGCCATGCGCCCACATATAGCCCTCGTTGCCGTTTGGGAAGCGCCCCTTGACCCCTTGCACGCTGACCTCGACCGGACGCAGGCGGGTGATGAACGACACCAGGTCGACGTAGTGGCAGCCGACATAGACGAAGGGATCCGTGCGATCGCAGGTGAACCAGTTCTGAAAGTTCGACGCGCGGTAGTAGTACGGCTCGATCATCTTGGCCTCGCCCATCACGAACTGTCCCAGGTGGCCGAGGTCGTATTGATGTCGCGCCATCAACGACCGACGATCGAAGCGCTTGTGATACTCGACGCCGACGAACAGCCCCTTGTCGCGCGCCAGGTGTTCTATCTCGACGGTGTGATCGTACTTGAGGACCAGGGGCTTCACGCACAGGACGTGTTGGTTGGCGTTGAGTGCCTGCGTGACGACCTCGTTGTGAAGCTGGTCGGGCATGGCGACCACCACCACCTGGCGAGGCTTCATGGCCGCTATGACGTCCCTGTACAAACCCGGGAAGGTCTTCGCCGGATCCTCGGACAGGCCGGGGTGTGCGACGAAGGTTTGTTCGGGAAACGCCTCGCGCATGATCGGACTTTGCGCCAGGGTCTTGAGAGGACCACAGTCGAGGGCGCAGACGTTGATCGTGCCCACTGTTCCCGACCGCTGCATCTGGAACAGCGACGGCAGCAGAAGATCGTGGGTGATCATTCCGCCTCCGACAACCGTGACGTCGATGGTCATGTTCTTTCCTTCATGCGTTGTTGCAGCCATTCTTGGAACATCGGCCGGGTTCCCCCTTCGGTGCAGCCCCGGAACCCACCTTGGGCCCAGGTGATCTCGACGGCGTTTCGTGCGTAGGCGGGCAGGGCGTCACGGAATCCCTGCACCAGGCGCTCGCGGATGGCCGCGATCTCGATGAAAGGACCGATCAACAGGATGCGGTCGGGGTGCAGGATCTCGTAGATGTTCAAAAGCCCCATCTGCACATGGCCCAGCGCACGCTGTATCACCTGTGACTTGACCACATCGGTGCGTCGCAAGAATTCCACGATCCCGGCCTCGGTGTCGGGCACCGGTGCGGACGCGGCCCGGCCGGCTGGCAGGTCATTCAGGGCCGGCAGCAGCGCCCACAGCGCCGCCTCGGTTTCAAGGCACCCGGCGCCACCGCATGGACAGCGTTTGTTGGCCCCGGCGCCCAAACGTGTGTGCCCAATCTCGCCAAAGCGGCCCAGCGTCGACGACAGAACCTTGCCCGCGTGTGCGTAGGCCGCGCCGATGCCGTAGCCCCAATGGAACAACAAAATTTGCCCGCGTCCGTCGTCCGCCAGGCGGGCTATGCGATCGGCCAGTTCCACGTCGAGGACGCGGCTGACCAGAAGCTTCATGCCCAGCGACTGTTCGAGGGCCGCCAGATCCAGGCCGCTCACACCCGGCCAGCGGGCCGACGACACCCATTTTTTTCGGCGCGCGTCGACCGTTCCCACCAGCGCCAGCGAGGCACCCAGTAGATCGGACCCGGGGGGCCGGCGTCGTGACAACTCGGCGATAAGGAATCGCAAGCGGTCGACAAAGGCTGCGCGCGTCGCTGCGGCGGCGACGGGAACCGTCTGCTCGGCGATAACACCGCCCGACCAGTTGACCAGGGCGCCGCGCAGATCGCGCGACTCGACGTGGATCGCGATGGCGACGGCGCGGTCCCAGTTGGTCTCGAGAATGATCTCCGGCCGCCCGCGCCGGCCGGGGGAACGCACCTCGGTGCCCTCGCGCAGCAGGCCCTGCGACAGAAGCTCGGCGACGGCGTCACCCACCGATACGGGGCGCAGCCTTAGTGCCGAGGCGACCTCTTTGCGACTGGGTCTGGCACGGCCGCACACGCACGCCAGCACCGCCGCCTTCGTACCTGGACGCCCGCGCGGGGCAGATGCCAGCGCGTCATCGAGCCAGCGAACCCGCGGTGGGGAAATCAGCCGACAACCTCGGCGAACGCCTGCCCCAGCACATCCAGCCCCTCGTGCAGGGCGTGCTCGGTGATGCACAGAGGGGGCGCCAGCTTGATGCATTCGCCCGCCACGCCGACCGGCGCAAACATCAGCAGGCCCTTTTCGAAACAGCGCGTGTTGATCGCCAGCGCCGTGCCGGCATCCGGCTCGCGCGTGCCGGGCTTGACCATCTGGA
This sequence comes from Myxococcales bacterium, assembly GCA_025350815.1. Classification (GTDB taxonomy): domain Bacteria; phylum Myxococcota_A; class Polyangia; order Fen-1088; family Fen-1088; genus JANXXE01. The sequence goes on along the minus strand of JANXXE010000004.1, from coordinate 5,868 downwards.
GGCCCGCCACCAGGCCCAGCGACCGCACGCAACCGACCCCTTGTGGATACTTCGCCTGCAGTGCCAACAGACCATCCCGCAGCACGCTGTCCAGTCGGGCCGCGTTGGCAATGTAGTCGCCCGTCTTCAGGGCCTTGATGTTGGCCACCGCCGCTGCGACGGGCAGGGGCGAGGCCGAATGGGTGGACGTCATCGAGCCCGGCGGGTAGCGGTTCATCACATCGGCCCGGCCCAGTACGGCCGCCAGCGGCAACGAACTGCTGATGCCCTTGCCGCAGGCGATCAGGTCCGGCGTGATTCCGTAGTGCTGGAACATGAACCATTTCCCGGTGCGCCCAAAACCGGACTGCACCTCGTCCATGATCAAAATGGCGTCGTGCTGCCGGCACCACGCTTCCAGCTTCTGTGCATAGTCCGTCGGGAAGAAATCCGGTCCGACGCCCTGATAGGACTCGGCCAGGACCGCGGCGACATCAGCTGGCTTCACCCCCGCGCGGGCCAGCGTTTCCTCGAACAAGGCAAAACGTGTGTCTGGATTCTTGTAGCCGTCGGGAAACGGAATCTGAATGAAGGTCGGATCGGGCTCGCCCAACCACGTCTTGAGCTGCGGCATGCCGCCCGCCAACTGCGCGCCCATGGTCCGCCCGTGAAATCCTGCGCCGAACGAGACGACGTAACGCTTGTGCGGCCCCTGCGTCTGCAGCGCATACGTTCGTGCCAGCTTGATGCAGTTCTCGATCGCTTCCGACCCAGTCGACAACAGAAACACCTTGTAGCCAGGCCCGGGCGCCAGGCCGGCCAGCAGTTCCGCCAGTTCGGCGCGCCCTTCGTGCGAGAAGACGTAACTGCTCAGCAGTGGCTTGCCGATGATGATCTGCAGCGCTTTGACGATGTCGGGATGGGAATTCCCGACGTTCGAGATCAGGACGCCGGACGACCAGTCGAGCCACTGGTTGCCCCACTTGTCGAACACATAGAAACCCTCGGCGCGGTCCATGACCAGTGGCGGCTGGCCCTGCATCGAAAGCGGCTCGTGCCGTTCCAGTCGTTCGAATATTGGCAGCGATTCCGGTACGGGGATCCGGGTGGCGATGCGGCGGTGCTGTGTCTGCACCATCGGAACCAGTTTCGGTTCCAAAGAATATTTCCGATCGAAAGCTGGCATGGGTTCCTGTCCGGACCGGCGTGGTCGCTAATTAATAACACCAACTGTTACTAAATAGGCTAGCTGCTGTCAAGGTGCATCCGGCGCGCCGGCGCGGCTACCGACAGCCTGGGCCGGGCTCGCAGATGCCGACGGTCATCAGGCCGCCGACGGTCACCGGACAGCACAGCCGCGTGGCGCAGTCGTTCGCGGTGTGGCAGGTGGCGGCGCCCGTCGCGCATTCGCCGGCCTTCATGCAACTGCTGCGGTAGCCGCCGGCCGGATCGGACTGCGTGCAGCAGATTTTAGCGCCCCCGCAGTCCTCGGGACCGTCGCACAGGCGCGGTGCTCCGCCCTTGCAGTCGTCGTCGTCCGGACGGCAGCCAAGCGCCGTCTTGGTCGCGCAGCAGAAGGTGGCTTCAAGGTCGCAGCTGGCGTTGCCGCATTGGACGAATCCCACGGTGGGGTGGCTGACCTCGGCAGGGGCGTCCAGCGTCACCGGGGGGCTGTCCGGGTGAATGATGACCGCATCGACGGTGACACGCGCATCAGCGGACAACATGGCCCGGTCGGGTGCGGCGGCGTCCGGCGTCGTCGTCACAACCGTCGGGGCCCCGTCGGGGATCTGCGCGGGCGCCGCATCGGGGGTGGCGCCATCCCGGGGCCGGCTGTCGGCTCCCGGCGGGCGCTCGGCGATCCCGCCCGCGTCGTCGGCCTCCCTGTTACCCCCCGCATCGTCGTCGGTGGTCTCGATTCCCGCCGTCGTCGGAAGGCCCTCGTCTGACATCCGGCAGCCCGCCACCAGAAAGCCCGCCAACGCCAGACAGCACAATAGCCGCATCACTTGGTGATCCATTCATCGGCCCCTGTTGCGTCTCCCTTGAGACGCCGCTTCGGGCCAGCGCAAGCTTGATTCCGTCCGCCCCTTGGGGGCATGGTCCGGCCATGATCAACCGGCGATTCGGGCGCCTCGGATGGCCCGTCAGCGAGATTGGCTATGGCATGTGGGGGATGGCCGGCTGGACCGGCTCTGACGATGCCGATTCCCGCGCGTCCTTGCAGCGGGCGGTCGACCGCGGCTGCACCTTTTTCGATACCGCGTGGGCCTACGGGCAGGGCCACAGCGAGGGTCTCCTGGGCGATCTCGTGCGCGCGAACCCCGGCCGGCGCCTTTATACCGCCACCAAGATTCCGCCCAAGAATCGGCGGTGGCCATCCCGGCCCGATGTGCCCCTCGATGCTGTCTTCCCCGCGGACTACATCCGCGAATACATCGACAAGAGTCTGACCAACACCGGCCTGTCGTCGATTGATCTGATGCAGTTTCACGTCTGGGAGGACGCCTGGGCTGTGGATGACAGCTGGCAGCGCGCCATGTCCGAAGCCAAAAGCCAGGGCCTCATCCACGGAATCGGAATCAGCCTGAATCGGTGGCAGCCGACCAACGGCCTGGCAGCCCTGCGCACCGGGCTGGTCGACGCCGTTCAGGTCATTTACAACATCTTCGACCAGAACCCCGAGGACGAGCTGCTTCCGCTGTGCGCAGCACTGGATGTCGCCGTCATCGCGCGGGTGCCCTTTGACGAGGGCACGTTGACCGGCACCCTGTCCAAGGACACGCGCTGGCCGCGCGGCGACTGGCGCAACACGTATTTCGTGAAGGACAACCTGGACGCCAGCGTGGATCGTGCCGAGGCGCTGCGGCCCCTTGTTCCCACCGGAATGACGATGGCCCAGATGGCGCTGCGGTTCATCCTGACGAACAATACGGTCAGCACGGTGATCCCTGGCATGCGCAAGGTCGCCCACGTGGACGCGAACCTGGCAGCGAGCGACGGACGTGGTTTGCCGCCCGACCTGGCCGATGGTCTGAAGGCCCACCGCTGGGTGCGCACGCCGACCCCGTGGTCGCAGTAGAACCCCGAGGCATTCCAAGCTACAAATAGAGGTCGTGTTCAACCTCGGAATGTCTGAGATCGCGATGATTTTGCTTCTGGCCCTGATTTTTCTTGGCCCCAAGAAGCTGCCCGAGCTGGCATCCGGCCTGGGTAAGATGATCCGTGAGGTGCGCAAGGCCACCGCCGACATCAAGAACGAGATCGAGCTCGACGACGCCATCCGCAAGCCGTTGCAGGAACTGCGGGATGCCACCATGTTGCCCCCCGAAGAGCTCAAACGCCGCGATCTGCAGCGAATCGAACAGGACAAGTGGGAGCGCGAAGAGCGCGAGCGTCACGCGGCCATGGCGGCGGCGGGCACAACCCCTGAGGACCCGGCGTCCGACCCCTACCCCGGGCAGCCCGTGGACGAGAATTGTCACCCGCCGGTCGAAAGCGACGCCGTGGCCCGCACGGTCGCCGTGCCCGCGCTTGATCCGGCCGCGGCCCCGACTGTGGATTCGTTGCCCGAGGTTGCCTCGGCGGACAAGACAGTCATCAGTGAATTCCCGCCCGTCGAGCCACCCGCGGGGGCCGTGCCGCGGTCGACGGTTCTTGGTCTGGGCGCCCCCCCGGTGGCGACGCCCGCCCTGGCAGGGGGACCGCCGCCCGTGCCCGCGGGTGCCAAAGTCCAGCTGCCCCGGCCTCCCTCGACCAGTCGCGGGGTGCCCCCCGTTCCTGTCACCTTGCCCACCAAGAAAGCCTGAAGGCGGAGGCCCAACCCTTGTCTAGCTCGCCAGATGTTACCCCGGGTGAAGCACCGCCCGCCGACGGAACCCCCGCGGCCGACGACGCGCTTGATGCCAAGCGCATGTCCTTGCTCGAACACCTTCAAGAACTGCGGGTGCGGCTGCGCAACGCCGGCATCGCCTTCATCCTGGCCCTGTTCGCGTCCTTCTTCTTCGGCAAGGAGATCTTCGACTACCTGACGCGGCCGATTCAGCACGGCCTCGAACACGCGGGACTGGAGCCGGACTTTTACCAGACGGGCCTGACCACGGGCTTCTGGGTCTACTTCAAGCTGTCGACGGTGACGGCGATCCTGGTCGCCAGTCCCTTCGTGTTTTGGGAGCTGTGGAAGTTCATCGCGCCGGGTCTGTACAAGAAGGAAAAGCGCCTCGCCCTGACGGTGACCTGCGCGACCGCCCTGTGTTTCATCGCGGGCTCGTTGTTCGGCTATTCGCTGCTGGCCGAGAACACGGCCTACTACCTGATAGGCGTTACCCACGAACAAGAAGCCGTGAAGAAGGACAAGGCCGATGGGCATGACCAGGCGGCCCCGCCCCCGCCCGTGCACGACGGCGCCGAGCCGGGCGCCAAGGCCGCGGATGCGCCGGTCAAGAAGCTGAAGATCAAGTTGATCCTGACCATGGACGAGGTCATGGACTTTCAGGTGATGCTGCTGCTGGGCTGTGGGGTCGCGTTTGAGCTACCGGTGGTGCTGTCCGTCCTGGGCTGGATTGGGCTCATCTCGGCGGCCGGCCTGTGGAAGTTCAACAAGTACGCCCTCGTCCTGTCGGCCATCGTGGGCGGGATCCTGACGCCCAGCCCGGACGTGATCTCCCAGCTCGTGCTGGCCGGCCCCCTGTTCCTGCTTTACAACCTGTCCATCGTCATCGTTTGGATGATTGATCGCGCGCGCAAGCGCAAACAGGTCGCGCTCGAAAAGGCCTAGCGGCTACGTCACGCGGTACCAGACCGCCATTGCCCCGCTGCTGACCAGCACCCACAGCACCACGGTGTTCAACATCGATCGGCTGCGCGCCTTTTCCACGGCCACATCCAGTTCGTCGAACTGCCGCATGATGTCCTCGGTGCCGGGCTTGCGCGACAGTTCCTCCTGCCGGGCGCGCAGGCCCTGGACCTCGGTCCCGCCCAGTCGCACGGCGCTGTAGGCCGCGGGCAGAAGCCCGATGACCAGCGCGAACGCCAGGCCCATGAAGGCGCGCTTGGCCGGGTTTTCGCGCAGTCGCCTGCGCCGCGAATCGGGGAAGGCCATGCCGGCGGTCTTCTCGGCCAGGCACTTGCGGCAGGCGGATGCCTTGCGTTTGTCGTATTCGAGATCGTGAATGGCGCAGCGGCCGACGAAGGGGTTGCCGGCATCGTCCGCCACCGACAGGCCCGACCCCGAACGGCTGGCGACCATCTTCGACAGGACCTGGGCCGAAGCCCCGGCTACGGATGCCGAGGTCGCAGGCGGCCTGAAACCAGCGGACGAATGTGAATCGGTATCCAGATCCAAGCTGCCCGCGTTTTGGGGCGCAGTGCCGAACGCGTCGCCCCCGGCCAGTGTCGGCAATGATCGGTGCGTATCAGGTGCGGGCGCGGGCTCGCGGACACCGAAACTGCCGGTCAGCCGCGACGAACTGACGGGGGGCGGGGGCGCGAAGGGATCGCGTTTTGGTCCCGAGCCCGTGGCCGCGAAAGCGGCCTGCATCGCCGTCGAGCGCGAGGCGGCCGGAAGCGGGGGCGCGGCGAAGGGCGTGGGTGACGTGATGGTCGGCAGCGCCGGTAAGGTGGTGGAAGACGCCAGCGGCGGCCCCGAGGCCACCGTCGCCGGGGGCGGAAACGCGCCGCTGCCCATGGGAAAGGGAATACCCGGGCCGGATTGTCGGGGAGCGCTGATCGCGGTCGCGGGGCGGATCAGCGTGACCGCACCGACGGACTGCAACTGCGCGACCAGTTCGTCGGCCTGGTTGCGCGCCAGACTGTGACCCACGCGCAGGGTCTTGTCGGCGATGGCTTTTGCCACCAGCGTCTCGGGTGCGCCGTGCCGACTGGCCAGGG
>JANXXE010000149.1 GCA_025350815.1 Myxococcales bacterium | reverse complement strand
CGGAGCGCATCGCGAAAGCGCGCACGATCTTCTGGAACGGCCCCATGGGTGTCTTCGAGTCGACACCGTTTGCGGCCGGAACAGTCGCCGTGGCCAAGGCCGTCGCGTCGGTGCCCGGCGTGCTGTCGGTCGTCGGCGGCGGGGATTCCGTCGCCGCGGTTCATCGCGCGGGTATCGCAGACAAGATCACGCACATCTCCACCGGCGGCGGCGCCGCGCTCGAGCTCCTCGAAGGCAAGCGGCTTCCCGGACTTGCGGCCCTGGACAGCTAGGATTACGACCATGTCACAATCCCCCCGTCAGGCCCGGCCGCTATTTTGCGGCAACTGGAAATTGTTCGGCTCGCTGTCTGAATCGCTGGCACTGGCCACCGGCGTACGCGACGGCGTGGCCCCCGGCCCGGTCGACGTCGCGGTGGCGCCCGGCTTCGTGGCGCTGGCGTCCGTCGTGGCGCAGCTCAAGGGCGGCCCGGTCGCCGTGGCCGCGCAGGATTGCCACTGGGAAACCAAAGGCGCGTTCACCGGCGAGGTCGCCGCCGCCCAGCTTGCCGACGCCGGCTGCCGTTACGTCATTGTCGGCCATTCCGAACGACGCCAGTTCTTCGGCGACACCGACACCACCGTGGCGAAAAAGACCCGCGCGGCCCTGGCGGCCGGACTGTCGCCCATCATTTGTGTCGGCGAGATGCTGGCCGAACGCGATGCAGGACAAGCCCTGCCCCGCGTCGGCACGCAACTGGACGCCGTCATCAACGAGATGAACGAGGCGGACCTGCTGGCAAGCGTGATCGCCTACGAGCCCGTCTGGGCCATCGGCACCGGCCGCAACGCAACGCCGGCCCAGGCGGTCGAGGTACACGCCTTCATCCGCGGGCGACTGACGGCGCGCATCGGCGCGGCCGCGCGCAAGGTTCGCATTCTGTACGGGGGCAGCGTCAAGCCCGACAACATCGCCAGCCTGATGTCCGAGGAAGAGATCGACGGCGCCCTGGTGGGCGGCGCGTCTTTGACCGTTGAATCGTTCGTGAAGCTCGTCAAGGAAGGAACCGCCGCATGCCTACGATCCTGATAGTTCTGCACGTCATCGTGTGCACCTTCCTCATCCTGGTGGTTCTCCTCCAGGCTGGAAAAGGCGGCGGCATGGGTATCGCCTTCGGGGGCAGCGGCGGCAGCCAGACGGTCTTCGGTTCTTCGGGCGCCGGAAATTTCTTGACCCGCCTGACGGCCGTCTGCGCCGCGATCTTCATCGCGAATTCGCTGGTGCTGGCGTATTTCTCCAGCCAGCACGATTCGAAGCGCCTGCAACAGATCGCCGAGAAGAAGGCGTCCGACAAGAAGACCCAGGATGTCGCCACGTCCAAGGTCATGACCGACCTGGAAAAGGCGCGCGAGGCCGTCGAGAAGGAAAAGGCGACCCAGGCGGCCGCGCCCGCAACGGCACCAGCCGCGGCGACCCCACCGGCGGCGGCACCTGCCCCGGCGCCGGCCCCCGCAAAAGCGGCGGCAGCAGTCCCCGTGCGGAAGAAGGCGCCGAAGGCGATGCCCGCCGAAGAAAAGCAGGCGGACGACAAGTCGACGGGCGAGAAGCCGGCCGAAGACACGCCCGCCAAGTAGCCCATGCCGACCATTCCCTTCGCCAAGGTCGAAGGTCTGGGCAACGACTTCATCGTCGTGGACCTCAGGCCGGGCAAGCCCGGCGCAGGATCCCTGCCCTCGCCCGTCGAGCCCGCCGTGGCGCGCGCGCTGTGCGACCGTCACTTCGGCATCGGCGCCGACGGCATACTGGCCATCCTGCCCGGCGACCAAGGCGACGCGCGTATGCGGGTGATCAACGCCGACGGCAGCGAGGCCGAGATGTGCGGCAACGGCATTCGCTGCGTGGCCAAGGTCCTGTACGATCTGGATCCGACCATGCGCCGCCCGGTGCTGCGCATCGACACCGGTGCGGGTCTTCTGGAATGCGCTGTCGAAGTGACGAATGGCCTGGTGTCCAGCGTGGCCGTGCAGATGGGCCGGCCGCGTCTGTCGCGGGCACAGATTCCAATGGCCGGTGAAGCGGGCGAGCGCGCGCTGCAGTCGAGCCTGACGGCGGGCGACCGGACATTTGCGCTGACGGCCGTGTCGATGGGCAACCCCCACGCGGTGATCTTCGTCGACGATGCCGCGGCGAACCTGCGCACGCTGGCCGAAACCTACGGCCCGGGCATCGAGATCGATCCGCTGTTCCCCAAACGCACCAACGTCGAGTTCGCACGCGTCCGCGGCAACCAGATCGATCTGGTGGTGTGGGAACGGGGCTGCGGCATCACGCTGGCATGCGGAACCGGGGCCTGTGCCACAGTGGTCGCGGCCTGCCTGGAAGGACGCGCCAAGCCGGGCGTCGAGATGGCGGTGCATCTGCCGGGCGGGACGCTGCGCGTTACGGCAGAATCAGCGGGCGGCGCTGCCGAGGCTGCGTTCAGCGGTGTCGTAATGCGCGGCCCCGCAAAGGTGGTGTTTCAGGCCGAGATCGATGTGGGGCGTTTCGGGGCGGCCGCAGAAAACTGAACAAAATTCGACCGGCGGCATTTTCACAGCGCCGATTTCCGGCGATTCGTGCGAGAACACAGTGTCCGTATCGACGAACTCTCTGACGGAGGGCCCCCATGCAGACCTCGGATGAGCGCAGCAAGTCATTGAGCCCAGGCCTCGGCCGGGCGCCTCGGATGGTGGGCGGCGTGGCGGTGATCGGACTGATCTTCCTTTCGACAACCTCATGGCTGTCTTGCGCACCTGGCAAGCTGGACTGCAGCGAGTTCCCGAATCTGTGCGCCGGGGGCGGTGGTGGCGGAGACACCGCCGATGCGGCCGCCGGGAGCGGCGGCGCGGGGGCCAAGGACTCGGGGGCGGCGGGTGGTGGGGGTGGTGGCGGTGGCGGGACGACCCCGACGGCCGCGACGCCCGTGAACTGCACCAAGTACCCCACCCTGGGCGACATGGACAAGTTCTTCGCCCTCAGATGCGCCACGACGGGCGCGTGCCATGGGGCGTCTTCACCGTGGACAGACATGAAGGCCCCGGATTTCTGGAAGAAGATGCTCGACGCCCCGGCAAAGTTCACCTGTATGGGCAAGAAGATCATCGACAAGACCACGCCAGCCAACAGCCTTATCTTGTTGAAGACCAAGAACATGAAGCCGATGTGCCCGGGGGGCGGCGATGGCATGGCGCAGATGCCAACGGTCAATGACCAGATGATTCCGACGCCCCTGCCCGCCGACGAAATCACCTGCCTCGAGAACTTCGTCAACGCCGCGGCCGGCAAGTAGCGGCAGCGTCCGCAGACGCAGCGCCTAGAACAAGGTTCCCTGGCCGCCGGTGCGCGCAGGCGGGGGGATTTTCAGGTGGTCGTAGGCTTTGCGGGTGGCGCCGCGGCCGCGCGGCGTGCGCAGCAAGAAGCCTTCCTGGATGAGGTAGGGCTCGTAGACATATTCCAGGGTGTCGCGATCTTCGGCCAGGGCGGCGGCCAGTGATTCGATGCCGACGGGGCCGCCGTCAAAGCGCTGGATGATGGCCGTCAGCAGGCGGCGATCGCCAGCGTCCAGGCCCACGGCGTCGATTTCCAGCCGTGACAGCGCGTAGTCGGCCGCCTCTTTCGTCACGCGGCCGTCGCCGCGCACGTCGGCGAAATCGCGCACGCGGTGTAGCAGGCGGTTGACCACGCGCGGGGTGCCGCGCGCGCGGCGACCCATTTCCTCGGCGCCACCGTCGTCGATCTCGATGTTCAGCAGGCGCGCCGAACGCTTGACGATGGTCGTCAGTTCGGCCGGCGCGTAGTACTCGAAACGTTCGACGATGCCAAAGCGCGACAGCAAGGGCGACGTCAGCTGGCCCGTGCGCGTGGTGGCGCCGACCAGGGTGAACCGTTCGAGCGGGACCGTGATGGCACTTGCACCGGCGCCGATGCCGGTGACGATCTCGATTTTGTAGTCCTCCATCGCGGGATAAAGGCTTTCTTCGATGATGGGCGACAGACGGTGAATCTCGTCGATGAACAGAACGTCGCCACGACCAAGCGACGTCAGGATACCGGCCAGATCGCCCTTGCGTTCAAGGGCCGGGCCGGAGGTCACGCGCGCCTCGGCGCCCATCTCGTGCGCGATCACGTGCGCCAGCGTCGTCTTGCCCAGGCCCGGTGGCCCCGACAGCAACACGTGGTCCAGCGTGCCCCCACGCTTCTTCGCGGCGGCGACGTAGATGCCCAGATTTTCTGCGACCTTGCGCTGTCCGACGAATTCCGCGAACGACTGCGGCCTTAGCGCGGCGTCGTCCTGCCGATCCGGGTCGAGGTCCACCTTTTCGGGGGACACCATTCGATCAGGAGTAGGCACCGCTTGCGGCGCGGGCGGTCCGTCCTCGTGGCGCTTCCGCGTCATCATTTCCTCCGAAGGGCGGCCAGCGCCTGCTTCACCAGATCGGCCGCCTTCTGCGTGGCGTCCAGGGTCAACAACAACGCCTCGAATTCGACGGGTTTGTAACCCAGCGCGACCAGCGCGCCGTGCACCTCGCCCAGGCGACCGGAGGGACGAACCCCGGGCAAGCCCAGCCCCTCGCGTGCGGCACCGTCGGTGGTGATCGTGCCGATCTTGTCGCGCAGCTCGACGGCCAGGCGTTCGGCCAGTTTGCGCCCGACGCCGCGAATCTGGATCAGCCGGGCGATGTCGCTGCTGCTGATGGCGCGCACCAGTTCACCCACGGGCAGGCCGGACAGAATCGCGATACCGACCTTGGGGCCCACGCCCTGAACGGAGATCAGCGTCTCGAACAGGCGGCGCTCGTCCGGGTCGGTGAAGCCGAACAGCTGCAGCGGTCCGTCCTGGACGGCGTGTGTATAGATGAAGAGGCGGGTGTCGACGCCCGGACCCGGCAGCGCGCGATGGGCGCCCGCGGTGATGGCGACGGCGTACCCGACGCCATTGACGTCGATGACCACCGATTCGACGCCCTTGTCGACCAGGACGCCGCGCAGAAATGCGATCATCGGCGCGCCCGCCGTCCTGGTGACAGGCTGGCCGCGATGCCCTGGTGGCGGGCGTGGCAGATGGCAATCGCCAGGGCGTCAGCGGCGTCGGCCTCGGGTACCCGGCGCATGGCCAACAGGGCCCTCACGACAAAACCAATCTGCGCCTTTGTCGCGCGGCCGTGGCCCACGACGGTGCTTTTGATCCGCGCAGGGGCGTATCCCGCGATCGGCAGGCCACATTCGCTGGTCACGAACAGCGCCACGCCGCGCGCCTCGCCCAGGGCCAGGGTTGACTGCACATTCTTGCCGAAGAAGGCCTGTTCCATCGCCGCCATGGTGGGCCGCAGTTCATTCAACAAGTCGCGCAGGCCGCGGCCGATGGTAGCCAGACGGTCGACCCGCTGCAAACGCGCCGGCGCGCTGATCACGCCACATTCGACGTACGAGAGCTTCGCAGGCCCGACAAGATCGATGACGCCGTACCCCAGTCGAATGGTCCCCGGATCGATGCCGAGGATGCGCACGCGCGTGTGGTCGACAGAACTAGCCAACGCTTTCGAGGACAGAGTCGTCCACGTCCAGGTTCGAGTAGACGTTCTGGACGTCGTCGTGGTCTTCGAGAAGGTTCAGCAGCTTGACCGCGGTTTCGGCCTCCTTGCCGACCAGATGCACGGTGTTCTGGGGCAACATGGTGACCTCGGCCGACAGCGGCGCGGGCAGGTCGGTCTTCTTCAGGCCCTGCGCGATGCGATCGAATTCCTTCGGTTCGGTCACGACAACCAGACTGTCACCCTCGGAACGGATGTCATCGGCGCCCAGTTCAATGGCGGCGTCCGTGACCTTGTTCTCGTCGACGGCGGTCTTGTCGTAAGCGATCACGCCCTGCTTCTTGAAGGTCCACGCCACCGAACCCGACGCGCCCAGGTTGCCGTTGTAGCGGGTCAAAAGGTTGCGAATCTCGCCCGCGGTGCGGTTGCGGTTGTCGCTCATGATGTCGACCAGGATGGCGACACCGCCGGGGCCGAAGACCTCGTAGGTGAATTCTTCATAGTTCACGCCGTCGAGATCGCCGGTGCCCTTCTTGATGGACCGATCAATGGTGTCGTTGGGCATGTTGGCGGCGCGGCCCTTGTCGACCGCGACGCGCAGGCGTGGGTTGCCGTTGATGTCGCCGCCGCCGGCGCGCGCCGAAACGGTGATCTCGCGGATGATCTTGGTCCAGATCTTGGACCGCTTGGAGTCCAGAAGCCCCTTCTTGTGCTTGATCTTGGACCAGCGGTTATGCCCGGACATGCCGCTATTTCTACCCCCGGACGCGCTTGATCACCAGCCCGGCGTGGGCGCCGACGGCAACTGCGTCCAGGCGGACGGGTGGTCACACGCATCGTCCCTCGGCACCCGGTGCACACTGCGACCATTCCAGGCTGCGGCATTCACGTTGACCCACCCGCCGTAGCTGCTGACCAGCGCGCCGGCCGGCGTCTTCAGGTGGACCGCCTCGCCGCTGTTTCCCAGCCCATCGCGACCGATGCGCCCCGACACGCGAATCAGCAAGGTGCCGGCGCGCGGCGGCGGATCGTGACCGTCGCCAGGATTGTAGGACGACGCCACCACCAGCGCGGTGGCGCCCGCGGACAGGACGCCCGTCAGGCGATCCGCCCCCCCGGCGTCTTCCAGGGCCCAGCCGTCGAGTGAAACGGAGGCGGCGCCGTAATTTCGCAGCTCGACGAATTCCTGCGTGATTTCCGAGCCAGCGGGATTGGCCAGGACCTCGGTGATGGCCACCGCAGGGTCGGCAGAGGGCAGTCGTAGGGCAAACGGTGACGACTGGGCGAGATTCCCGGCAACGTCGACCGCCTCGACGATGGCAGTGGCTTCCGCGCCCGGGGCCAACCCTGGCACGCGCGCGGCGAAATCGAACGACGTGGCCCCCACCCCGGCGGGAACAATGGCCTCTTGTCCGTCGGCCAACACGCGCAGGCGCGCGGCCACTGGCTTGTCGCTGACAAACGCGGCGTTCAGGCAGCCCGCGCCCATCGCGACCGACGCACCATCGAGGCGGGGTTGCTGATGATCGAGGGACGCTGCGACGGAAAATGAGCCAAGAGTGCCCGCGGCGAAAGATTCACCAGCGTCGACCAGCACTGACGTCGTCAGCGTCAGCGTATACAAGGCCGGCGCCGGCATGACAGCGAGAACAGGAACGCGGTAACAAATATCAGCGCCGGGGCACGGCATGACGGACACGTCACCCAGGGGAATTTCAGCGTCGGACGGGCCACGCAGGCGAAAGGGGCGGTCCGGCAAGGCCAGGGCCGCGGGCGCCATCACAATCACGGCGGCGAGGTTGCGCGGAATGTCGCCCTGGCGATCGGCGGGCCAGGCCAGACGCAGCGACTTGGCGCGATTTGACTGGGCACCGGCATCGGCATCGGCAACCCTGGCACGTTCGTCGAGCAGATTGTCGTCCGGGGCGCACGCCGACGGAAGTATCAGCAACGCAAGAACAAGCGGGCTGCGCGGCATGCGGTGGTCTCGGCCCCGCGTGCGGATTGTTGCGTCGGCAAACGACATCCGGTGCGTATTCGTACCGGGCCGTCGACGCGCCAGCGTCAGCCCGTGATCGTCGCGACCACGCCGCGCAGGTAGGCGAGCGACTCCTTGATGCCGGATTGCGGGGCCTTGTCGTTGATTTCGTATTCGAGCGCGACGTGGCCCTGGAATTTGCGTTTGGCCAGCACGCGCAGCAGCGCCACGACATCGACCTGGCCACGGCCGACCTCGACCTGCGTCCAGGTGCCATCGGGCTTCCGGGTCACGTCCTTCATATGCAGGTCCATCAGACGATTGCCGAGGGCCGCGACCATGGCCACGGGATCCACGCCGGAACGCAAGGTGTGCCCGACGTCCATGCAGCAGCCCAGCAACTTGTCGCGCTTCTTGATTGCCGCCAACACGTCCAGCGGCGTCTTGTAGTGCTTGTCCTCGGGGCCGTGGTTGTGAATCGCTATCGGCATCTTGAATTCCTTGGCCAACTTGTCGACAACATCCAGCGTCGCCGGCTCGGGCGAGGCCACAATCAGCGGATACCGTGCCACGCGCGCAAACACGAAATCCTTGCGAATGGCCGCCTCGTCGGGCGTCGCCCAATTGATGATGCCGCCGCCCGTGATGGCAATGTCGGCGGCGCGGAATTTTGCCAACGTCGATTCGATCTCCGCCGGTGCGGACGTGCGCGGCAGGTGCATGTCCTTCAGTTGGACATAATGGACCTTCAGTTCCGTGCAGAGCGCGATCAGCTCGTCGACGGATTGCTTGCGCATGCAATCTGACGACAGCCCGATGTGCAGCGACCCAGAGGACGCAGGCTGCTGTGCCATGGCGCAAGTCTAATCGATTCACGCGGGATATACTGCGCCGCCTGGGAGGTATTCATGATCCGCGCGCGCCGACGAATGGCATGCACCTGAACCAGCACCTGGACGCCTTGCGCGAGCTGGAAAGGGCGCTGGCCTTCAAGTATTCAGTTTCGTCCTCACCCCGGATCCGCAGTTCGCGGACGTTCCGGTGGGTGATGGCGCCGCATCCGCGGGCCGCACGGTGCTGACGCCACCGTCGCTGGCGGTGGGTGACGGAACGATGGGTGCCGCCGCGCGACTGGTGATGAGCAAGGTCGCCGTGGTGCTGTGGTTCGCGCCGTCGTAGGCGGTCACGCGCAGGGTGTTGAGACCCGTCGCCAGCGGCAAGGTCGCGACGGTCCACGTTGTCGTGCCGATTGCGGGACCGCTGCCCCCGCGATCGTTCGACCAGACAACCGAGGACAACACGCCGTCGTCCGCGGCCGTTCCCGACAGCGTCACGCGTGCCTCGGCCGCCGTGTGGCTGCCTGTCGCCCCACCTGCGACATTGATGGGCGCGCTGACCGCCAGGGTCGGCGGCTGGTTGTCGGTGCTGGTCCCGATCATCACTGTGACGGGCGCGCTTTGCGGGCCTTCAAGTCCTTGACCGTTCACGGTCGCCAGCGGCGCACGTCAGTGCCGATGTCGGTGTCACCCCCTCGCACCAGCAAGGCCGGAATGCCGTCTGCAACCACACCCGGATCTCTGCCCCCCCGAACGGCAGACCGCCGCGGCCACGCGCGTGGGGTGTTGTTTCATCATCTCGGCGACCCAGTCGCCACCACCCGAATGGCCCCACAGGGCCAGCGGCGCGTCCGTCAGTTCGGGATGGCCGCTTTGTCGAGCGATGGTCGCAAGGGCGTCCTGCAGGGCGCGCCAGCTACCGTTCGCAGGGTTGTACCAATCCGAGCAAGAGCCTTCGAGATAGGGCGCCACGAGCGCCGCGTCCCGGCGATCAGCCAGCGCCTGCCAGTGCACGTCCAGCCAGTGTTCCAGTCGGCACGACCGCATCCCTGCTGGTGAATGATGACCGCCCGCACGGCCGCGACGCCATCGGGCAGGTAGAAGCGATAGTGCTGCGGCGCGATCTTCTCGCCGTCTGGGCGGTCTCGTCGACTGCGAAGGTGGCAGCATGCGCCGAACCCGCCGCAAGGGCCGCGGCAAGTGCAACAAGCAGGATTGCCGACCTAGCCTTGCCGCGGAAGCGCCGCCCTCCGAGCAGGAACAGCAGGCCGAGGAGTTGAAATGCCGAACCCAATCCCCGACCAGGAGCCGAGGCGAATGCGCAGCCTTTCGAGCTGGCCATCTTTGTTGTCGGACTGGGCGTCGGGTCGGCTGTCGGGCCGGGGCTGGGGCTGGGTGTTGGCGCGGGTGTTGGCGCGGGCGTTGGCGCGGATGCAGGGGTGGTGCCGGCAGCCGCCATCGGCGCCGCAGCGTACAGGCCGATGCGATGGGTGCTTCTGGACAGGCGGACTTCCTTTGTCACCCCGCCGCGGGTTTCCACCGCATGCAGGCCGCGGTCGTGGCCGCCGCCCCAGTCATATTGCAAATAGGTCGCGGTCAACCGGCTGTCGGATGTCTGAAAATAGGGCTGGCTGTCGCCGGCGGGCACGTCATGGTCGCGGAAGAACCCGCCTATCAATTCGGACTGCCCACCGGCCGTGGTGACGATGTGAACAGCGAATGATTCTGTTTTCATGCCCAGGCACCAGAAGCGACCGCCGGCATTCTTTACATACACGCGATTGGGCACGATCCCGTTAGGGTTGTTCTCCGTGTTGTAGTGGGCCGCCCACACCTGTTGTGTGCCGCTGATGCGCAGATCGTTGTGGGTGTCCTCCAGCCACACCTTGCCCTGGTAGCCGCTGGGCAAAATGATCTGGCCGCCGCCACAGGATTTAAGCACCACCGGCCGATTGCTGGCGATTTCGATGCCGGGACGTTTGTCCCCGTTGGGATACCGGGAAAAAAAGAAACCGTCGAGCACCAGCGGCGCGGCCGTTTCGCCCACGATCCGGACGACGGGTTGGTCAGCTGCAATATGATCCTGAAAATTTCCGTAAGCGCTGGACACACCGCTGTGCATGCCCACGACCCGCGTCACCGTCGCCGGAACCGTGAGGGTGGTGTCTGCGCTATACGACTGCCCGAAAGAAAAGTAGATCGTGGAGGCGCCGCTGTTGAATGCGGTTTGCACGGCGGCGGAGGTCCCGTTGGCCGGACGCACCCACGCGGACGTCGGCTGAATCATGGCCTGCGGGGGATCTTCGACGGGCAAGCCCAGATGGGTGGCGCGCGCGTCGTCAAATGTCCTGGGTGCTTCGTCCTTCACATATTCGGCGATGCTATTTCCCGTCTGGTTCACGCCGGCGTCAACCAGGGCCCGTGCGTAGCCGCTGGTCCTTATGTCGCGCAAATAGAGGCCGCCGTCGTTCTTGTTGACGATGGCGCTGTTAGCGCCCGCCCCCCCGCCCAAGTTGGCCTTCACGAGAACGACATGCGCCAGGTAGAACTTGTTGTTCTGTAGTGCCGGGACCGTGTTGGTGCTG
>JANXXE010000188.1 GCA_025350815.1 Myxococcales bacterium | reverse complement strand
GATGTTGTTCACGGTCTTGAGCGACATCCTCACCGTGCTGTCCAACGCCATGAACTACGCCGAGGAAGTCGGGCTCATCGACGAGGCACCACGGATCAGGCAGTACCGGCTAGAGAAGCCGGAGATCGAAGGTCTCGGCTTCGACGAGTGGCGGCGGATGCTTGTGGCGGCGGAGCAGGAGGGATTACTGGTGGCGGTATTGCTGGCAGGGGATGCAGGGCTTCGGCTGGGGGAGATCCTGGCGCTCGTGTGGGAAATGATCGATCTGGTGGCTGGAAGAATCACGATCGCTCGGCAGATGCGGAAGGGCGTGGAGGGATCACCGAAGGGTGGACGACGAAGGTCAGTTCCGATCACGCCAGGTCTGCTGGCGGTCTTGAAGGGGCTGCCGCAGGTTCGTCGTGGCCGGGTGGTGTGTGCTGCCGATGGAAAGCCCGTGGCGGAGGCAGCGTTGAAGCATGGGATCTATCGGGTGTGCCGGAAGGCCGGTTTGCCCGAACGAGGCTGGCACGCCCTTCGGCACACCTATGCTTCGCATGCAGCTCGTTTCGGGGTGAACCCGTGGCGGCTTCAGGCGTGGCTGGGGCACTCGACCATTGGGATGACCTTGCGCTACGTCCACCAGGTGGAGGAGCACAAGCGACCCATCCCGGAGGAAGTCCTGGTAGCAGGTGCCGGGGTCAGCGACCCGGACGAACGGGTGGTGCTGATGCTCGGGGCCCGCTACCGAGTAGTCCGTGCAAACGTCGTGCAAACGTCGCCGCTGGCCGTTGTCTGAGCGTAGTAATAATCAGTAGTTAGGAGTAGACGGGACAGGGATTGAACCTGCGACCAAGCGCGTGTAAGGCGCCCGCTCTGCCGCTGAGCTACCCGCCTGAAGAAACGCAACGCAGTCTAGCGGGAATCGCAGCCAGGGCTAGAACGAAAGGTGCAGGGCCGCACCGAAGGGCGACACGGCCAGGGACACGCGACTGTCGGCGCCATCGTCGGTGTCCACGTGGGCAAACCGCAGAACGCCGTCCAGGATGCCGGCGGCCACGGCGGCGCCCAGCACGCCGACGCTGATTGCATTCCAGGTCTTCAGGGTGCGCGCCGCGGATTCGTGTTCGCCGAAATCGTGATACGGCCCTTGCCAGGACCGCAGCACCAGGCGCGTGGTCACGGCGGCACCCAGGGCGGCGGCCTCGACGGCCAGCAGCGCCCAGGCGCGGCCCGCGTCGCCGTTTTGAAATTGGCCGGCGGGCGGCACGAAGTTCCAGGCAAAATTCTTTCGGGACGCGGCGACGGCGGCCTGACTGCGGGCGATGTCGGCCTGGTGGCGGCGGCGGATGTCCTTGAAGAAGGCCACCACCTCGGGCCGCGTCACCGTCGGGTCCAAATCAGCCGTCGGTGCCACGCGCAGCCATTCGAAGAACGCCGCGTGGGCGCCCTCTTTGCGATCCGTCAGGTAAAGGCCAACGCCCAGCAAGCGCAGGGCGGTCGCGCGCTGGGCAGCGGTGGACGGCAGCGCACCCTCGGTCACCGGGCGCGCGCAGTCGACGACCTTGATCATGTCGCCGTATTCGTAGGCGGCCGCCGCAAGGTCGATCGCCTCGGCCGCGGTCCTGGGCGATTGGGCGTGCGTGGGCCGGGACACCGCCAGGGCGACGGCGAACATCATGAAGAACAGCAGGCGGCGCAGGATCAATTCCCGGTTCCTGGATCGGGCAAGATCAGGCGGAACGTACCGCCGGCCGCGCTGACCGCTTCGGCGATGGGGCGCGCCCCGGCCGTTCTGCGTCCGACGGTGTCCACGCAATCGGGGGAATCGCCCATGCAGAAGGCCTGGATCACGGCGCCCCCGACGCGCTGGCCATCGCGCAGAACCGCGCCGGTCATGACCAGGCCCGCTGGCAATTCCTGCGGGTCAAGGACCATATCGCGGTCAAGTACCGTCACCGGGCCAAGGGGCGCTCGTGGCAGCGATCGGCCGGCGTCACCCTCGACGAACAGGCGATAAACACGACCGGGATCGCCGGTGAATTCGAAACGCCCGTCGGCGGCCACGACTGTCGACGACAATTCCGTCAGCAAATCCGCACCCGTGTCGATGGCAATGACCGTGGCGCCCACCGCCAGCGCGGCGGGGGTCAAGCGGCCGGTGACCTTCACCTTGGCGGCCAGGCGCACTGTGAATTGCAGGTTGGGACCGCTGCCGGACGCGTCGACGGGAACCGTGGTGACCGCGGTCGTCGGCAGATCGTTGCCCGGGATCAGCGTGGCGTGGTAGCGCGCGTGGGGAAGGTTGTTGAAGGTCACGAGACCCCCGGCGTTGGTCGCGCCCTCGACCCTGACGGTTCCGGGCGCCGTCATCGGCGCGCCAGGGCTGACGGTCAGTGTCCCGACGTCCGTCAAATCATCGGCGTCGGATTCAAGGCGGACACGGACGGCCTTTCCAGGTGCGGCGTTGTCGCTGCCGTGCACGATCAGGTCCAGGCGCGTGGTGCTGGGGGCTTTCCACTTGAATCCAATGGCCAGCGACGGCGGCGGCGGGTCGGGAATGAAGATCGGTCCATCGATGTGCGCTTCGGGCCAGGAGGTGCCCGTCGGCGGCAGCACCACCGTCGAGAAATTGCCACTGCGCACGCGCAGCGAAAAATGTCCGTCGGCGTCGCTGAGGCCCAGGGTCGAGGGCAGGGGACCGTCACGCAGCAGGATGCGCGCACCTTGAATCGCTGCGGCCGGTCCCGAAAGGTCGCCCTCGACCAGCGTGCCCTGATCCAGGGTGAAGCGCAGCGCCTGGATCTGCGATGCGAAGGCGCCCAGATACACAATTGGCGCGTAACCGACGTCGGGGACGATCAGGATGTCGTACGGGATCGTGGATGCCAGTTGCACCAGCAGCCGGTCGTTGCGGTTGTAGCCCTCGACCCGCAGCGTGGACTGGGGCGACGTCACACGGACGTACGACGACACGGCGATGCCCGTCGACGATTGCGGTTCGATGTACACCGCCGTCGGCGGTTCAATGATCAGATCGCGTGTTTGCGGGCGTCCGGCCGCCACGGGTACGATCATTTCTTGCGAGACGCTGGCCGCCCCCTCGGGGGGGATGACGCGCACCCAGAAGTTTGTCGTGCGTTCGTTTCTTGGCACCGCGCTGGCGATGACCTCGGCTGTACACGTGGGCGTGACCTGGCAGCGGATGATGTATTGCCCGGGTAGGTTCAACGGGAAGGTGATGGTGGCTAACCCGTCTGAGGTGAAGGGGATGTTGGTGACGTCCTCGTGTCGCACGGTCCAGGTCCAGTCGATCTTCCCGGTCACCGCGGATCCGGTCACCTCGCCGCGCACGCGAAGTTGCGCGGTCGGACCGTACGCGAGATCAGTCAGGCGCGCCGGCGTGACGGGGGTGATGGTCACGCGGCACGGGGGCGGGCCTGCGTCGGCGACGGATGAACCGGCGTCGCCGGATGCGCCCGCGTCGGCGCGCGTGCCCGTGGATGAGGCGTCTGAGGCGTCGCCGGTTCCTGCGCCCCCATCCCGGGCGCCACTGCCCCCGCCAGTACCGCCGCTGCCACTGCCGGGGCTGCCGGTGCTGCCAGCCGCGCCGGGCCCGCTGCTGCCCCCACGCCCGCCACCAGCGGGATCGTCCGCGGCAGCGTCGACTTGAACACTCGGGCCTGCCGACGACCGCGCCGCCGCGGCGCACCCGGCACCCAGTCCCAGCGCCGCCATCAACACCAGCGGCAGCCGCGCATCCTGTCCCCGCATCATAGGTACTGCACCGTCCAGGTGACCCACTGGTAGCAGCCCGACGCCGGCTTGCTTTCGCAGCGTCCGACGTCGTGGCTGCGGCAGGATTCGAGATCGCGTTCCGGGCGCACGCGGTCCTGGTATTCCGCTCGCAACTGAACCAAGTCGCCCGTGCGGAAGGTCTTGCCGCGGAACGAGAATGTGGCGCCCCGAAAACCCGCGGCCCGCTGAAAGGTGCCGCTTGTGCCCTCGCGCCAGCTCCATACGAAATGCGAGCCGCTGGCCGCCTGTCCGTCGGGCGCGGGAATGGGATCGCCGTCGTCGTCGACGTGCAGTACCTGGAAGGCCAGATCTTCCAGCGGGTTCTGAATGATCTGCGGCAACACGAAATCTGGTGTCGTGGCGCGGATGCAGGGGGGACGATCTGGCTCGACCGTCAGCACCGTCGTTGCCGGCTGCTGGCTTTCCTCGATCGAATCCTTGGCCCACAGGTCGACGCGGAAGGTACCGGGCACGCCGGCCGCAAAACAGATCTCCGACTGCGCATCGGTGGGATCGGCGCAGGTGGATGGCACAAGGATCGTTCCGTCGGGGCGGGTCACACCCCAGCGGTAACTCAGACTGTCCAGGCCGCGGGATCCGGCGGCCGACACACGGAATTGCGAGTACAGCTCGTAGGTGGTGCCCGCCACCGGGCTCACCAGCTGAATCATCGGCGTGGGCGGCAGGTTGCGGCTGGCAAGGGGGCTGGTGGCGAAGGCGCGCGCGCCGTCGCTGTCGGTGACGAAGACCCAGACGCAGAAGGTGGCGTTGGCCTGCGTCGGGGTCACTGCGAACGCGGGGCCCGTGGTCGCCACGATCTTGCCTGCGGCCTTAGCTTCATCGGGACAGGCGCCGTCGCCCGTGCCCCAGGCATACGCCAGCGTGTCGGCGGCCTGGTTCGCGTCTCGCGCCACGGCCTGGAACATCGCGGGTTGTCCGCGCAGGATCGCGTCGGGTGCGGTGATGGTGACGGTGGGTGCCACGTTGATGGAATCCGTGTACAGCAAGCAGCCCGTCGCGCCGCTGACAAGGATCGCCGCCAAAGCGGTGACATCGAACCTGATCACGACGCGACGTTAACACGGTCCGACTACTGCAACGCCCGAGCCAGGCGCCACTGCGTCCGCGGCTCGCGAATTCGCCTGTCCGACGCTGCCCCCACCCTGCGGCACGAGGAAGGTCTCCGCAGATGGGATCCAGTTGTCGCGGTGTCGTCGTTCTCCGCGCCGCGTTCACAGGGGTCGGAAAGTCGGTTTGCCATCCGCGCCAATGACGATGGCGCGGTCGACCTTCCCGCCCGCCCGCAGGCTGATGTCGCCCACCGGTAGCCGCGGGCCATTCTTATCCCTCGGGCAGAAGACCTTGTGAACTCCGGGGGGCACGGCCTCGAACACACGACTGGTGGTGGTGGGCGTCTCACCGTCGATGGTGGGAAAGCACAGCGCGCCGCTGGACCGCAGGACGATGCGACCCGGGGGCCCCGCGGCGACGGGCTGTGCGGCGGCGTCAGGTGGTGCGACGGCGACAGGTGGCGCAGGGGGCTCTGTCGCGGGCAGGGGCGGGGGCGCGATGTCGTTCTTGGCGAGGCGCTTCGCGCGGACGGGATTCTTGGTGGGTTGGGGCGCGTCCATCTTGACCTGGGGGGCCGGAACTTCGGGTGCCGGCGCAGGCGGGATCATCACGACGGGCTTTGCCACCGGTGCTGCGGGCAGATTCACAGGGCGCGCCAGATAGGCCCTGGTGGCCCAGGCGCCGCCCGCCAGAAGTGCCGCCGATGCCACAGTCGCCACGACGGTCATCCAACGCTTGCGGGCCGACAGCGCCTTGAGTACCGCCGTCGCGCCCGCGTGGTCGGGCACATAGGCCGTCGCCCGGCCAATCTCTGCCAGCGCCTTCGCAAACTGCGCCCGCTGCGCGAATCGACGCGCGCTGTCCACGGCGTGCGCGGCAACCACGGGCCGCAAATCGGCCTCCAGGGCGTCGGGATCCTCCAGGCAGCGGCGCAACACAGCCCGTTCGTCCGTCACGCCCGCCTCCGTCGCGCAGGCGCGCAGATCACGCGCCAGGGCCGCTGCGGTCAGGTAACGCGCGCCCGGCACCTGGTGCAAGCAACGCAGGATCAGGGCCTCGAACGCGGGGCCCACGGTGGCACTAAGCTGCGACGGTCGTTTGAAAGCGCCGCGCGTGATGGCCACCAGCACCGCCAGTGGCTCGCGGCCCGGGAAGGGCACGTGCCCCGTGGTTGCCTCATACAGCCACACGCCCAGCGCCCACAGGTCGGCCGCCGGTCCGGCATCGCCGCCGCGCGCCTGTTCGGGCGACATGTATGCGGGCGATCCCATCAGCGCGCCCGTCGCTGTCATGGTCGCCAGCCCCGTCACGTGGGCCAGCCCGAAGTCTGTCAGCACGACCCGGCCGGTCGAGCCGCTGCGTTCAAGCATGACGTTGTCGGGCTTGACGTCGCGGTGGACGATGCCCGCCTCGTGCGCCACCGCCAGCGCCTCGGCAACCTGCGCGCCCAGCAGCGCCGCCACCTCGGGCAGCAGGCGCCCCCGTCGCTGTTCCACGAATTCCCGCAGCGTCGGGCCGGCTATCAACTCGGAAACGATGTAGCTCGGCTCGTCCTCGGTGGCCGGCACAAATTCGAAGATTTCGACGATGCCCGGATGCTTGATCGCCGCCACCGCCAGCGCCTCGCGCCGGAATCTTTCGGCCGATTCGCTGCGCGCCGCTATGGCCAGGTTCATCACCTTTATGGCGACGTCTCGGCCCAGTCGCTGGTCTCGACCACGAAACACCGTCGCCATCGCGCCCCGGCCCAGCACCGCCGTCAGGGCATAGCGTCCCAGCGTCGTCCCCACCCGCGGGACGCCGCCATGGCCTGCGGTCACTACTTTCCTACCCCGCCGCCCTTCGCTGTCTGGGCCTTCTGGGCTTCCGCCAGCTTTTCCGCGATGACAGCCGCCGCCGGTTCAAACGTCCGGGCAAAATTGAAGTTCATGACCGCGCCCTTCCAGTCCTTCTTACCGTGGCAGATCATGCCCATGCGAAAGAACTTCTTCGCCTCGGCGTGCGTCAGGCTGTCCTCTGGATTCTTGGGACCCTTGGCGTCGCGGTCTTTCTGATCGAAGCGCATCTTGCCTTCCGCCAGACCCGCGTCGTACGCCTGCCGCTTGTCGGGTGTGGTCAGCACGCGATACGCCTCGGCGATGCGCGCGTAGATGGTTTCAAGCTGCTCGCGTGTCTGCGCGTCGGCGATGACGTGATACCGGTCCGGGTGAAGCTGCGCGGCCGCCTGGTAAAACGATGCGCGAATGGCCGGGACGTCGGCCTTCGGTGGCACGTTCAACAGCTGGTAGTAGTTCATCCGATTGACCACCGGAAAGATCCGTTTCGCGAATCCTGTCAGCTGCTCGGCCAGCTGCGCCCCTGCGTCCGTCATCGTCCCTTCTTTCTTCTACAACCGCGGCGCCGGTTCCACCGCTGTTGCGTCGATCTTTGCCGCGGCCGCGTCGACTTCCGAGTCGCTCATCTGGCCGCGGATATTCACCGCGGCCTCCTTGCCCAGGCCCGAATTGGGATCGCGCGCGCGCACGCGCAGGATGCCGTTGGTGTCGATCCGGAACGTCACCTCGATCTTCACCTCGCCGCGCCGGGCGGGTGGCAGGTCCGACAGCTCCAGTTCGCCCAGCGGCGTGTTCTCGCTGAAGCGTCGCGATTCGCCCTGGCAAACCTGGATGCGCACGACGGTCTGGTTGTCGGCCGACGTGCTGAAGATGCGGGTTTGCTCGACGGGGACCTGAACGTTGCGGTCGACGATGGGCTCGGCGAAACCGCCGGCGACGGCGATGCCCAGTGCCCGCGGCGTCACGTCCAGCAGTACGGCCGTTTCCGACGCGCCAGCCCCCCCCGCCAGGTTGTTGGCCTGAATGGCCGCCCCGGTGCTGACGACCTCGTCGGGATTCAGGTCGATGCGCGGGGCGCGCCCGAAATGGCGCTGCACCTCGGCGCGCACCAGGGGGATTCGGGTCGAACCGCCCACCATGATGACCTCGTCCACCTGCGACGGCAGCAGCGCGGCCGCGCTCAGCACCTCGTCACAGGTGCGCAGGGTGCGCGCCACCAGCGTGCTGATGGACTGCTCAAACAGGGTACGGTCAATCTGGAATCGCAGGTTCAGCGGTTCCCCCTGCGGCCCCACGCCGATGTTCTTCAGCTCGCCCTTGGCTTCTGTGCGGTCCGACAGGTGGCGTTTGATTTGTTCGGCCGCCAGCAGCAGCCGCGCGCGTGACGACGGGTCTTGCCGCGGATCGATCTTGTGCTGGGTCATGAACAGCTCGGCCAATACGTTCAGCAACATGGTATCGGCGTCATCGCCGCCAAGGAAAGTGTCGCCGCCCGTCGCCAGTACCTCGAAGACCTCGCCTTCGACCTGAAGGATCGTCACGTCGAAGGTCCCGCCGCCGAAGTCGTAAACGGCGATGCGCTGGGACATGTTTTGTCCTGCACCGTAGGCCAGCGCCGCCGCCGTGGGCTCGTTCAGCACGCGCATCACATCGAGCCCGGCGATGCGCCCGGCGTCCATGGTGGCGCGCCTCTGCGCGTCGTTGAAGTTCGCCGGGACGGTGATGACCGCGCCTGTGACCGCCTCGTTCAGGAATCCCTCGGCGCACTGCTTGAGATAGGCCAGCATCAAGCCCGAGATCTCCGGGATGGTGTAGGCGCGGTCAGGTCCCACGAACACGGCCTGCTCGTTGTTGCCTTCTTCGACCCGGTAGGGGAATCGCGAGGCGGCCATCTTGACCTCGTCGGCGCGGAAGGGCTGGCCGATCAGGCGCTTGGCCGAATACACCGTGTACGCGGGGTCGACGATTCGCCGGGCGACCGCCTCGTGCGAGTAGGTCTTTGTCCCATCGGCCGCGAACGACACCACCGACGGGTGCAGGCGGCGCCCCTGCGCATCGGGGATGACCACGACCTCACCGCCGTTGACGGTGGCCACGACGGAATTCGTCGTGCCGAGATCAATCCCGACTACAGCCATGAGGAAGACAGGGGCAAGCAATCATCTTATGGCCATTCTGTCGTCGTGCGCCACAACCAGTCCCAGGATCAGCGCGGTGCCGACGCAGGCGCCCACGGCCGTCACCAAGGGCCAGTGCGCCCGCGCCCATCCGACGGGATCGCTCGACAACCGGGGCGCGTCCGTCGCCGGGGCCGGCGCGGGTGGGGCCAGCGCCAGCCCAAAAGGCGGACCAGTGGCCTCAGCGTCCCGTCCCTGTCCGCGCACTTCGTCTTTGCGGGCCTGTTCATCCAGACGCATGACGGTTGCTTCCAACAGCCCGCCTGTGCCCGCATCGCCCCCCAAGGGCACGACGGTGGCGTCGCGCTGGGTGCCGGTCCGCGCGTCGATCAGGCTTAGCTGCAGGTCGAGGGCGGCCCCCCTTTTCAGCGACGCCACCAGGCCAAAGGACGCGCCCATACGCCTCGCGTGGGCCGCCGCATCCGCCGGGTCCAGAGCCAAGGCCGGCGTCTCGGGCATGTCGACCTCAAGAGTCGGCAGGGACAGCGAGACAACCACGACCCACGGTTTCCGACCCAGATCCTCGCCGCGAATCACGTGATCGCCGTACGGCAGATTCTGCGCGACGGCCGGTGACAGCAGGGCCGCCCCGCCGTCGATAGATATCTGGGCGCTGGGCGCCGCCCGCACCAGGATCGCGCCCCGCGGTCGCGCTTGAATCTCGGCCACGGCCTTTTGCCAGCTTGCGACGACCAGAGGCCGAAACTGTCGGGGTGGCAGCACCCGTTCTGGTGTCAGTGTTGCTGCCCGCAGATACGCATCTTTCGCCCCTGGCGGCGCGATGTCGGTGAACGGCGTCGGCAAGTCTTTCCAGTCCGCCTTTTGTAGCGCGGTCGCCTGAAACAGAAACAGGTCCGCCAGTTCGGCCGGCGACAGACCCGCCGCGCCCGTGTTCGCCACTTCGGCGGCCGCTGCGTCCAGCGCCACCTGCGCCTCATCGAATCGCAGCACCTCGACGGCCGCCATGCCAGCGCGTAACAGCGCCTGCGCCTTCGGCTCGGGCGGGCCGGGAATGTCCACGGTCTCGACTGTGCCCAGCCCGAACTTGGCCGCGGCCTCCCCGAACCGTCGCCGCGCATCCCGGTCCTGGGGCGAATCCACCGACACCGCCGCGTAGATCGGATGCACGGCCTTGTGGGCCGCCTCGCCCTGGGCGCGGGCCAGCGACGGCGCACCGATAAGGACGACGGCGACAAGCAGGCGGATCATCACCCTCGGGATCTTGCGCCCGCCCGCCGCGACGTCAAATATGTCGCGCGCGTCAGGCGCTGGCGGTGGCCTTGACGGCGGCCATGGCCAGGGCGCGGATTTCGTCGTCGCCCACCCACTTCTTGGCGTCGCACAGGGCGATGAACCCGGTGTACAGGAACTCGACCTGCACGGCGCTAAGATCATAACCCAGGATCCGGCACCGATCCGCCAGCGCGTGGCGACCGCTGTGCTTGCCCAGGACCAGGCGACTTTCGGGAACGCCGACCGACCGAGGGTCCATGATCTCGTAGGTCGTACGTTCCTTCAGAAACCCATCCTGATGAATGCCCGCCTCGTGCGCGAACGCGTTGCGGCCGACGACGGCCTTGTTCGGCTGCGGGCCCACCCCGATGATCTCGGTCAATAACTGGCTGGCCGGGAACAGCTCCGGCGTGTTGATCCCCGTCGAGTACGGCAGGATGTCGCCGCGGACTTTCAGCGCCATGACGATCTCCTCCAGTGAACAATTCCCCGCCCGCTCGCCGATGCCGTTCATGGTGCATTCGACCTGCCGCGCGCCGCCCATGACGCCCGCCAGCGAATTGGCGACGGCCAGGCCAAGATCGTCGTGGCAGTGGACGCTCAGTTGGGCGCCCGTGCCCGCCAGCGCGGCAGCGACCTTCGCGATGAGCGCCCCATATTCGTGCGGGATGCTGTAGCCGACCGTGTCGGGCAAATTCACCACGCGCGCGCCGGCCGCCACGACCGCCTTCGAGAATTTGATCAGCCCCTCGACGGAAGTTCTGGTGGCATCCTCTGCGGAAAATTCCACGTCCTCGACGTAGCGCCGCGCCTGCTCGACCGCCTTGACCGCGGTCTCCAGGGCCTCGTCCTCGGTCTTCTTCAGCTTGTGCTTGAGGTGGATGGGGCTGGTCGCGATGAAAGTGTGAATCCGCGGCCGCTTGGCCTTCTCCAGCGCGCGCGCCGCCTTTTCGATGTCGCCCGCGTGACAGCGCGCCAGGGCCGCGACCGCGATGCCGGAAAACTCGCGGCTGATCTTGTCCACCGCATCCGAGTCGCCCTGGGACGCCATCGGAAATCCCGCCTCCATCACGTCCACGCCCAGTTCGACCAGTTTGCGCGCCATACGCAGCTTCTCGGCCACGGTCATGCTGCAGCCACAGGATTGTTCACCGTCGCGCAGGGTGGTGTCGAAGATGGCCACGCGGTCGGAAGGTCGTTCGCTCATGGGGACAGTCTAGGAAGCGGGGTCATATTTGGCCAATTTATTCTGCTGCGCCATCTGATGACAATTGCTTATCCAATAAGAAAAAGTAATATCAACGCCTTGCCTCATTAGGCAGGGCGTCAGCCCACTTATCGATGGATCTTCACGTTCTCCAGGTGTTCCGCGCCGTCGCCACGGAAAAAAGCTTCTCCCGTGCGGCCGCCCGCCTTTTGCGTACACAGCCGGCCGTGTCGCTTGCCGTCCAGCGGCTTGAGGCCGAACTGGGCGAGGTGCTGATCGATCGCAACAGCAAGGATCTGCGCCTGACCGACGCAGGCGATCTGGTGCTCGATTTCGCACGCCGCTTCGACAACCTGCGTGCCGAGCTGTCCGGTGCCCTCGGCGAATTGCGCGACAACGCGACCGGGCGCCTGACCATCGGCGCCAACGAATCCACCACGCTCTATCTGTTGCCCCTGATCGCGCGCTACCGCCGGGCGTACCCGCGGGTCAAGGTGCAGGTGCGCCGCAGCCAGTCCAGCAAGATCCCGACCGAATTGGTCGAGGGCGATCTCGAATTCGGCGTCATCAGCTACGAGCCGCAGGACGAACGCCTGCAAGCGCGGGTCATCTACACTGACCATCTGGCCTTCGTCGTGTCGCCGCAGCACCGGTTGGCCGGTCGCAAGTCGGTCTCAATCGCGGACCTGGGCATGGAGACCTTCATCGCGCACAACGTTGTGTCGCCCTACCGTGAAGTTGTCGTGCGCGAATTCCAGCGTCTCAAGGTGACCCTGAACCGGGATGTGGAAATGCCAACCGTCGAGGCCATCCGCAAACTGGTGCAGCAGAACGAGGGCGTCGCGTTCTTGCCGCGCATGTGCGTCAACCAGGAAATCGAACAGGGGGCGCTGCGCGAGATCCGGGTCAAAGAGTTGGCCGTCGCGCGCAAGATCTACCTGGTTTTTCCGGCGCACCGGACACTGAGTCACGCCGCCAAGGCCTTCTTGGCCCTGACAAAATAGCGGGCAAATCAACGGCGGCGCATGCTTCCGCATTGCCTTGCCGACGGGGTAGGGTGTCTCATGACTGGGTAGGGTGTCTCATGAAGAAGTCTGGCTGCGTGAATCCGTCCTGCGTCCTTCAAGCATGACCCGCTTGCGCTCGATCGTGGGGGCACTGGCCGTTTTGTGTTGCGCGCCGGCCGTCGCGCGCGCTGAACTCACCCTCAACGGCGAGGTGGTGGTCGTGCAGGGCGACGAGGACATCGTGGCCGCGTCGGGCGCGCAGCTTACCCTCCGATCGTTGCCGGCACTTTCACGCAAGGTCATCGAGCAGTTTGGTGACCACTTCGAGGCCATGACAGTCTGGATGACCTTCGACGATCCGACCCTGAAGGGCGAAGCGTACGAAACGACCGTCAAGAACGAGGTATTGGGTTTGGGCACGCCGCCCGTGGACCTCAGTCGCAGCTACGGTTCGAACGGGGTTCTGCGATCCGTCTTGAACATGAAGCTGGTCGGTCTGCGGGCGGGCGACGCGCGCAGCCTATGGGACAGGGCCCTTGAGACCTGGGGCCAGGAAAGCGCCCACCGCTGGTTGATGTTCTTCAGTATCCGGCACCCGCGCACCGGCAAGATTTCAGATGCCTTGATGGGCCGGGACTGTGCCCACTACAACCAGTTTGTCGACACTCAGGCCTCGATCCACGACGGATTCGCCTGGACCGATAACCGTGACGGCAGCTTTAGCTGGACGGAACGCACCAAGCGTTACGGCAATCTGGACCTGTACGGCATGGGTCTACTGGCCGCCGACGAGATGCCGCCCTTCTTCATCATCGAGAACATTCCCAACTACAGCCCGCCGGCCTGCATGGCCTACGACACCGTTCGTCGGCCAAGTGGGATGACCGTCATGGGGACTCGTCTGGACGTCTCGATCGACGACGTGGTGGCGGCCAACGGCGAACGTGTCCCGCGCGCCCACGAGCTGCGGCAGGACTACTGGCGCGAGGTCGAGGTGATCTTGACCCGCCCGACGGAGACGTGGCGCAGTCCGACGCCGATGGGCCTGGCCGATCGCCTGAACAAAGCCCGTCTATGGTGGGAAGAATGGAACCGGGGCGCCAGCCGCAACCGCCTGGTGATGTGCACGCAGGTTTCCGCCGATTGCGGTGATCCCCGATCCGATGTCACGGCGCTGGTGTTGGACGCCGCCGGCAAGGGTCCCACGGCCGGGCCGGTCGCGTTGGACGTCGAGGTCAGCAATACGGGTAAAGCGATCGCTGGCAACGTGCACCTGTCAGTCGAGGTGCCGGTCGGCGGCAAGCTGGTCAGCGACGCCAAGGATCTGGGCACGATCGAGCCCGGGACCAAGCGCACACAAAGTTTTGCGCTGGATCTGCACACGATCCCTTGCGGAACTGAAGTCACCGTCAAGGCCGCCACGCAAAGCGATGTTCACTACCACCGCCTGAAGACGCCGTTCCTGGTCGGGACGAAGGTCATCAACAGCGACGGTTTCGAGGCCGACAGCGGCTGGACGGTAGACCCCGACGGCACTGACACCACCGCGGGCGCCAAGTGGGAACGGGGAGAGCCCGAAGCGACGGAAGTCTTGCGCACGCTGCTGCAGCCCGGGGGCGCGCGAACGGGCCATGCCGCCTGGGTGACGGGCGCGGCTGCGGTGGTGCCCGGCCAATCGACCTTCGTCAAGGGCGGCAAGACCACCCTTGCGTCACCGTCTTACGATGCCACGCCCTTGCGTGAGCCGCTGCTGCGCTACTGGATGGCGTTCGCCGGCGTTCGCGCCACAGCTGACGGCGCCGGCATCGAGCCCAGCCCAGATTCCAGCTTGACGGTCCTGGCGCGCAACGCGGGCGTTCCGGGGGATGCGGGGGCGGCGACCGGCTGGGTCGAGATCGATCGCGCGGCCAACCAGATCACGAAGGGCTGGGTGCAGCGAAGCGTGTCGTTGCCGGCCGAACTATGGGGCAAGGGCACGCTGCAATTTCGTTTTGTCGTCGCTGACGGCAATGCCATGCGCGGTGGGGTCGAGGCCGCAATCGATGATCTCGAGCTCACCTCCAAGGTGGCGGGTTGCTTCAGCCCCCCAGGCGGGCCCGCCGCAGTGGTGATGCCGTCCGATGGCGCAGGCTGTGGTTGTCGCCTCGGCGGCGGCGATCGGGACGCGCGCCGCGGGGCCCTGTGCGGCCTGCTGGCCGTGGCGTTGGCCGCCCGGCTGACCCGTCGCCGACGCTTCAGGTAGGGGCCGTGGGTGCCGGGGCTGTGTTATGGTCGCCGCTTTCACAGGAGAATATCGATGTTGCGAAAAGCTAGCGCCGTTTGGCGGGGTGGTTTGAAGGATGGCAAAGGCGTCGTTTCCACCGACAGCGCCGTCCTGTCCAGCGTTCCGTACAACTTTAACCAGCGCTTTGGCGACGAGCCCGGCACCAATCCGGAAGAACTCGTCGCTGCGGCCATGGCGTCGTGTTACTCGATGAAACTGTCGGGCGTGCTGGGCGCATCGAACCTTGTGCCCGACAGCATCGAAACCAAGGCCCATCTGACCTTCGAGAAGGGTGAAGCGGGTTTCGGCGTCAGTAAGATTCATCTGGTCGTCGTCGGCAAGGTGCCGAACGCGACGGCCGAGATCTTTGCCGCCGCCGCCGAGGACGCCCGCAAGAACTGCCCGATTTCCGGTCTGCTCAAGACGACCATCACCGTCGACGCCAAGCTGACGACCTAATCCGCGTCGTTTCCGACAGTCCGGTCCCCGGCGCCCGGTTCGCGGGCCGGCTGCCGCCGCTGCATGCGATCTGCGGCATCGAGCAATCCCCGTCGAGCGGCCGCTGCGTGCCTGGGCCAGACCAGGACACGCAGGGCGACGGGTTTCCGCGTCGGAAGCCTGACCGTCTCGCCGCTATTGGATGATGGGCGGCGGCGGAGGCGGTGGCGGCGGCGGCGCGGGCGGCGGCGCCGTCGGGGGGGGGCCGGTGGCGCCGATGGGCCCGGTGGGGGGGGCATCGGCGGCGGAGGCACGATCACCTCAGGCGGCGGCGGAGGCGCGGGTGGTACCGCCGGGGGCGGGCCCGGGGGCGGAGTCGGCGGCGCGG
>JANXXE010000163.1 GCA_025350815.1 Myxococcales bacterium | reverse complement strand
TCACCGTCCAGAACGGCCTTGCAGGCCTGAAGTTCGACCTCGACCTGCGCCCGCGCCGCCGCGTCCAGCACCGTGGCATATTCTTCCAACGCCCGCTCGGTGGCATACACCAGCGTATCGCCGTTGTTCTTCACGTCGGCCCATTCGCGGCGAACGCTGTCGAGGTCGCGGTTCTTCTCGGCCGCCATGATGAACGACGACACCTCTTCCTCGGACAGGCCAGAGGTCGCGCGCACCTCGACCTTCTGTTCTTTACCTGTGCCCAAATTTTTCGCCGAAACACTGACCAGACCGTTCGAATCGATGTCGAACGACACCTCGATCTGCGGGCCACCACGCGGCGCCGGCGGAATGCCGGTCAGCTGAAAATTCGCCAGGCTCTTGTTATCCGCCGCCATCTGCCGCTCGCCCTGAAGTACGTGCACATTGACGTAGGGCTGGTTGTCGACGGCGGTGCTGAAGATTTGCGACCGCCGCACCGGGATGGTCGTGTTGCGGGGAATCACCTGCGTGAACACGCCACCGGCCGTTTCCACGCCCAGCGACAGCGGCGTCACGTCCAACAACAGGACGTCTTGCTTCTCCCCACTCAGCACGGCGCCCTGCAAGGCCGCGCCCACCGCGACGACCTCGTCCGGGTTCACACCGCGCGAGACCGGCTTGCCGAAGAAGTCCGCCGCCCGCTCTTGCACGCGCGGCATGCGCGTCTGTCCGCCGACAAGGATGACCTCGTCGATTTCGGCCGGCGACCAGCCCGCGTCCTTCAGCGCGCTTTCGCAGGGGGCGAACGTCCGGTCGATCAGATCGTGGGTGATGCTTTCCAGCTTGCCCCGCGTCAGCGACGTGATCAGGTGCTTGGGCCCGTCGGCCGTGGCCGCAATGAACGGCAAATTGATTTCTGTTTCAAGGCTGCTGGACAATTCCAGTTTGGCTTTCTCTGCGGCCTCGCGCAGGCGCTGCAGCGCCATGCGATCCTTGCGCAGATCCACGCCCGCGGTCTTCTGGAAGGCATCGGCCAGGAAATTCACGATGCGGCCGTCGAAGTCCTCGCCCCCAAGGAACCCGTCGCCGCTCGACGCCTTGACCTGGTACATGCCCTGGTCCAGCTGCAACAACGAGATATCGAAGGTGCCCCCGCCCAGATCGTAGACGGCAATCTTACGTGACACTGCCTCGCTGGCGCTGCCGTACGCCAGGGCCGCGGCGGTCGGCTCGTTGACGATGCGCAGGACGTTGAGGCCCGCAATCTTGCCCGCGTCGCGCGTCGCCTGGCGCTGGGTGTCGTCGAAATACGCGGGAACGGTGATGACGGCGTCGGTCACGACGTCGCCCAGATAGTCTTCGGCGGTCTTCTTCATCCGCCCGAGAACCATCGCGGAAATCTGCGCCGGCGGATAGCGCTGCTCGCGCACCTGAACCCAGGCGTCCCCGTTCTCCGACGCCACGATGGTGTAGGCGCACTGCAAGCGGTGGCGCGTGACCTCGCCGTCTTCAAGCTTGCGGCCCATCAGGCGCTTGACCGCCTGGATGGTGTTTTCGGCGTTGGTCACCGCCTGGCGCTTGGCTATCTGACCGACCAGCGGCTCGCCGCTGTCAGGGAATCCGACAACGGATGGCGTGGTCCGCGACCCCTCCGCGTTGGGGATCACGACCGGCTCTGCGCCCTCCAGTACGGCGACGCACGAGTTCGTCGTGCCCAGATCGATCCCGATGACCCGGCTCAAGAGCCCTGGCTGCTCCCTGTGTTGGCCCCGCCGTCTGCAGTCGCGGCGACCGGCGCCACGGCCACTGCCACCGATGCCGGTCGCAGCAAGCGGTCACCCATGCGATACCCTTTTTGTAGCTCGCTCAGAACGGATCCAGGTGGGACCTCGCTGGACGGAACCTGCGCAATCGCGTCGTGCAGACGCGGGTCGAAGGGCTGACCCTTGGTCTCCATCGCCTTGACGTCCAGGCGTTCCAGCTTGGATTGAAACAGGCGCAACACCAGGTTCACCCCGTGCTGCACCGCCTTCGGATCCGTCGCGTCGCCGATTGCGCCCAGCGCCCGTTCCAGGTTGTCGATGACGTCCAGCATCTCGCGCAGGACAGATTCCTTCGCGCGCAGCTCGCCATCTGCCTGATCCTTACGCGCGCGTTTCTTCCAGTTCTCGAAATCAGCGGCGATGCGCAGCATGCGATCGCGCAGTTCCTGCTTCTCGGTCTCAAGCAGGGCCAGCCGATCCTCGGGTGAGGTAACGGTCACTCGCTCGGCCGGATCGGACCCCGGTCCGTCGATGTCGACCTGGCTCGCGGGCAAATTCTCGTCGGTGGGCTCAGTCATGACCAATTTTTTCTTCCAGCCAAAAAGGCGCGCTTCACAGCTTCGGTAGTACTTCTGTAATCACTTCAGCCGTGAAGTCTACCAGCGGGATGACCTTCGAGTAGTTAATCCGCGACGGGCCTATGACCCCTATGGTCCCGAGCGGCCGATCCTCGCTGCCATAACTGGCCGCCACGACCGAGATGTCAGTCAGGTCCGCCAGGTTCGCCTCGGCCCCAATAAAGACGCAGATCCCGGGCGCCCCCAGGGTCCGATCCAACAGGCGCAACATCACGTCCTTTTCCTCAAGCGTGCGCAGGACGCGTTTGGCCCGGTCCACATCGTCGACGCTGGTCAACAGGCTGGACTGCCCTTCGACCAGAATCTCCACGCCGGGCTCCGCCGGTACGGCCGCGACGGCCAGCGCCAGCGCGCGCGATAGCACGTGATCATTCGCCGTCCGCTCGTTCTCGATTTCGGCCGCGATGCGCGCCCGCACCTGATCCAGCGTCAAACCAGCCACCAGGGTGTTCAGATAATTGTTGATGCGGTCCAGATCCCCAGGGCTCAGCGGAAAATCGACCGGCACCAGCTTGTTCTGAATTTGCCCGCTGACGCTGGCTATGACCGCCAACAACTGGCCCTCGCGCAGGCGCACGAATTCGATGTGAGCGACGGCGTCGCTTTCCGGGCGCGGGGTCTGCACGACGACCACCAGGTGCGATAGTTCGCGCAGCACCCGCGACGTCCGGTGCATGACCTCCTGCGCGTCGGCGGGTGACGGCCCAATCTGCTCGCGAATGTCGTCCTTTTCGCTGAGGGTCAGGCTACGCACGCGCAACAGGGTGTCCACGTAGTAGCGCAGGCCCCGATCGGTCGGAATGCGGCCGGCCGAGGTGTGGGTGTGGCGCAAAAGCCCCATTTCCTCGAGGTCGCCCATGACGGTCCGCACCGTCGCCGCCGAAACGTCCATCCCATACCGACGCGTCACCGTATGCGAGCCGACCGCGTCACCGGTGGCCAGGTACTCGGACACCACCGCGTGCAGGACCTTCTTCGCGCGGGCGCCGATGTCACTCACATCATTTTATGTACCTCAAATCGCCGTTAACGGCCACGGCTATGCGAGGGCGGCACGGCCCCGGACGGACCCCCACAAGCGGGCCCACAGGACCTTTCCGTCGCGCCTGATCCGTGGTTGTCTCCTGCGCTTGCCATGATCTACCTGGACAATGCGGCCTCGACGCCTCCTGCGCCCGAGGTCCTGGCCCGCATGACCCACGCGGCCGCAACCTTCTTCGCCAACCCATCATCGGCGCACCGCCTGGGCGCGGCCGCCGCCAGGGCGCTTGACGAGGCGCGCGCGCAGGTCGCCGGCCTGCTGCGGGCCGAGCCGTCCGAGATCATCTTCACGAGCGGGGGCACCGAGGCCGATGCGTTGGGCCTGCTGGGCGCCGCGGGTCTCGCCCGGGGCCACCACGCCGTGGTCACCGCCATCGAACACCCAGCGGTGCTGCGTTCGGCCGAGCGCCTGATACAGCACGGCTGGCAGGTCACCTTCGTCGTGCCGCAACCAAGCGGCGCGGTTTCAGCCGAGGACGTCGTGGCGGCGTTGCGTCCCGAAACCAGCGTCGTGGCGGTCATGCTGGTCAACAACGAACTGGGGACAATTCAGCCGGTGGCCCCGATTGCCAAAGCCCTGCGCCTGACCGCCCGCCCGCCCCATCTGCATGTGGACGCCGTGCAAGCGGCCGGATTTGTGCCCCTGGCGGTCAAAACGCTGGGCGCCGATTCCGTCGCGATCTCCGGTCACAAGATGGCGGGGCCGAAGGGCGTCGGGGCCCTGTGGCTGCGCCCTGGCGCGCGCCTGGCACCGTTGTGGGACGGCGGCCGACAGGAACGGGGCCTGCGTTCGGGAACCGAGAACGTCCCCGGCTGCGTCGGTCTGGGTTGCGCGGCTGAACTATGCCGGACCTGGTGGAAGGACGCCCCCCGCGTGGCGGGCCTGCGCGACCGGCTACAGCAACAGATCTTTGCGGCGCTGCCGTCCGCGCGCCCCACCGTGACGGGGGCCCCCCAGGCGCCCCACATCGCCAGCATCCAGGTGCCGGACCTGCCGGCCGAGCCCATCCTGCACGCACTTGAAGCGCGCGATGTCTTCGCGTCCGCCGGGTCGGCCTGTGCGTCGCGCACGCGCGGTCCCAGCCACGTCCTGAAGGCGGTCGGCATCGACGACGAGGCGGCGATCCTGCGTTTCTCGCTGTCGCGGCATACGACCGAGGCTGACGTCGACCACGCAGCGGTCGCGCTGGTGCAAGCGGTCGCCGAAATCGAACGGATGGCGCGGTCGTCATGAACGCGGTCCTGTGCCGTTACGGCGAGTTGTTCTTGAAGGCGGGCAACCGGCCGCGCTTCGAGCGGCGCCTGGTCGACAACGTGCGCCTGGCCCTGACGGGGCTGTCGGGATTTCGCATCGAGACGCCGCACGGGCGCATCCTGGTGCGCCTGTCCGAGGGCGACGTCGAAGAAGCCTGCGCGCGCCTGGAACGCGTCTTCGGTCTGGTGTCCATTTCACCCGTTGCGGTGGTCGATTCCGAGATCACGGCCATCCGGCAGGCCGCCGTCGCCTGCGCGGATGCCGCCGTCGAGCGCGACCCCGCGTTCCGGCGCAGCTTCCGCATCGAAGCACGCCGTTCGGAAAAGCGCTTTCCGCTAACGTCCTACGAAATCTCGTGCGACGTCGGCGCCGCCATCGAAGGCGCGTTGAAGATCCCAGTGAACCTGACCGACCCGGCGCTGGTCGTGGGCATCGAAGTGGGCGCAACCGGATCCTATGTCTACGCCGACCGGCGGGAGGCCCCGGGTGGCCTGCCCGTGGAATCGTCGGGCCGGGCGCTGTTGCTGCTGTCGGGTGGCATCGATTCGCCGGTGGCCGCGTGGCTGTCGGCCAAGCGCGGACTGGCGCTGGACGCCCTGTACTTCCATTCGCCGCCCTTCGTCGGGGAAAAATCTCGCGACAAGGTGGTCACGCTGGCCCGCACGCTGGCGCGCTGGCAGGCGCTGCGCACCCTGACCGTCGTGTCGTTCACCGACACGCAGAAGCGCCTGCGCGAGGCGGGCCCCGCACCGCTGGCCGTTGTGCTGTACCGACGGATGATGATGCGCGTCGCGGATCTGATCGCGGACGGCACGCGCGCCGAAGCCCTGGTGACGGGCGAAAACCTCGGCCAGGTCGCCAGTCAAACCATCGGCAACCTGGCCACCATAGAGGCCGCGGCGCGGCGCCTGGTGCTGCGGCCGCTGGTCACCTACGACAAGCGCGAGACCATCGATCTGGCCAAGCGCATCGGCACCTTCGACACGTCCATCTTGCCCTACGAAGACTGCTGCTCGCTGTTCGTGCCGCCGCACCCCAGCACGGCGGCGCGCCTGGATGATGTGGAACGGGCCGAGGCCAGCCTCGATATGGCGGCCGAGGCAGCGGCGGTCGCGGCCACCGCAGAGACCCTCACCCTGTGATGCTTGTCGGCTATACTGCGCCCATGACCCTGGCTGAAAAACACGCAAAGCTGCGCAGCCTGCTGGCCGACTACGGCTCGGCGCTGGTCTGCTTTTCGGGTGGGGTGGATTCGATGCTGCTGCTGCGCGTGGCGCACGACGTTCTGGGCGACAAATGCATCGCGCTGACCACTGTGTCGGTCACCATGGCCAAAAGCGAGCGCAAGGCCGCCCTTGAGCTGGCCTCGTCGCTGGGCGTCCGGCATGAGGTCGTCGAATCGCGCGAACTGCAGCGCCCCGGGTTTGCCGAGAACCCGACCAACCGTTGCTACCACTGCAAGGCCGAGCTGCTGGAAATCGCCCTGCCCGCGGCCGAGCGCCTGGGCACGAAGGCGGTTCTGCTGGGCACGAACTTGGACGATCTGGGCGATCACCGCCCGGGGCTGAAGGCGGCCGACGAGCGTGGCGCCCACCACCCCATGGTCGACGCAGGCCTGACCAAGGACGAGGTGCGCACCCTGTCGAAAGAACTGGGTCTTGCCACCTGGGACAAGCCGCAACTGGCGTGCCTGTCGTCGCGCTTTCCGTACGGCACCGAGATCACGACCGAACGGCTGCGCCAGGTGGACGAGTTCGAGGACGGTCTGCGCGCCCTGGGATTCCGACAGCTGCGCGTTCGCTACCACGGCGAAGTCGCGCGACTGGAGCTGGAATCGGCACACCTGGCCCGGGCCCTGGCGCCCGATGTTCGTGAGGCGATTGTGGGCCTGGGCCGAAAGCTGGGTTTCACCTTCGTCACCCTGGACCTTGCAGGATTCTCGTCGGGATCGCTGAACCAGCTCATCGGCCTGCGCCGGGCGCGCGCCTGACCGTCGGGTTAGTGGCGCCCCGCCCCCACGCCACCTAGACTGTATGGGTGGTTGGCGCCTGTCTCATCTTTGGGTTGCAAGGGCTGTCGACGCCGATGCTACCGGCCGAGGAACTGGTCGACACGATAGAGGAGCGCGCCGACCACCTGGTGCCACCGCTGCCGCACGAGCGCAGCAAGAAGGAACAACGCCTGGTCGACAAGGCGCTGCGGCCGAATGTGCACATGGACGACCAGCAGATCGACCGCACCCTGGCGGACGCCGCCCGCAAGTCGCCCACGCGACGCAAGGCCGGCACCGGGCCCCTGGTTTCTTTGCCCCTGCCAGCTGCTGGTCTACGTGTCCAGCCGGTAACGACACTGTTCAACCTGTGGACGCACGAGGCGCTGCCCATCCTGCCGGGACAAGTGCTCGATGAATACTTCCACCCTTTCCTGCGCGACCACTTCACCAACCAGGCGACGCAAATGGACACCCGCCTCATCGATGTCCTGATGCACGTGGCGATTCGATTCTCGGCGGCGCGCATCGACGTCGTGTCCGGTTACCGTTCACCGAAGTACAACCTGATGTTGCGCAAAAAGGGCCGCGAGGTCGCCCGCCAAAGCCAGCACCCCGAAGGCACCGCGGTGGATTTCCGCGTCCGCGGCGTCCCCATCAGGACGGTCGTGAAATACGTCCGCTCGCTGCGCCGGGGCGGCGTCGGCTACTACCCCCGCTCGCAGTTCGTCCACAGCGACACGGGCAAGATCCGCTACTGGACAGGGACGTAGCGCGCCCGGACGATGGCGGCAGCTACGAGGCCACCGACAAACTGCAGATGGACCTGATCGTGCGGGCACTGGCGTGCGATGTCCTACTGCTGTCGATCCTCCAGCTCATGGGCATCCCTGCGACCACCTTCGGTCTGCCGGCGTGGTGCCAGGGTCCGCTGCCCCGACTGGCCTAGACTAACCTTCAGGTTCGATTTCGACGTCGAGTGTCGGCGTCCGGGCGTCGGGTGCGCCAGGCCCGCCCGCAACCACGGCCAGGGCAGCCTCGGGTGGCACCCCGAACTTGCCCAGCAGCTTGCAAGCGCCGCGAACACGCGCCACGGTCAAAAAGGGATTGGGGGCCATCGACGGCGGCACTGGCGCCGAGACCAGCAGCCGCGCCGTTCGCCCGGTCAGGCTCTGCGCCACCGCCTGCAAGGCGGTCTGTCCGGCGCGACTGAAGTTCGCGCCATGGCCGTCGAACAGCGCCTCTTCGGGGAATCGGACGACGATACTTTTATCGTTAATACTTATAGTTACACCATAATCTTTCAACCGTTCCTCGAACTGTATTTTTAGCAATTTCAGTTCGGAACGCACGCGGCCCGAATGGCCCAGATTCTGGTTGCTCTCGCCGCGAATTTCGACCAGCTCGCGCTTGATGCGCTCTAGCTCTTTGAGGCGCGTTTCGGCGGCCGTCTGGGCGGCCATGCTGTCGCCCGACCGGCGCTTCAGCTCGACGACCAGCCCCTGGTAGGGCACGGCGTAGACATAGACGGCAAAGCCCACCCCGGCCGCCGCCAGAGCCAGGGCGACGAGGGGCCCCCACGAAAAGGGCGACTCGGGAAGGCGACCTCCCCCCACCGCATCCTGGACTGGCTCAGCCAAACCGCGCTGCATGCGGGGGAACAATAGATCAAAAAGTCGTGCGTGCGGAAACAACCCAGCTGGTTGTGGCCTGCGCCTGGCCGGGACCGGGCGCCTCGACGTCCCGCGCGACAAACAGCACCAGACCGCCGGCAGCCGCCACCGTCGTCCCCGCCCCCAGCAACACCCCCGCCAAGATCCCGGTATCCTTGTGGCACTTCATCCCGGACTTCTCGGGCGGGCAATCGACAACCTTGCCGTTGTACGACAGCGCCACCATGCCGGCCACCACGGCCACCACACCCGCCGCCAACCCCCCCCATGCAGCCCGCCGGACTGTCTGAACCGGCGGGCCCAGGGGCACGGGTTCGAAAATCAGCTCGACGCTGACGATCTCCGTCGTGCCGCCCTGCGCCTCCATCGTTTGAAGCCACGGGCGAAATCCATCGGCCGAAAAACCCAGGTTGTGGCGACCGGCGGGCAGATCCAGGGACAGCGGCGTGGCGCCCGCGGCCCGGCCGTCGACGGTTACATAGGCGCCCGGGGGCCGCGATTCCACGGTGACGTGCGCCGGGGTCAGGCCCGTGGTCGCCAGAAAGCCGCGCAGGGCCGAGGCCACCCGGTCCATCATGTCGCCGGCTTCCTGGATGCCACACAGGACACAGTGTTCGCGGCTTTGGCCCAACGACGCGCCATCGCGACCGTTCAGCAGCTCCAGCATGATCTCGTAGTTCTTGTGGTTGACGACGATCTGCCCCGTAACCAGATACTCGGCGCCCAGCGCCTGCGCGATCTTCGCCCGACAGTCTGGCTTTGCGCAGCCGTCGAGGGCGGCATCCCGCTTGATCGCCTCGGTGACCGCCGTTCCGGCGAAAACCTGAAACCCGGCCGCGGCCAGGCCAGCCACCAGGCGCTCGGACAGCGACAGCCTGCCGACCTCCGACAGGTTGCCCTGGAATTCGAGGCGCGTGACCGCGAGCCGGCGATGTGGCTCGGCCTGCGCCACGCCAGCGCTGACACCCACCGACACGCACAGAGCGGCGGTGACAAACCATTGGCAACCCCAGCGCACGACCCTGGTGTTCTACCTGAGAACGGCGACCCGTTCGCCGAAAAGTTGTTCGAGGCGCGCCAGCAGCTCGTCGTCGGCCGCCACCTTGAACTCGTCGCCTAAATCCAACAGCGTCTCGCTGCGTTGCGGGATCTCCAGACGCAGGCGCGTCCGGCACGGGCCCGGATGCAACAGCAACAACTTCTTCAGGGCCACCAGCCCGTCGTCGGACAGGGTCTCTGCGTTCAGCCTAATGTCCATCACCGAGCTGCGCTCGGCGCGCACCGAGGCCAGGCGCTTGGCCTCCATGAAGCGCAGGCGTTCGCGCACGGCTTCCCCGTCACCGAAGGGCGCATCCACAGTGCCGACGACCAGTAGCGGCTCGTTGCAGGTCAGAACCTCGCGAAAGTCGCTCAGCTTGGCCGAGCCGACGTGGAATTCGATCTGCCCATGCTGGTCCTCCAGCTTGAAAAAGGCGAACTTGCCGGTGCCGCTTTTGCTTTGCCGTTCCTGAAAGTCGCAGACCACGCCGCCCAGGATGACCTCGGCGCGCGGGCCTCGTTCGGTGCAGTTGGTGGTCACGGCGTTCGCGAATCGTTTGATCTCGCCGGTGAAGCGGTCGAGGGGATGCCCGCTGATGTAGAAGCCGAGACTTTCCTTTTCGTGGGCGAGAATCTCGCGCGGCATCCATTCCTCGTCGTTGCTATAGGCGTCGTCCGTGGGCTGCGGCGCGGGCGCGCCCTTGCTGCCGCCGAACAGTGCCAGCAGTGACGTTTGGCCGCTTTCGCGCTCGCGCTGGGCCGAGGCGGCGCGTTCGATGGCGGCCGGAATGGCCGAAAACAACTTCGACCGGGTGACGCCGTTTTTGGCCGCGATGCCGTCGAAGGCGCCCGACTTGACCAGGGCCTCCATCACCTTGCGGTTGACCTTGCGTGGATCGACGCGGATGCAGAAGTCCGTGACCGACAAAAAGGGGCCGCCGGCAACGCGCGCCGCCTTGATGACCTCGACTGCCCCCTCGCCCACGCC
Organism: Myxococcales bacterium; assembly: GCA_025350815.1. Classification (GTDB taxonomy): domain Bacteria; phylum Myxococcota_A; class Polyangia; order Fen-1088; family Fen-1088; genus JANXXE01. Next base: position 14,903 of record JANXXE010000163.1, on the reverse strand, counting down.
CTTGACGGCCGCCAGACCAAAACGAATCGCCTTGCCTATCGACCCGGCGGTCTTGGCTGCGCCCTTGCGGCCGGTCTTGACGGGCGCCGCGGTGCCATTGACGGCGGACGATTCGGCCTCTGCCACAACCGTGAAATTCGCGTCGGATTCGTTGACGTCCGGCCGCTGCACCGGGATCCCCTGCGCGCGCGCCTCGGCGATGAACTTCACCACCGAATCGGTGTCGTCCTTGTCGCAGGTCAAAAGGCCAGCGAAGAATTCCACCGGCCAGTAGTGCTTCAGATACGCCGTCTGCCAGGTCAGCAGGCCGTACGCCGCCGAGTGACTGCGGTTGAAGCCGTAGCCCGCGAACTTCTCCATCAAATCGAAGATGCCGTCGGCGATCTTCGTGTCGATCGCCTTGGCGGCAGCGCCGGTCATGAAGCTGGCCTTTTCTTTGGCCATGACGTCGGCCTTCTTCTTGCCCATCGCCCGCCGCAGCAGGTCCGCCTGCCCCAGCGAATGTCCGGCCATCGCCGACGCAATCTGCATGACCTGTTCCTGATAGACGATGACGCCGTAGGTGTCCTTCAGAATCGGTTCCAGCACCGGGTGCGCGTATTCGACCTTCTTGCGGCCGTGCTTGCGCTCGATGAAATCGTCCACCATTCCGCCCTCGATGGGACCGGGGCGGTACAGGGCGCCGGCGGCGACGATGTCCTCAAAGCAGTCGGGCTTGAGCTTCTTTAGAAGATCGCGAAAACCCGACGATTCCAGCTGGAACACGCCGGTCACATCCGCCGCCGAGATCATCTTGTAGACACCGGCATCGTCGAGCGGCAGCGCCGCCATGTCGACGGGCGCCTCGCCCTTGGTCGCGCGCTCGCGGTTGACCAGGTCGACGGCCGTCTGGATCACCGTCAAGGTCTTGAGGCCGAGGAAGTCGAACTTCACCAGCCCGACCTTCTCGACGTCGTTCATGTTGAACTGCGTGACGATGATGTCTTCTTCGCCCGCGGGGCGGAAACACGGCACGTATTCGTACAGCGGCTTCTCCCCGATGACGACGCCGGCCGCGTGCATACCGGCGTGACGGTTGAGCCCCTCCAGGCCCTTGGCAATGTCCAGCAACTCGTGGAATTCGCCCGCGTAGGCGTCCTTCAACCGTGGCTCCATCTCGATGGCTTCGGCTATCGGGGGCGACTTGCCCTGAATGGGCTCGGGCACGAAAGACGCGACCTTGTTGGCGTCAGCGATGGGAATCGCCAGCGCGCGCGCGACGTCGCGGATGCAGCTGCGCGCCTTCATCTGGTGCATCGTCACGATCTGGCCGACGTTGGACTTGCCGTATTTTCCGGTGACGTACTTGATGACCTCGTCCCGGCGGTTCATGCAGAAATCGATGTCGAAGTCCGGCATCGACACGCGTTCGGGGTTGAGGAACCGCTCGAACAGTAGTTTGTTGGCGATGGGATCGATGTCCGTGATGCGCAAGGAATACGCCACCAGCGATCCCGCGCCCGAACCACGCCCAGGACCGACCGGGATGCCGTGCTGTTTGGCGTAATTGATGAAGTCCCAGACGATCAGGAAATAGCCCGAAAAGTTCATCTTCTGGATGACACCCAGTTCCAGCGCCAGACGCGCGCGGTACTGGTCGGGATCGAACACGCGCCCCTGCTTGTGCAACGCTTCGAGGCGCGCCTCCAGCCCCTTTTCGGCCAGTTCCTTGCTGTAGGAATCCGCGTCGTATCCATCGGGCACCTTGAAGCGCGGCAAGAAAGACTTACCCAGATCGAAGGTGACATTGCACAGCTCGCCCAGCCTCGCGGCGTTCTCCATCGCCTCGGGCCACTGCTTGAAGTACACGTCCATGTCGGAGGCAGACTTGATGAAGTATTCGCTGACGGAATGCTGCAGGCGCTTGTCGTCGTTGATGGTGCGCTTCTGCTGCACGCACATCAGGATCTCGTGCGCGCGCGAATCCTTGCGGTTCACATAGTGGCAATCGTTGGTGGCTATCAGCGGGATGCCGGTCTTCTTCGACATCTCGACCAGTTGGTCGTTGACCTTGTCCTGCTCGGGCAGGCCGTTGGGCATCATTTCCAGAAAGAAGTTCCCGCGGCCGAAGATGTTGTCGTATTCGAGGGCGCTGGCCTCGCCCGCCTCCATCCCCCTGCGCATCAGGTTCTGCGCGACCTCACCGCCCAGGCAGGCCGACAGACCGAACAGACCCTCCGAATGTTCGCGCAGCAGTTTCTTGTCGATGCGCGGGTTGTAATAGAACCCTTCCAGATACCCCATCGAATTGAGGTACGACAGGTTCTTCCAGCCGACGTTGTTCTTGGCCAGCAGGATCAGGTGGTTGCTTTTGCGTTCGGTCTTGTCGTGGCGATCGGGCGCGACGTAGGTCTCGCAGCCAAAGATGGGCTTCACGCCGTGTTTTTTGGCTTTCTCGTAAAAATCCAGCGCGCCAAACAAGTTGCCGTGATCGGTCATGGCGACCTGCTTTTGGCCCAGCTCCAGCACCTTCGGGAACAGGTCGTCCAGACGAATGGCGCCGTCGAGCAGGCTGTACTGTGTATGCAGGTGAAGATGCGTGAAGTCAGCCATGCCGCTTCCGTGGGTTAGCACGCGCCAGACGCGGTGGTCAACGCGGGCGTCGGCGCCACAACCTGTGTTAGCCTTCGAGCCCGTTCACGGCTTCCCATGCGTGCCACGTTGCGCCCCGCATCCCGCACCGCCGGCCCGGCGACGGCTCTGGCGTGCCTGCTGGCGTCTGTGGCGCTGGCCTGTGGAGGCAGCTCCACGACGCCGGACGCCGCGGTGGAGGGACCGCTGCACATCGAGGCGCGGCCCGAATCGGTGGCCATCAAACCCGGCGAGAGCCGCCAAATTGCCTTTCGCCTTTTGGACGAACACGGCACCCCGGTGCCCGACCGCGTGATGCAGGTGTCCATCGTCGACGATCCGGCGACCAAGGAAAGCGAGGCCCGCGGCGCCACGTTGTCGTTTGATCGCAGTATCACCGACAGCGAAGGCACTGTCGTGTTGCAGGTGATAGCCGGGCTGCCCACCATCTTTCGGGTGCGCGCATCCGCCATGCGGGCCGCGGACGCGAACGCCGTGGTATTCGTCAACAACGCCACCCACGGTGCCGCCGAGATCGTCCCCACCCTGGCGGACCAGGACGAATCGGTCACGACCGTGCGCCTGTTCTTTTATGACGATGGCGACTGCGCGCACGTCTCGGTCGATGAGCCTGCCGCGACCATCCGCCCCGTGCGCGTTCTGCCCATCGACGGCACCGCCGTCTATTCCAGCATCAACACCGACGGCAATCACCCGGTCCTGGGTCTGGGCGTGGATGCCGCGGGACGAACGCGACTTGGTGGCTGCGTGGATCTGCCGGGCGCCTCACTGCTGGCACAAGACACGGTGCGGGTCGCATTGCCGTTGAGATCACTGCCCATCGCTGTCGAGGGTCGGTACCGCGCAACCTCGACCTTCAAATTCCGCGAGCCCCCGCTGGCCGGTGCGGGTATTCCCGGCGCCTGGAAGGATCTTTCCGGCTGCGCCCTTGATCCCGCCCGGCTGTGGCTTGACTGCACCATCGACGCCTTCGCCGGCGACAAGTCAACCGATCCGTTGGACTGCCGGCCCGGCACCGACGAGGGCCCCATCGGAAACAAGCTGGCCGCCCGGCGCGGGGTTCTGATACCCACCCCCGTTGACGGCACCGTCAAATGTCGCCAGGCCATCGACGTCCGCGGCGCGCGCAGCCACGATGCCATCGTCGGCGCCCTGTTTCCCGCATCCAAACCACCCCTCCTGGCGGGTCTTGCGGATCTCGGTCGCGAAGCGGGACAACTGGTCGCAGGCCTGCGCCTGCAGTCGACCATTGCGCTGTCGGGTACGTCCTTGCCCGGCCAGCTTCAGGCCGAGCACCGCGCGTCCATTGCCGAGTTCACCGTGGCCGGTCTGGCGGTGCCCATCGATCTGCTGGAACTGGGTGTTCCGGCGCCGACCGCCCGCTTCGTCCCGGTCGTCAGCCGCCGCAAGCAGCTGGATTTTTCCACGCACGGCTTCACTCTGCGCCTGGGTTCGGCGGCGCGCGCCGCGTTCGTGAGGGCCAGTCTGAGGCCCCGCGCGTTTCCCGTCGACCCGACCAGCCTGGTGACCGCGCTGTTCAACATGGCCACCTACCCCGACAAGGCAGCGACGCAGACGGGCTGCGCGGCGCTAGATGCCGTCCTGTGCCCCGACGTGGGCGAGGCCCGGGGATGCCTGCTGTCGGCATGCGCAGCCGGATTGGGCGCCCTGGCAAAACGGCTCGACGCCGGATTCACGGCACTGGATGGCGACGACATCGATCTTTTGATTGGCGGCACCGTCCCGGTGCTCGACCGCGATGGCGACCGGACGGCCGACGCTTTGGGCGCGACGACGGGCGTCGATGGCGGCCTGTGGTCGGGCGAAATTCGCGCGCGCGGCGGCAACAGCACCATCAGTGGAACATGGATGGCCGAACGCACGCGCCCTTGATCGCCCGAAACCACGCTGCGCTGGCGTTCGGGTCCTTGCTCGGCGTATGAAGGCAACATGTTGACCTCCGTTGCGACCCTTTTCCTCACGCTGGCCCTGGCGGATCCGGCAGCCAAGCCCCAGAACAAGCCCCAGCCCAACCCCGCGCTCAACATTCCCAAGCCCTCGCCGCCCCCGAAGGTACCGGCCGCCCTGGCGAACAAGGCCAAGCTGTCTCTGCTGACCCGCGACACCAACGAGGCCGTGGGCCTGGTGGCCGTCCCCGGCGAAAAGCCAGGCCGCCTGTTCATCGTCGAAAAGCGCGGGGTCATTCGCATCTTGCGCGGCACGGCCGTCAACCCAACGCCCTTCCTGGACGTCAGCGCGCGGGTGAAGGTCGAAAAGCGCGACAACGGCGAGCAAGGCCTGCTGGGCCTCGCCTTTCATCCTCAGTACGCGCGAAACGGGTTTTTCTACATCAACTACACGGACCTGAAAGGCGACACGCGCGTCGTCGAGATGCACGCCGACAAGATCAACCCGAACCGCGCCGAATCCACGATCGATCGCGAGTTGCTGTTCGTCCACCAGCCCTATGCGAACCACAACGCCGGCAACCTGGCCTTCGGCCCCGACGGAAAACTGTATGTGTTAATGGGTGACGGTGGCGCAGCCAAGGATCCCCACGGCAACGGCCAGAACCCCGACACGCGCCTGGGCAAGGCGCTGCGCATCGACGTCCAGGCAGCCACGCCGGTCGTCGAAGTCATCGCCAAGGGCCTGCGAAACCCATGGCGCTATAGTTTCGATCACAAGACCGGCGACGTTTACATCGCGGACGTCGGCCAGGACATCTACGAATGGATCCACTTTTTGCCGGCCGGAAACCTGACCGGGCACAACCTGGGCTGGAACATTCGCGAAGGCCTGCATTGCTTTCAAGACAAGCCTTGCGACCCCGCCCCGTTCAAGCCGCCGGTCATCGAATACCCGCACAGCGAAGGCTGCTCGATCACGGGCGGCTACGTCTACCGGGGCAAGGCCCTGCCCGAGCTGGACGGCGCTTACTTCTTCACCGACTACTGCACCGCCATCTTGCGCAGCTTCCGCATGAAAGGCGGCAAGGTGACGGATTCGTGGGACTGGAAAGACGCCCTCGATCCCGACGCCAAGCTGGCGCGCCTCGCCGCCTGGGGTGAAGACCAGGATGGGGAGCTGTACCTCGTGTCGCACGAGGGCCCGATCTACAAATTAGAGCGCCGCTGAACGACCTCGAGACGCACGCGGATCTTCCCCGGGCCCAGCATATCGAGCTGCCGGGCCGCTGCCAGCGACAGATCGATGATGCGCCCCCCACCGAAGGGGCCACGATCGTTCACGCGGACCACCACTGATCGCAGGGGCCCAGTGCCCAGCCGGATGACGCGGACACGCGTACCGAAGGGCCACGTCCGATGGGCCGCTGTCAGCTGCGCCGGATCGTAGCGGTCGCCCGACGCCGTCCGGTGCCCCGCCAGGCTCGACGAGTAATACGTCGCCACACCCTCCTCGGTGGCACCAACAGCCACGGTGGTCTCCCTGCCACGCGGGCCGGCGTGAGACAGCCCGCAGCCGGCCGGCGCGCCCAGCCACAGCGTTAGTGCCAGCCACCCGCCGCACAGGCGGTTTATGCGATATCGTCCGCCCGTGATCACGGACGCTGCGAGGTTGCTCGGCCATGCCCGGGCGCTGGTCGGGATGACCCTCGCCGATCTGGCAGACGGCCTGGGCCTGCCGGTGCCTGTGGGGAATGTGCGAACCAAGGGTTGGGCCGGCACCATCATAGAACGCGAACTGGGTGCGGGCGATTCGGGCGCTGCGGCCCGGGGGCCCGACTTTGCGGCGCTGGGCATCGAGCTCAAAACCGTCCCGGTCGATCGGGCATGCAGCCCGCAGGAATCGACCGCTGTTTGTCAGATTGACCCCATCACCATTGCGGGCGAATCGTGGGAGACCAGCTATGTGAGGCGCAAGCTGTCGCGGGTGCTGTTTGTCGTGCTCGAGATCCCGGAGGACGATCGGGCCTCCGTCGGTGACCGCCGGGTGGCCGCCGTGACCCTGTGGTCGCCGTCCACAGCGCAGGACCGCATCTTGCGTGCGGATTTCGAGCTATTCGTCCGCGACTATTTCCGCCGGGGCCGCGCCGCCGAGATCACCGGTCACCAGGGCACAGCCTTGCAGGTGCGCCCCAAGGGCCGGGACGCGGCGGACACGCGACGCGCCTACGGCCCGGACGGGACCGCGGTGCAGATCGGCAAATGCGGCTTCTACCTGCGCCCGTCGTTTGTACGCGCCGTGCTGCTGGGCCCCGCCGACTCCGACGACGGTGCAGGCCTCGGGTCAGCGACGGCGCGTCTGTGATTCAACGCGCTTCCCCTTGCCCCCCCTGCGCGGCTATTGTTCGCCCGGTCGCCAAACGTTCGTCGCAATTCGCAATGGGGCAAATCAGGATGATCCGTATTTTCTGTCTTCTTCTTGGTCCTCTTCTTCTGTCCCTGTCGCCGCGCCCCACGCGCGCCGCCGAGGTGCCGCTGACCCTGATGCAGGCCCTTGCGCGGGCGGCGGAGGGCAACGTGGATCTGCGGCGCGAGCGCATCCTGGTCCAGGTGGCCGAGGCGCAGCTGGGCACGTCGATGGGCACCTTCGACTTCCGGCTGACCGGCAACCTGTCGTTCTCCCGCCGCACGACCCCACCCTTGTCCGCAGATGACATCTCGGGCGGTTTCACCAACACCATTGCGTCCGACATCGGCCTGTCGCGCCTACTGGAAACCGGCGGCAACCTGCGTCTGTCGATGCAGCAGAACACGACCACGACCAATGCCCGCGTCCAGTGCGGTACCGCCGTCGGCCCGGCCACAGCCTGCGACTTCTACGGAACCAACGTGGCCCTGAACTTCAGCCACCCTTTGCTGCGCGGTTTCGGCGCTGAGATCGTCCAGGCCAACATCCGGCGCCAGCGCATTTTGGTGGATCAGGCATTGCTGAGCCGCCAGACCCGCGCCTCGAACGTCTTGCGCGACGTGATCACCAGTTACTGGGAACTGTCCTACGCGACGCAAGATTTGAGCATTCGTCAGTCCGCCGTCGAGCAAGCCCGCGAACAGCTGCGCATCACGAACGCGCAGATCGAGGTCGGCCGTCTGGCACCCGTCGACGCCGCGGCGGTCGAACGCGCGATAAGCGATCGCCTGCAAGAGGTGGTGGTCTCGCAGCAGAATCAGTTCTTTCGCACGCTGGAACTGCGCCGGCTGTTCGGGATGCCGACGGACCCGTCGTTGCCGGTGTTCGTGGCGCAGGACGCGCCGATGACGACCCCGCGCGAGGTGGACGTGGCGGCGGAGATTCAGCGCGCGCTGGAAACCAACCCCCAGATTCGCGCGATCAAGATGGGCATCCACCTGACGGATATCGACATCGAGACGGCGCGATCATCGCTGAAACCGCAGGTCGACTTCAACGGGCAGATCGGCGCCGCCGGTCGCCAGCGCCAGTTCGGGGCCACTGTCGGCCAGGCGTTCGGACTCGACGACATGGTGTGGTCGGCCGGCCTCAGCCTAGACGTCCCACTGGAGAACCGCATCGCCAAGGGCCAGATGCGCACGGCACAACTGTCCGCCGAACGGTCTCGCCTGGAGGCCGGCGACCTGGAACTCGCTTTGCGCGATCAGACGGTACGCCTGTCGACGAACATCGGGACGGCCTCGAAGCGCGTCGAGCTGGCCCGCGCCACCGTCGGATTCGCGCAGAAGAATCTCGAGGCCGAAAAGGCACGTTTCTCTGTCGGACGGTCGACGAACAACGACGTCCTGTTGCGACAGCAAGAACTCAAAAGTGCCGAGATCCAGGTCGTACGCGCCACGGTCGACCAGCTGAACAGCGAGGTCGCCCTGTCGGCGGCGACCGGCGAAATCCTCGAGCGCTACGGCGTCGTCCTCAAGGGCAACTAGTACCTAGCCCTCCCGGCACACGAAGGCCATGTGCTGGCCCGTGCGCGCGGCGTCCCGACGATAGGAATAAAAACGCCCGCCGGGATCGCAGTGGGTGCACGCCGGGGCGACATCGATCGACGCAGCCGGAACACCCTGCCCCTGCAGCACCAGCTGGCACGCCCGCCGAATATCGACGTGGGGCTTGCGGCCCGGTGCCTCGACAATCACGCCGTGCCGACGCGCCTCGGGGACAACGGTTTCGAACGCCGCGGCGACCTCGGGCCCGACCTCGAAGCAGCACACACCAATGGCGGGACCCATCGCGACCTTCACGTCGGCCGCGGCGGCGCCAAACTGCAGGCCGAGTTCGCGCACGGTCGCCCCCGGCACGTCGGCCACGGCCCCCCGCCACCCGGCGTGTACCGCGGCGAAGGCCCCCGTGCGTGGATCCACCATCAGCATCGGCACGCAGTCGGCCACGTAGACAGCGACCGCCAACCCCGGCGCGTCCGAGCAGACAGCGTCGGCGGCAACGGCGGCGATCCGCGTGGCATCGTCGCCGGCCCGCACGCGCGCCACGGCCGCCCCGTGCACCTGCGACGCAAAATACAGGGCGCCAGCGCCGGATGCGCGCAGGACGCGGCGGCGATTCTCAAGCACGTTGTCGCGGCTGTCGCCCCACTTCATGCCCAGGTTCAGCGTGTCGAAGGGTGCCGCGCTGACCCCGCCTTCGCGGGTGGTGAAGCCGTGGCGAAATTCGCCGGGGATCACGGACGACACCAGCAACGGCAAGGACAGAAAGGACGGCGTCGACAAACTCATTTGCGCCGATCCTCGGCCGGGCCCAGCGCGCGCACCGCCGCCAGCGCCGCCGCAAAGTCAGCCGGCGGGTCCGCCACGAAGTCGAGCCACGCCCCGGTACCCGGATGGCGGAAGCCCAGATGTCGCGCGTGCAGGGCCTGACGGCCCAATGTCTGCCCGATGGCACGCAACGCCAGATCGCGGGGCGACCGGCCATATACGACGTCCCCCAAAATCGAACAGCCGAGCGCCGCCATGTGCACGCGCACCTGGTGCGTGCGCCCGGTCTGAAGTTCGACCTCCATGCGTGCAGCGCCGCGCAGGGGTTCGACGAAACGCCAGTCGCTGATCGCACGCCGCCCGGTCTTCACACGGATGCTGAACTTCTTGCGGTCGTGCGGATCTCGGCCGTGCAGCGTATCGATGCGCCCCCCAGGGCCGGGCGGGCGCCCGACCACCAGTGCCTCGTAGATGCGTTTGATCCGGTGCACCTTGAAGTCGGCGCCCAGGGCGTTCAGCGTGACCTCGTCCTTGGCCACGACCATCAGCCCCGAGGTGTCCTTGTCGAGCCGGTGAACGATCCCAGGGCGCAGTTCGCCCCCGATGCCGCGCAGGTCATGGCAGTGCGCCAGCAGCGCATTGACCAGCGTCCCTGTGGCGTGGCCGGCGGCCGGATGCACAACCAACCCGGGCGGTTTGTTGATGACGATAAGCCAGCGATCTTCAAGGACGACATCCAGGGGAATGTTCTCGGCGACGGTGTCGACGGCGACGACGGCGGGCGGCGTCCACAACACCTCGTCCCCCGGTCGCAGCTTGCGCGATGGCACGGCGCGCTGGCCGTTGACGGTGACGGCACCCGCGGCGATGTGCCGCGCCAGCTGGGTGCGCGAGACATCCTCGATCTGCGCCGCCAGCAAAAGGTCCAGCCTCTTGCCCGCGCCGTCCGGTCCGACGACCAGCCGCCGGTGCGGCGTCGCGGTCACCAGATCTTCGACTTGATGTGGCCCTTGGACTTCAGCATCACATCCACCAGCGCGCGCTCGTACAGCTGCAGGGCGTAGATTTCGGGCGTCACGCGGGTCTGAAACAGGGCCCGGCCCTCCTCGATTTCACCCTTCATGACGTCGAACAGCGAATCGTTCTGTATGCCGTCCGCGATCTTCTTTTCGTGGTACAGCGTCAGGTCGGACGCGATCGCGCGGGCCAACTGGCGACCCCGTTCAGGCTTGTCGATAAGTGGCGGCATGACCCCCAACTTACCGTATTCGCGCCGCCGCCGCGAATACCTGCGCTTGCCGGTCCGATGACCCTCCTTTAGACTGAATTTTCTTGTCGCGAGCACCGTCACACCACGGGAGAAACCACATGATGCGTTCACGTTTGCTGCTTCTTGTCGGCGTATTGGGAACACCCGCCCTGGCGCACGCGGGCGATACCAATTACGCCGTGACGGCAAATCCCGCGAAGGCGGCCCCAGGTGCAAAGGGCAGTGCCTCTGTCGTGCTGACGGGCCGCAACGGCTGGCACCTGAACACCGAGGCACCGATTTCCGTGAAGCTGACCCCTGGCGCCGGCGTGACGCTGGAGAAGGCCAAGCTGACCCGCGCCGACGCCGCCGAGCAAAGCAAAGAGCTCGCGCGTTTCAACGTCCCCTTCACCGCGGCCGAGGCCGGCCCGAAGACCATCGCGGGCGACGTCAGCTTCGTCATCTGCCAGGAAAGCGCCTGCCAGCCGATCAAAGAGAAGATCACCCTCGCCCTCGACGTCAGCGCAACGGCGGCCCCGGCAGGCAAGGCGAAGAAGAAGTAGCGCAGGTACGCTACCCGCCGAAATCGTCGACTTGCCGCGCGACCTGCCGCGCGGTCTTTCGATCCAGCGCGCCGACGGCCGCGACGGTAAGACGTTGCGGGTCCAGCACCCGTCGGGCGACCCGCCGTACCTGTTCAGCCGTCACGCCCTTCATGCGTTTGACCAGTTCCTCGTGCGTGCGCGGGCGCTGGAACAGATCGGCGGCGCCAAACCAGCCGCATAGACCGCCCAAATCATCAAAGCCCGCTTCGAGATCGCCCAGATAACGGTTCTTGGCTTTCTCCAACACGTCGTTGGCCACCAATGACGTCCGAAAATGGTTCAATACGCCGAAAATCTCGCGCAACAGTTCGGGCAATTTCGCATGCGCGCACGCGGCATCCACCTCGACCAGTGCAGTGTCGTGGAACGGCTCTAACGATGCGGCCACGTGATACGCAAGGCCCTTCTGATCGCAGATCTGATAATGCAGCGGCGTCGACATTCCGTCGTCAATGACCCGCAACAACGCCGCCAACGCCGGGTACGCCGGATCCCAGTCGGGCAAGGCGTAGAACAGCATCTGCACCTGTGTCTGGGCCGAATCGTTCCACACGCAGCGAAAGCGCGGCCCCACCAGCGACGGGCGCGCCACCAGGGGACGTGCGCGACGACCGGGGGGCACCCGACGGAAGGCCTTGCTGGCCAGCGCCTTCACCTCGCGGTGGATCACTTGCCCGCCCACGCACAGGGCCATGTTACGCGCGCCGTAAAAGCGTTCGAAATGCCCGCGCACGTCGCCAGTCGTGAATCGACGCACGTTGCGCGCAGGCCCGATGATTGAATAGCCCAGCGGGTGCCCCGGGAAGGCAGCCGCGCGCGATATGTCGTCGATGCTGATCTTGCGCCCGCGATCGTCGAGATCTTCCAGGATCTCTTCCAAAATGATCGGGCGTTCCCGTTCGATGTCACGAAACGCCGGCTCGGCGAATAGATCGCCCAGAATGGCCAGCGCGCTTGGCACCTCGCGCGGGTGGACCGAAATTTGATACAGCGAATAGTCGCGCCCCGTCTCGGCGTACAGCGTGCCACCGCGTTCTTCGATGGCGCGGTTCAGCGCCAGTGAATCCGGGTAACCTTTCGAGCCGCGAAACAGCATGTGCTCGACAAAATGGGACAGGCCGTTGGTCTTCGGCGTCTCGTAGCGCGAGCCCGCGCGCACGTACAGCGCCACCGTCGCCGAATGCAGATACGGCGTCTCCACGGTCGACAGGGTAAGGCCGTTCGAAAGGTTGTCGCCGAAAAGACGATAGGGAACAGGGACGGACACGCGAGCGGCGCAGTCTACCGGGTTTCCGTCGGCGTGGTAGCTTCCCGACGACCGATGGACACCGGCCCCGCGCCCATTTCCCTGGTGGTGAACGCGGACGACTTTGGCCTGACGCCTGACGTGTCCCGCGGCATTCTGAAAGCGCACGCGACCGGCATCGTCACCAGCACGTCGGTCATCGGGATTTGTGCAGATCCGGCGGCCATCGCGCTGGCCCTGTCGGCCGCCCCCACCCTGGGCGTCGGGGCGCAATTGTGCCTGGTCGCGGGCACGCCGATCCTGGGGGCTGCGGCTGTTCCGTCGCTGGTCACCGCCGGCGGCACGTTCCCCGACCACGCGCGCGAGATCTACCTTCGCTGGGCGCGCGGCGACCTACGCGGCGACGACGTCGAACGCGAATTCGACGCCCAGGTGACGCGCCTGCGCGACGCCGGGCTGCACCTTGACCATCTGAACGCCGACCGCCACCTGGGCTTCATCCCCACGGTCGGCCGTTCTGTCGAGGCGGTGGCCCGACGACACAAGATCCCTGGCCTGCGCATGGCCGTCGAGCGCCCCAATCTCGGCTGGCTGACCGAGGCCCGTCGGGGCGCCGCGGCGGCTGCCCTCGGCACCCTGGCCTGGCTGACCCGGCAGCAACTGGGAACCCTGCGCCACGGCCCGCAGACCTGGGGCTACATTGAAAGCGGCCGCCTGGACCAGATTCGCATCCTGGAAATCCTCGGCCGCCTGGGCCCGGGCGCGCACGAGCTTATCTGTCACCCGGGCGACGCGGACGACCACTGCGCCCGGACCGGCGAATTGCGCGATCTGGCGTCACCCCTGGTGAAGGAGGCGGTCACCAGACGGGGCATTCGACTTTGCCGCTGGCAGGACCTGTTTTGATTCGCGTCCAGGGCGGGCATTCCGCATAATCGCACCCGAGACGTCATGACCCCCAGCGCAGCCGACACAACCCAGACCTACTACGACCGGTTTTCCGAGACCTACGAACGCGAACGCCACCACGGCTACCACCGGATGATCGACGAACTTGAGCTGGAACTTATCACCCGCTACGGCGCGGACGGCGATGTCTTCGAGGCGGGCTGCGGTACGGGACTGTTGCTTCAACACGCGGCCAAGGTCGCGCGGTCGGCGGTCGGCCTGGATCTGTCACGCGGCATGCTGGGGGCCGCCGCTGCACGCGGGCTACGCGTCGTGCAGGGCTCGGTGACTGACGTGCCGCTGCCGTCGGCGTCCGTGGATCTGGTCTACAGCATGAAGGTTCTACCGCACGTGCCGCCCATTCGCCGCGCGCTGGAAGAACTGACACGCCTGGTGCGCCCCGGCGGGCACCTGCTGCTGGAATTCTACAACCCGTGGTCGCTGCGATATCTCGCCAAGCGACTGGGCGGCCCGGCGCCCATTGCCGCCGGCACCACCGATCACGATGTCTACACGCGCTACGACACGGTGGCCGATGCGCGCGCCTACTTGCCGGCCGGGGTCGAACTGGTCGGCGTGCGCGGCGTGCGCGTCTTGACCCCCACGTCCAGCGTGTTTCAGGTGGAATCCGTCGGGCGCTGGTTTGCCCGCGCCGAACGCGCGGCCTGCGATCTGCCGTGGTTGCGCAACCTCGGGGGCTTCCTGGTCCTCATCGCGCGCAAGGTATCGTGACGACGACCGGCGACATTCTGATCGTCGACGACGAGCGCTCGATGCGCGAATTCCTGGCTATTTTTCTGCGCCGGGCTGGCTACCGCGTCGAGGTCGCCCCCAGCGGCGAACAGGGCCGCCACGCACTGCGCGCGCGCGAATTCGACGTCGTCATCACCGACCTGCGCATGCCCGAGGTCAGCGGCCTGGAGGTTTTGGCCGAGGCCAAGAAGCTGCACCCCGACACCCAGGTCATCGTCGTGACAGCCTTCGCCACGACCGAGACCGCCATCGCCGCGATGAAGGCGGGCGCGTACGACTACCTGACCAAGCCCTTCAAGGTCGACGAGGTCGGCCTGGTCGTCGAACGGGCGCTGGAACGGCGTGTCCTGCACCGCCAGAACGTCGTCCTGCGCGACGAGATCAAGGGGCGCTACAAGCTGGATCGCCTGATCGGCAAGTCGCCGCCGATGCACCGGCTGTTCGAGATGATTCGCAAGATTGCCCCCGCCCGCACCAGCGTCCTGTTGATCGGCGAATCGGGCACCGGCAAGGAACTGGCCGCGCGGGCGCTGCATGAACTCAGCACGCGCGCCGATCACGCCTTCGTCGCCATCAATTGCGGCGCCATTCCGGAATCTTTGCTGGAATCCGAGCTTTTCGGGCACGTGCGCGGCTCGTTCACCGGCGCCAACAGCGACAAGGTCGGGATGTTCGAGGCGGCGCACGGCGGAACCCTGTTGCTGGACGAGGTGGCCGAGTTGCCCGTGGCGATGCAGGTGAAACTCTTGCGTGTCTTGCAGGAACGCAAGGTCAAGCCCGTCGGTGGCGTGGCCGAGCGCGAGGTCGACGTGCGCGTCGTCGCCGCC
>JANXXE010000130.1 GCA_025350815.1 Myxococcales bacterium | reverse complement strand
CCTCGAAGGTCCGGATGTCCAGGCTTCCCTCCTTCAAGAGGTGCTCGATGGCCTGGGCCTGCCGGGGGTTCAGACGATGGCTGCTGACCAGGACGTCCCGGCGAATGGCCAGTTCCCCCAGCTCTTTGACTTCGCTGAGCTGGGTGGCCAGGCCGCCCACGAAGAAATCGAGCCAGGCGGTCAGGTCCAGATCCGCTTTCCGAACACTCTGGAGAGCCTGATAGAAGAGGGTTCGATCGCGGTCGTAGTACTCGCTGAGGGTGAACAGACGTTTGAAGTCGTAGCCGGTCCGGTAGAGGCACAGGGTGGACAGCAGGCGGGAGGTTCGACCGTTGCCGTCCACGAAGGGGTGGATGTGCACAAGCTGGAACTGGGCGATGCCCGCCACGAGAACGGGGTGAACCGGGGTGTCCTGGCGTAGCCAAGCCACCAGATCCTGCATCAGCGGGGGGACGTCCGCCGGTGGCGGTGGGGTGTAGGTGATTTCGCGGGTGTGGCTGTTGGCGACGAAGTTCTGCACCAGGCGGTAGACGCCGGGGCCGCCTTCGCCACCGCGGACGCCGCTGACCAGCCGCTTGTGGATCTCGCGAATCAGTCCCTCGGTGATCGGCTCGCCGCTGCCGAGGTATTCCGAGACCAGGTTGAAGGCCTCGCGGTAGTTGAGCAGTTCGCGCACGTCGGCGGCGGCGGCCTGCATCACCTTTTCGCCGGCCCACAGGCGTTCGGACTGTTCGATCGTCAGGTGGGTACCCTCGATGTGCGTGGTGTGGTGGGCTTCAAGGAGAAGGGCCCGCTGGCTCATGCGGCGGATCCACTCGTCGGAGAGGGTGGCCGCATCGAGGAAGCCGCGGGCGCGCTCGATCGTCGTGAGACTGGCGGTGATGGCGTTGGTGATGGTGAATCGGGGGGTGAAGGCCGGCATGTCAGATCTCGCCGCGGAACGCGCGGTGCTGGAGTGAGGCGAAGAGGGCGTCGAGGTGGGCAAGGGAGGTGCGGCGGGCCGACTTGAGGCTCTCAACCAGGAATGGAAAGACGTGCTCACCCACGATGGTGAACATTTCCGCCGGCGCCTCGTTCCGGAAGCGCGACCAGCGCAGCGTCTCGTAGGGTCGTTTCTTGGGGTCCTTGCCCGGCGGAAAGACCGGCCGCTCGATCGGCTTCTTCAGTCGTTGTGCCTTGTTCTCTTCAAGCTGGTGCAGTTCGTCCAACCGCCGCAGGAACAGCAGATACGTGATCTGCTCCATGACCTCCATCGGGTTCGAGATACCCCCCGACCAGAAGGCGTCCCAGATGCGATCGATTTGATTCTTCAGCTCACCCGTCAGCATCTAGGCATCTCCGTCGACGAAGTTAATCAGATCTCGTGCCATGTTTCACGCCGGCATGTTTCACGCCGTACTTGGTCAGCCAGATGGTCGAGGTGGTCATCCACCCACCGCGACGTTTCGGTGATCCGCCACGATGGCTGCCCTCGACGAGCAGCACGTCGTTGCCCCGGGGCACCTCCCGCTGGTCGCGGGGTAGGAATGGGACCGCAGCCTGCGAACCGGTCACCCTGCACGCACCGCCAGCACATACTTGCGCCTGGGATCATTGGGACCGGTCCCCAACTCGCGTACCAATCCGATCGCCACCAACCTGGCCAGCCTGGTGCGGGCGGCACGCGGCGACAGTCCGATCGCCTTGGCCACCGCCTGGGTGGGCAGGCCGTCGGTTCCACCCAACGAATCGAGGATCTTTCGGTCCACGTCGTCCGCCGCCACAGCCGCCCTTCGCGCGGTGAAGATCGTCACCCGGAAGCGGTTTCCGCGCTCAGCGAACGACGGTGGATCAAGCCCCGCTTCGCGGCACGCGGCCATCATGCGCTGTACGCCGCTGCCCCACTGTTCAATCAACCCCAATGCGTGGAACACCCGACCCATGACGTGGTTCCGCAACTTCGAAATCCCCTGCTGCACATCGTCGACCGTCATTCCGAAGGGCAACAACCCTGGATTCTCGATCTCCATCCGGTCATCGAAGATCGATATCCGGATGGGCCCGCCCCGTTGCGAATAGTCGGCGTGCCGGGCGGCTTCGATGGACACCCCGTGGAGGGCATGCTTTTCGACAAACGCGATCGCCTCTGACACCGCCACGACCGGATACGAGCGGAGCTCCGCGTGGTCGACAATGCGCGCCTTGTCCGTCCCGGCAAACCGACCCACCTGAATCCAAGCATCGGGAAAGTGTCGTTGACGGTCCCGACCGAAGACGAGAATCCCCCCGACGGTGGGCACCTTCCGTCCCTGGTACGAGGTAACCAGTCGCAACGTTTCGAGATCGCCTCGCCTGATCCGCCGGATGGGCGCAAACGACTCGGAAGCCGCTCTGAAGTCGATCGCTTCAGAGTCGAGATCCGGCATGGGGGTTCCGTCGACGACAAGATTCTGTCGATGTACTCGCGCGGGATGAGCGTCCGGGACATCCGCGCTCACCTGCAAGAAATCTACAATGTGGACGTCAGCCCAGAGCTGATTAGCGACGTCACGGACGCGGTTATCGACGCGGAATCGGCCTTGGCCAGCGTCGTTTTCCCGCGGGTCCTCTTCGTCAAACTCGGCCGACCACCTTCGAAAGAGCCGCGACCACCCATGCCGGCGCGCCTGCCTCCAGCAGGCACCGCCCTCGTATCGATCGCGCGACCAGACGAGGTCGTCGCCACGGCGCGGAGCTATCGAGGATCCGGCAGCGATCGAATACCCGGACTACCTCCGGCAGATTCGCAAGGGCGGCCGAATGCACGGCCCGGATCTCGATCTCCGAAGCGGCATGTCCGCCGGCCTGCGCCCGCTGGAGCACCCGTTCAACGTTGATGTCCGCTGAGTTCGTGCCCAGGAACGTGAGGACGGTTCGGAATCCCTGTGCTCGGGCACGCTCGGCCTGCTGCACCGACACCAGAGTTCGCATCGTGGTCTCGACCGCAAAACTCTGCCCGGCGTTGATGTGCTCGTCCACGAACCGCTCACACTCCCGCGAAACCGCCTTTCGGACCGATGGCGGGATG
>JANXXE010000081.1 GCA_025350815.1 Myxococcales bacterium | reverse complement strand
GCCGGCGCGACGAGGCGGGGATAGCCAGCGCCGGCGCCGCCGTTGTCTATGGCGCAGCCGTCCTGGCGGCGGGAATCGAGAGCAACCCGCAAAATTTCACCCGCTTCTTCGTGCTGGTGCGGCCCGATCGGGTCGGCGAGGTGAGTGTCATCTCGGCAGGTGGCGCACGCAAGACCAGCATCGTGTTCCACATCGCCCACCGGCCAGGCGGCCTGTACCGGGCGCTGGCGGCTTTTGCCGACGAGAACATCGATCTGACCAAGATCGAATCACGGCCGCTGGAAGGACGCCCGTGGGAATACTCGTTCTATCTGGATTTTCTCGGCGACCGCGCCGATCCGCCGATCCAAAAGGCGCTGGCCCGCATGACGGCCATCGCCGAGAATGTGCGGATCCTCGGGTCGTACCCGAAGGCCGACAGCCCGACGTCGACTCAGCCGGGCTGAATCAGGTCGGGGCCCGCGACCTAGGAAAACCGCGGTCCGTCGCATAAGCTCGGCGCCGCATATGAGCAAAGAATCCGGCTCTTCGCCCGAGCTCAAGGGGCTGCGCAAGGTCATCGACGAAACCGATGCGGAGATCGTCCGCCTGATTGCCCGGCGGCTCGAGACCGTGGGCCTCATCGTCAAGGAAAAGGCTGGACGGCCGCATCAGATTCGCGACCCCGAACGCGAACGACAGGTGCTGGGCCGCGTCGAGTCGCTGGCGCAGTCACTGGGGGTCTCGGGGCCGCTGGCGCGCAAGATTTTCTCAGAGCTCATCACGCACTCGCTGGCGCGCGAGGCGGCGGCGCTGTCCGGTGCCGATCCGGCGGTCCGCGAAGTCACCATCGCGTACCACGGCACGCCCTACACGTTCAACCACCTGGCTGCGCAAAAGTATGTGTCCGGCCTGGGCCTGTCGGGCCACTTTGCCGGCAGCGGTTCGATTCACGAGGCGATTGAGCAACTGGCGGCAGGCACCGCGGATCTGGCGCTTTTGCCCATCGAAAACACGGCCGCCGGCAGCATCAACGAGGTCTACGACATTCTGCGCGAGCGCGACTTTCACATCGTGGGGGAAGAGACCTTCAAGGTGGATCACTGCCTGGCCGCCGCGGGTGCTGTGCCTGTCGGTGCGCTGACGGGCGTCCTGTCGCACCCGCTGGCGCTGGAGCAGTGCTCGACCTTTCTCGACGCCTTGCCGCGCGCCCGACGGATCCCCAGCGTCGATTCGGCCGAGGCGCTCAAGACAGTCGCGGCCAGCAAGGATCCCACGCAGGCCGCCATCGGATCGGCCGAGGCCGCCGAGACCTTCGGCCTGACGATTTTGCGCCGGGGCATCGGCAACCACGAGGAGATCCTCATGCGCTACGTCGCGCTGGCGCGGGCGCCCGAAACTTTCGATGCGCGGATCGCCTGCAAGACCAGCCTGATTCTATCGACCCGGCACGAACAGGGCGCGCTTTTGCGTTGCCTGCAGATCCTGTCCGAACACGGCTTGAGTCTGACCAAGCTGGAATCGCGGCCGCGGCCGAACCGCCCGTGGGAATATATGTTTTTCATCGACTTCGAGGGCAATGTCGCGGACCCGAAGGTCAACGCGGCCCTGGACGAGCTGCGCGCGCAGTCGCTGTTCCTCAAGACACTGGGCTGTTACCCGGCCAAGGCCACGCCCGTCGATGCGGCCGCCCCCGTGCTGGTAACGGATCCGGTGCTGGCCGCAGCGCCAGCAAAGGCGATCCCGGCGCCCGCGGCTCGCAAATCCAAACACTACAAGCTGGCTGACCGGGCCACCCGCAGCGAGGACACCATCGTGCGCGTGGGCAATCTGCTGATTGGCGGCGCTGGGTTCACGGTGATGGCGGGACCGTGCTCGGTCGAGTCGGCCGAGCAGATCAACCAGACGGCGGCCTCCGTGCGCGCCAGCGGCGCCCACATTTTGCGCGGCGGCGTTTTCAAGCCGCGCACCAGCCCCTACGCCTTCCAGGGCCTTGGGTACGAGGGCCTCGACCTACTGGCGGCGGCGGGCAAGGCGGCCGGAATGCCGGTCATCACCGAGGTCATGTCACCCGATCAGGTGCGGCCGGTGGCGCACAAAGCCGACATCCTGCAAATCGGCGCGCGCAACATGCAGAACTTCCCGCTGCTGAACGAGGTCGGCAAGGTGGACCGGCCGGTGCTGCTGAAACGCGGGCTGTCCAGCACCATCGAAGAATGGCTGGCCGCAGCCGAGTACATCTTGGCCCAGGGCAACGGCCAGGTGATCCTGTGCGAGCGCGGCATTCGCACCTTCGAAAGCGCGACCCGCAACACGCTGGATCTGTCGGCGGTTGTGGTGCTGCGCGAGCGCACGCATTTGCCGGTGGTCGTCGATCCCAGCCACGGAACCGGGAATCGCGCGTATGTGACGCCGATGGCCTGGGCGGCGCGGGCGTGCGGCGCCCACGGCCTGCTGATCGAGGTGCACCCTGAACCGGAAAAAGCCCTGTCCGACGGTGAGCAAAGCCTGACGCCGACCGAGTTCGCCGGCCTCATGGACGGCCTGTCGCGCTGGCGGGCCTAGGGACGCGGGGCTTCGGGGCGTGCCGCAGATATTCGTCACCGACATCAAGGATGCGCGGCTCGACGACTACCGCAATCTGAAGGACAACCGACTGGCCGAGGACGGCGGCAAGTTCATCGCCGAAAGCGAGGGCGTTGTCCGCCAGCTGATTGCCAGCGCGCTGGCGGTACATTCCGTCCTGGTCACGACGCCACGCCTGGATGCCCTGTCCGGTGTGCTGCCCCCGGCCCTGCCGGTCTACGTGGCGGCCCAGTCTGTCATGGACCAGGTGGCCGGCTTTCACGTGCACCGGGGCTGCCTGGCTGTTGGCGCCCGGCCCGCGAATGCCCGCATTCCCGACGACGCACGCACCGTACTGGTGCTGGAAGATCTGGTCGACGTCGACAACCTCGGCGCGCTGGTGCGGAACGCGGCGGCCTTCGGCGCGGACGCGATCCTGGTGTCCCCGCGCTGTGCCGATCCGTTTTACCGCAAGGCCATCCGCGTCTCGATGGGCAGCGTCTTCCACTTGCCCATCGTCCGCAGCCAAGACTGGCCGGCGGACCTGCTGGAACTACGCCGTCGCCGGGGACTGACACTGGTGGGCGCGGTGCTGGGGCACGGGGCCGTCCCCCTGTCGAGTTACCGGCGCCCCGCCGGCCTTGCCTTGCTACTGGGCGCCGAGGGTCCCGGCCTTGCCCCCGGCACGCGAAAGCTGTGCGACGCCTTGGTCACCATCCCCATGGCCGCCCAACGGGCCAACTCGCTGAACGTCGCGACGGCCGGTGCGGTTTTTCTTTACCACCTGATGCAGGCGGTGGACGCCAGCGCCCCTACGACGTAAGGCCGCGTCCTCGCAGGTACGCCACGTAGTAGTCCGCATCGCGCCGCTCTTCTAGTTCGCCGCGCTCGATCGCGTCCTCACATTCTTTGCGCAACTCGCCCACGCGACGGGAAGGTGCCAGCGCAAAAGATTCCATGATTGCATTGCCCAGCCCCGGTGGCAGCGGGGGCACCCGCGCGTCCATCTCGCGGATGGCCATGATCCGCTCGAGCAGCGCATCGATGTTGAGCCCCGCTTCCTGACGGCGGCCCGGCCGCCGCGATGTCACATCCGCCCGCGATAGATCCACCAGATCTTCGAGGTAGCCACCCATTTCGTTGTCGAATCGACGCACGGCCGCGTCGGTCCAGCTCGACTGATAACCGTTCGCGCGCAGGTGATGGAAGATCAGAAAACGCACGCGCTGGCGGGATTCCCGATCGAAGGCCAGGCGGCGGGCAATCGGATCGAACATGCGGGCGCCGATTTCCGCATGGCGGTGAAAGGTCACGCGCCCGTCGGGCAGCATCACACGCGTCGGGACCTTGCCGATGTCGTGCAGCAGGGCGGCCCAGCGCACCAGGGGCTTCGGCGGCGTCTGCCACACGACCACCTTGGTGTGCTCCCAGACGTCCTTGTGTTTGCGACCGGCCTCCTGGGCCAGTTCAACCGTCGCTTCTAGTTCAGGCAAGACGGCCGCCAGCACCCCGGAATCGTGCAGCCACTGCATGCCGGCGCCCAGGTGTTCGCCCATGATCACGCGTTCGATGCCCTGCCGCACCTTGGCCGGCGCCATCCGGACCACCTCGGGCACGATCGCGCGCGCGGCAGCGGTAACTTCGGCGGGCATGATCAGACCGCCTTCCGCCACGCGGCCTGCCACTTCCCACACACCGTCTGGCCCGGCACCAAGGGGCGCCGCCAACGAGACCTCCGACATCGTGATCGCCCGCTACTGAGTGATCTTCTTGCGGTCCTGCTCACGCTTGCGCAGGAGGTGATCGACGATCGGCTGGGCCTGTTTCATGCGACCTGCCAGGGTCTTCTCGGAGATGGGATACTCGGTCGCGAAACGCAGACCTTCGTCGTACAGGAAGGTGCCGACTTCTTCATCGTCGACAAACTGAGGGATCTTCTTCCGCGCATATACGACCTTGCGCAGCGACGGCCACTTGCTGTCGATCCAGGTGACGACTTCGCTGCCCAGCGCCTTGCCCAGCAGCGCAAGATCGTCATCGAGTCGGCCATAATTTTCTGCGAAGCGCTCGCGGAAGGCGTCCGCGCCCTCGCCCCCCTCGGCGACGATCTTCCTTAGCGTCAGCCGAAACAAGACCACGTCCTCGGCGTACCGGACGTACGGCTCGACGTTGCTTTCTTTCGGACTGATGATGTGAACCACGGCGGCGGCGGCCAGCTCGCGCACATCGTGTTCGAGATCGGGATCCGCCACGCCTTCCAGCAAGACCTTGAGGTCAAATGGTAGGGACACCAGGGCCTTTGACATGGCCTCTAAAAAGCTGCGCTCTACATCCTTGTCCATGGGACCGGTTCGAACTCGGGTTGCTGTGGGTGCGAAGGTGGGGGTGGCGAAAATTGCCGGTGGGGGACGGACATTCGCCGCCCCGCACGCCGCGCATACTACCTGATTCTTTCTGGATTAATAGCCGTTTGCAGCGCGGACTGGGCGGCGACGCAAAATTTCTCGTAGGGCCCGGGTGGAAACTCGATCGTCAGGATGGGCAAGCCCCTGTCGATTCCCAGCCAGCTGCCCAGCGACCCGGGCGTCGGGTAGCCGATATCCGCCTGGACCGGCCAGGCACAGGCCGCCGCGACCGCGCGCGCCCACGCTTCGGCCGGGCCGTCGAAGTTGATACAAGCAAAAGGCGCGTGCAGGGCCACCACGCCGACCGGCGATAGGGTATCGACCAAATCTGCAAGGATGCGACTTTCAGGTTCACAAAGCGGGTGGCTACCGGGAAAGTAGCCGGGCGCATGGTCAGAAGAAAAATTCCGCGCCGGGAAGTTGCGATTCAGGTCGACGCCCCGGGCTGAATCCTTGGTATTCGCGGCCGTGCCGTCGGGGTTCAGGACGGGTACGACATGGACGCGGCTGTGCGTGGGTGCGCAGGTGCCCAGCCAGGCCATCAGCTCGATGGCGGCGGCGACTGAGCTCGGCTCGTTGCCGTGAATGCCCCCCACCACCAAGACACAGGGCCCGGCGGCGCCAAAGCCGACGCTGGGGATTGGCCGTCCCAGTGTGGAAACGCCGGCGCTGGGCAAACCCAAGGCCTGGACGGATTCAATCAGACGTTCGGACTCGGTTAACTTGGAACCCAAGTCTTCCGAGTCTATCTCTATGACCAGGAACCTGGGCGAGGCAAAATCTCAAGCCAGGGCGTTCTTCCGGGCGGGCGACCACCCGCAGGCGCTCGCCGTCTACGACCGGCTTCTCGCCGCCGCGCCCTTTGATCACGATCTCCGGCTGAAGATCGCCGACGTCCTTGCCGCCGCCGGACTCGGCGACCAGGCAGCCGAGATCTACCGCGCCGTGGCCCAGCACGACATCCGATCGGGACACCCGCTGCCGGCCATCGTGGCCGCGCAGGCGCTGCTGGCGCTGGGTCAGCCGGCCGACGACATTTTCGCCTTGCTGGCCTCAAGCTACGCCTGCGGTTCGTCCCGGCTGGCCCGGCTGGCGATGCGACGCGCGCTGCCCGAACCCGAAATCCCGATCGCCGCCTCGGATACGCCCACGCCACTGCCCTTCGACCGGCTGGTCGCGCGCGCCCACCAACGCGCCCTCGATCTGTCGGCGGCAGCTTCGTACCCGGAGCAGTACCAGCCCCTGCCCTTTTTCTCGGAATTCGGTCCCGAGGAGTTCACGGCGGTTCTGAAGGCGCTGAGCGTGAAGCGCTTCACCGATGGGGAGGTCGTCATCACCCAGGGCGAGGTCGGGCATTCGCTGTACCTCATCGCGGCGGGGGAGGTGCGGGTCTTCGACACCGCCAGCGACGGTGCCCACGGGGAAATCGCCCGTCTGCACGAAAACAGTCTGTTCGGCGAGATGGCCCTTGTCACCGAACAGCCGCGGGCCGCGTCGGTGGCCGTCGTGGGCGAGGCCGATGTCGTGGCGGTCAGCCGGGCGGCACTTGAACAACTGACGGCACGATTGCCGGCCCTCGGCGAGGCGCTGGCCCGGTTCACGCGCGAAAGGCTGATCAAGAATCTCTTGGTCAATTCGCCTCTGTTCCGGCCCTTCACCAAACCCCAGCAGGCCGATCTGCTGCGGCGGTTTGAAAGCCAGGATGTGCCCAGCGCCACCAGCATCATTCGCGAGGGTGAGGCCGGCCGAGGCCTGTTCATCGTCCTGTCGGGTAAGGCCGAGGTGGTCAAGGGCGCGACCGGCACCCAGCCCGTCATCTTGGCCACACTGCACCCAGGCGAGGTGTTCGGCGAGATGTCCTTGGTGTCCGCCCAGCCGACCTCGGCCACCGTCCGGACCGTGGGCCCGGCAACCGTGCTGTTCCTGGCCCGGGGCTACGTCGCACGACTGGCCGCGGCGGTGCCCGAGGTCCAGCAGTACTTCGAATCCCTGGCGGTCCAGCGCTCGCGTGACAACAGCACCCGCCTGCGCCGCCGGACCTTACCCGTGGACGCCACCGAGATAGACATTACCGAGGCCATCCTGTTGTAAGGATTGACATTCAGTGCCCGCCGGTTTGCGCGGACGGGGGTAACTAGCTAGTCTTGCCCCACAACCATGAAACGCCTGCTGTCAGCCGTGCTGTTCGGCGCATTTTTCGCCTTGCTGTCGGTCCCCGATCCGGCATTCGCCCTGCCCCGGTCCGGTGGCAGCTTCGGCGGCCGGGGCGGCTTCCGTTCGAGCGGCGGCGGCTTTTCCCAGGGTTATTCCAGCGGTCGCGGATACAACAGCGGCGGCGGCTCGAACATCATTGTCATGCCGGGTCTTGGCTGGGGCTGGGGCGGCGGCTGGGGTGGCTATGGTCTCGGCGGCGGTGGCTTTGGTCTGGGCAGCCTGATGATGGTCGGCCTACTGGGCTTCGGTGCCGTGATGGTGCTGCGGGCCGTGCGGCGGGGTCAGCAAAGCAGTGCCTGGCAGCCGGGCGACGACTATGATGATGCGCCCGTGGCGCTGCCGGGCCGGGCCTATGTTTATAAGGTCCAGTTCGGACTTGGCCGCTCGGCGCGCGGCATTCAGACGCGCCTGGAACAGTTCGCGGCCAGTGGCGACACATCATCCGAGGCCGGCCTTGCCCAGTTGCTGCAACAGACGGCCCTCGAGCTGATGCGCCAGAAGGACGTGATTCGCTATGGCGCCCTTGAGGCCGTCGGTCCGATGAGCCTGACCAACGGCGAAACCAAGATGAATTCCCTGTCGCTGGCCGAGCGTTCGCGCTTCGGGATCGAGCGCGTGCGCGGCGCGGACGGCACGGTTCGCCGGTCGGACGCGGCGGCGGTGGAATCGACGGATGCGCTGGAGTACCTGATCGTCACGCTGGTCGTGGCCACCCGGTCGCCCCTGGCGGATCTCAAGACGTTGACTGATCGCGAAGAACTGGACGCCCTACTGGGCGCCCTCGGCGGCGTGGCGCCCGATGCGCTGCTGGGTCTCGAGGTCATCTGGACCCCGGCCGACACGGACGACGCCCTGACCTCCACAGATCTCTTGACGAACTATCCGGATCTGCGCAGCCTCTAGGCCGTGCCGCCCGCCTCGCTACCCCTTTGGCGCCCTCTGCTCGATGCCTCGCTGTTTGGCATCGCGGGCATCGCGCTGCTGATCATCGGCTACTACATCTGGGAGTTGGTGACGCCCTACAACCTGCGCAAGGAGTTGCAGGACAACAAGAACCTGGCGGTGGCCGTCGTCGTCGCGGCTTTCATCCTGGGCATGGCCATCGTGATCGCAGCGGCGCTGATTCTCATCAAATAAATGTCGGATGGCCACGCAAAATCGCTAGGGTTTCTGCGTCGTTAGGGGGCTCATCCGCTTGACCCGTTCCGTTCACGCGGTTACAGTCCTTCGCAGGCTCAGCGGCACGGTCTTCATTCGATGCACAAGCTAACAATCGAGGACGACGAGGGGAAATCGGTCGTCGTTCCGCTGATCCGCGACCAGATCACCATCGGCCGGCAAGACGGCAACACCATCCGTCTGACCGAGCAGAACATCTCGCGCCGCCACGCGCGGCTGTTCCAGCAGGACGGCCTTCTGTACGTCGAGGATCTAGGCAGCTTCAACGGGGTCAAGGTGAACGGCATCCGCCTGGCGGCGCCCTCGCCGGTGAACGACGGCGACCTCATCGTCGTCGGCGACTACAAGCTGGGCGTGAAGCTGGACAAAAAAGTCGTCGGTCGCGCACCGACGCCGGCGGCTGGCGCCACGATGCCCGCAAGGCAAGTCGCGGCGGTCGCTGAGCCGCAATTGGCGCCGACACCCGACGCGCCGCCGCCCGTCGCTGAGATGATGGAATCCGCGCCCACGATTCCTGTGCGAACGCTGGCGGATCAGGGTTTGATCGCTGGCTCAGCGTCGGCCGCGCCCGTCCTTCCGCCGGCACGCCTGGCGGTCATCACGACAAATCTGGCAGGCGCCGAACACAGGCTGGATCGGGCCTCACAGGTTATTGGCCGAACGCCCGAGAACGATATCGTTCTAAACCACAAATCCATCTCGCGGCACCACGCCAAGATCATTCGCGACGGTGAACGGTACGTGGTCGTGGATCTGGAAAGTGCGAACGGCGTGCGGGTCAACGGCGCTGAATACGAGCGCACCGAACTGCAAAGCGGCGACGTACTGGAACTGGGCCACGTGCGCCTGCGTTTTTTGGGCGCCGGCGAGACCCGGGCCTTCGCCGGAAGCCCGCTGCTATCGGGGCCTTCGAAGAAGACCTTGGTCGTGGCGGCCCTCGGCGGCATCGCGGCCCTCGGTGCGGCTGTTCTGATTTTCGGTGGTGGCAAGCCCCCCACAAAACCGGCGGCGACGTCGGTAGCAGCCCCCGTTGCAAGCGCGCCCGCAGCGCCTACGCCGACGCCTGTGCCGGCAGCGGGGACAGCACCCACGCGGTCACCCGACGAATTGGCCGCGCCCATGCTGGCCGAAGCCAAGACGGCGATCCACGCCGAGAACTGGCCCGGCGCCCTCGCCGCCCTGACGAAGGCGGCCGCCGTCGCGCCGGATGCCCCCGCGGTCGCGAACCTGCGCAAGACGGTCGAGTCCGAACGCGAAAACGCCGATCGCTTTGCCGCTCTCAAACGGGCGGCGACCGCGAACCAGCACGATCTGGTGCTGGCGTCGTACGCCGCCATCCCGGAGGGCAGTGCCTACCGCGCCCGATCGGTCGCCCTGTTCGAGGCATCCCGGAGCAAGCTAGTCGCCCGTCACCTGGAAGGCGCAACGAAATTGCGAAGCCAGGGCAAGTGCGACGACGCGCGCAAGGAGGCCGACGCAGTGTTGGCCCTCGACGAACAGAACGAGCCAGCACGACAGATCATCAGGCTGTGCGCGCAGGCGACTGTCGCGAAGATCCCCGCTGCACCGAAGGCCGCACCCGCACCGAAGGTGGCGATGGCGGCGCAAAAGCCCGCCCCGGCGCCCAAGGTCGCAGCGAAACCGGCGCCGAGCCCGCGCGCGCCCCGCACGGTCGCCGCTGCGGGCGCCACGTCACCCCGTCCTTTGTCCGCGGCCGATGAACCTACCGGCGGGGCCGATCCCGACGCCCTGATGACCGAGGCTCAGGATGCTTGGCTCAAGAGTCAGTACGCCGCGGCCATCGAGGCATCACGGAAGGCCCTGCGGGCCAAGCCCGGACTCAGCCGGGCCTACCAGATCATCGCCGTCTGCTCGTGCTCGCTGCGCGATGCCGACGCTGCCACCCGCGCGTACGACAAGCTCCTCGACGACAAGCTCAAGCAGCTGGTCAGGACGCTGTGCCACAAGAGTGGCATCGACATCCAGTAGGCAGCCCGGCGAGGCGTGCGGGTTGGCGGGTTGGCCCGCCGAGCTGCTCGGCCTTGGCCAGCGCCGCCCTCAGCAACAGTTCAATTTGCGCAGGTCTCTGCAAGCGGTGGCCACCCGGATCGTGTCGATCTCGTTGGGTGTCCGATGCTTTGACGCTGTCGCGGATGTCTGCGTCACCCACGCTGCGT
>JANXXE010000073.1 GCA_025350815.1 Myxococcales bacterium | reverse complement strand
CGTGTTCGAGCTGTATGGCGATCCGGCCGACTACGCCATCCGGACCGTCGGTCTACCCCGGCTGGATGTCACCGGCGCGTGTTTCGGCAAGGTGATCACCTCACAGGCGCCCACGAACGCCGCCTTCAACTGGGGATTGGTGCTGTCGCACGAGCTGGCCCACGTGTTCGCCCTACAGCTTTCGCGCTCACGCGTGCCGCTGTGGTTCACCGAGGGTCTGTCGGAAATGGAGACCGCGCGCCTGCGCCCTGAGTGGCGGCGCCACGACGATCGGGCGCTGTGGCGGGCGCTGGCCGGCGGTCACTTGCCCTCGCTGGCGTCGCTGTCGCGATCGTTCGTGCGCGGAACCGACGGCGAGGCCGCGTACATGCAAGCGGCTGCCGCCCTCGCATTCCTGGAGCAACGTTTTGGATTCGCCAAGATTCGCGCAGCGCTGGTTGCCTTTGGGCGTGGGGGCGTCACCGGCGCCGTACTCGCCACGCTTGCCGGCCAAAGCCTGGAGGACCTCGACCTGGCCTTCCGTCAGTACCTGGGCAGCCGTCCGGGACGAAATCTCGACGAATCCGCGCGGCAGGTGCAGCAGGCGGTGGCCCACCTGCACAGCGGTGATCACGACAGCGCCGAGCGCGAACTGCGACGGGCCATCGAGCTTGACCCGACCGAAATCGACGCCCTGGTCATGCTGGCGCAGTTGCTGGGCGACGCCGGACGAACGGCGGAAAAGCTGGCCGTACAAACCACGATCCTGCGCCTGGAACCGCAAAGCGCGCGCCTGGCCAAGGAAGTGCTGCTGGCAAGCGCGACGGCGGGGTTGGTCGGGACGGTCGCGGAACTGGCGCCCCTGGCGACGTTCATCGATCCCGCCGACGCTGACGTCTACGCCACGCAGGGCCGGGCACTTGCGGCGCAGGGACGACACCGCGAGGCCATACGCGCCTTCGAGCGAGCCCTACTTTTCAGCCCCGCCGACCCGGACGGCCTTCACCGGCGACTGGCCGAGCTTTTCGACCGTATCGGCGACACACGAAGCGCAGCAAGCCATCGACACGAACCCGGCGCCCCAGAACCCGCGGCCGCCGGGGCGACTAGGAAACCACCGGCCTGGGTGCCGCAACTGCCGGCGGCGGGTCTACCTCCCGTGGTTCGGCCGCGCTCGATCCCGCGGTGAGCGCGGCGGGCAGACCGGCGCCCCCGAACACCGGCAACGTAATCACGAAGACCGTGCCGCCGGCCTCGGGCTGCTCGACATCGAGGCGCCCGCCATGTTCGCCCACGATCTGTTGAACCAGCGCCAGGCCAAGTCCCGTTCCCCTGTCCTTCGTCGAGAAGAACGGGTCGAATATCTGGGTCATGTTGGCAGGCGCGATCCCCGGCCCGGTGTCGGCGATCGAAAGACGCACGTGCTCCGCATCGGGCGCCCAGACTGAAACACGCAGCTTGCCACCCGTCACCATGGCCTCGCGGGCGTTGCGAGACAGATTCAGCAAGACTTGTCGCAACTGGCTTTCGTCGGCGGCCACCGGTGAAACGCCCGGGGCTATCGCCAGTTCCAGCGACACGCCAGCCAGAGCCAGCTCGGCGCGCGAAAACTCCATCACGTTGGCGACGATCTCACCCAAGTCTTCCCTGTCGAGCTTGGGCTTCGGAAGCCGAACAAAACGCAGATACGACTCCGTGATCTCACTGAGGCGATCCACCTCGGCGCCGATCGACGCCGCCAGACGCTTTCCTTCCTCGCTCTGCACGCCCAGTTCGTCCCCGAGTAACTCGACATAAAGCGCGATCGAGGCCAGCGGGTTGCGAATCTCGTGAGTGATCTGCGCGGACATGCGACCGACGGTGGCAAGCTGTTCAGAGCGGATGAGGCGATGCTCGCGTTCCTGGATGGCGCGGGCCATGCCGTCAAACTCGCGCGCCAGATCGCCTATCTCGTCGCGCGAATCGAGCGCAATGGCGCGGCCATAGTCACCGCCCGCGATTCGCCGGGCGTTCTCGCGCAGGACACCAAGCGGACGCAACGTTCGAAGGATGAAAAGCGCCGCGCCGACGGCCGCCAGCAAGCCAATCGCGCCAAGAACCAAGGCTGCCTCGACCGCTCTTTCCTCTTCGTCGGCCAAAAGGGTCGTGATTTGCGCACTCTTCGCCGCGAGGCTGCGCCTGACGCTGTTGAGGCCGGCCTGCAGCGTGGTCAGATCCTTGAGAAACTTGTGGCCAGCGTCGCTGTCCGGTGCGGTGCCAAGCGTGGTCGCCAGAAAAGTCCCCAGCGCCGACTTCAACTCGACCAAATCCCTTGCCAGTCCGGACAGGCGCGAGCGATACCCTTCGAATTCAAGCTGCCGGGACGAGGCGCCCTCGCGCCGCGCGTATTCGTCGATGGACTCGATGGCTTCGCCCAGGGCCTTGACGGAGCCGTCGAATGACAGCACGTCACGCAGATCATTGCGTGGCGGACGATTCTTCGTGAATTCGCCCAGGCTGCGCCAGGCGGCGTCGACCCGGGACTGGACCTCGAAGAACTGCTGATTTGCCACCACCTGGGCCCGCGCCCGGTGCAAATAGACCAACGTAAAGATGGTCGTGGCCGCAAACGCGGTCAGCAGGACGGCGTAGGCCAGAAAGATCTTGACCGAAACGCCAAGGCGCATGCACCGGTACGCTACCACGCGGCGGGCCCTTTCAGCGACACCGGCGCACCGCTAAACCCCGGCCAAACCGCCGTCAAATCGCGGTGATTGACAAGGGCTACCCCGTGCGGAAACATCCGCGTCGAGTCATGCGCTCATACCCCCGTTTCTATCTTGCGTCCCTGTTTTCCCTGGCCGTCGGCGGCCTTGTGTCGGGATCGACGCGGGCCATGGCCGCCGGGGACACGCCGCTTGGCATTCTGGGCATCGAGGCCAGCGACGGCGCGCCCGAATCGGTGGCGGCCGCCATCACCGAGGCTCTGCGACAGCGGGTCTCGGCGTCGAAGGGGTTCCGCCTTGTACCAGGGCGGGATCTGGTCGAGGTGAAGTTGGTTTTCTCGTGTACGGACGAGGCCCCCTCGTGCATGGCCCAGGCGGCCAAGAGCCTCGGCGCGACCAAGCTGATCTTCGGCAGCGTCAAGAAGAGCGGACCCGACAACTACCTCGTAACGCTCAAGCTACTCGATGCCACCCGCGGACTGGTCGAGGGTTGGGCGGGCGAGCCCTTCGGCCGTTCCCAGGCGACCGGCGCGGCGCTGCGCGGCCCCGTCCAGAAGTGGTTTGCCGACCTGACCGGACAGGGCGCCGTTGGAAACATTCGGGTGCGTGGCGACGTGGTTGGCGCCTCGGTCTCGTTAGACGGTATTCCTGCCGGTCTGATGGGCAATGAGGATCTCGCACTGTCGGCAGTGCCGGCGGGCAAGCACGAAATTCTGGTAACCAAACCCGGCTACGAGCCGGTGCGAAAGGACGTCGTCGTCTCGAACGGGCAGACCGCGCAGGTCAGCATCGAAATGGGCGCCGCAGCGGGTACCGCTGTTTCGACCACGACCGCCGCGCGCCCGGTCGATCTCGGCCAAGGCGCCGTACCCGGGAGCGGCGAGCCCGCCAAGAACCAGGGAATTCGCGCCGCAACGTGGGGCGTTCTGGGCGGCGGGGCCCTGGGCCTGGTGTTGGGAATCAAGTTCGGCCTTGATGTACAAAAGACGAATGACGCCCTTGATCCCTATCGACGATATAACTGCAGCGACGGCAAAGGCCTGTGCGACAGCCAGCAGCAGCCGGCCCGGCCGCTGAACGCCGCACAGATCGCTTACGTCAATGACGAGAAGTCGCAAGGGCAGAAGTTTCAGAACTACCAGTACGTTGCATACGGCGTCGGGGCGGCATTGCTGGTGACCAGCGGCGTCCTGTTCTACATGGGCTACATGCAGGAAGACGGCGGACGCGCCCACGCGACGGGGCCCCGCCTTCGCATATTGCCGTTGGCTTTCGCCGACGGCGGCGGCGTCCTGGCGGGCCTGCGCTTCTGAGCTACAGCCGGAAGACCAGCCGGACCAAGATCTCGTACAGCCAGTCCGGCGTCAGGCGGCGACCGGTGGTGCCCAGGAACGACGTCGGTCCGACGGGCCAACGCAGCTTCGGACGACGCCGGGTGGCCGCGCGCATGATCACGTCGACGACGGCGTCCGGCGCCGCGCGCGTCAGTGCCTGCGATTGCTGTTCATAGCGCGTGACCAGGGCGGCGTACGGCGAATCCGACCTCAACGAATCGCGCGCGCGCACCTCTTTGGTATGAAGGTCCGTCTTGAACGGACCCGGCTCGACCAGCGTGACCCAAATGCCCGCCGGCCGCAGCTCAAAGCGCAGGGCTTCCGACAGGGCCTCCAGCGCCCATTTCGACGCGTGGTAGGGCCCGCTGATGGGAACCACCACGCGCCCCGACACCGAACTCATATTCACGATGCGACCCTGCCCACGCGCACGCATCGCGGGCAGGACGGCGCGGCTGACCCGCAAGACGCCGACGACGTTGGTGCCAAGTTGTGCGGTGAGCTCGTCGGGCGAGGTTTCCTCGACGGGGCCGAATAGGTAATAGCCTGCGTTGTTCACGAGGACGTCGATGCGACCGTCGGTTTCGGCCAGCAACCGAGACACCGCCGCGTTCACCGATTCATCGCTGGTTACGTCCAATGCCGGCGTCCTGAGTGACCAGGAGTTCCGGACGGCCTCGTCGCGCAAAGCCTGCCCCTGTTCGGGGCGGCGCAGGCTGGCGTAGACGCGGTAGCCCGACTGGGCAAAACGACGCGCGGCCAACAGCCCGATGCCGCTGCTGCATCCCGTGATCAGAACCACCGGGGCACCCGTCGTGTCGCGTTCTGCCGTCATCGTCTCAGAACCGCAGCAGGATTCGCACCAGGACAGTCGATAGCACGGCCCAGGCCACGGTGGCCAACAGCCAGAAACGCGCGGCGACCCGGTGCACCCGCGCCAGGGTCCGCAGACCAAGGCCCACGTTGAAAGCTGACGCGACGGTCAGCGCGGCCATCCACAAGGTGCTCGACTGTTCATGCTTGCCCGGGCCCAGGGCGTGGGCGATGGCCCCCAACAGGAAGATCGTGCCCAGGGCGCTTTTCCCGATCGCCCAGCGCACCACCTGTGTACGCAACTGGGCGGCGCGGACATGCCGCAACGATCGGTTTGGATCCATGGTCAAAACGGCAGTGAGTAACCGGCCTGCAAGAGGTGACCGCCCCCGTATGGGGTGCTTTGCCAAAAATATCCGTATGACAGTTCGAAGGTGCCACGCGCGGACCAGCGCAGCGGGGCAAAATTTCCAAGGGCACGCGCGTCCCACGTGATCCTGATTTCCGGCAAGTGCGTCGCCAGCGCGCCCAGCTTGACATCAATCGAATGAAACTGCGGGAACTGGCCATAACAGCCGGGCGCACCGGGCGCCGTGGCGCAGTAGAACTCGGCTGCGCCCTGCGTGTGGTACCGGTACGACAGGCGCACCTCGAAGTCGCGGCCGAGGCGCTGGTACACGCGGCCCTCGATGCTGTGGGATTGCAGACCCCACGGGAACAGGCGAAACGCCGCAGCCTGATCCACGTAGTAGCGGTAGTGAAGCTGCAACCCCGTTCCCATATCGGGAAACAGGTGGGCTATGCGGGCAGCCACGACATTGCGCACCCGAACGTCGGGAACCTGTTCCCGACCAAGATTCGGATCGCGTAGATAGGCGTTGGCCATGTACCCATGCAGGTAAGCCATTTCATAGCCCAGTTGCGCAACTGTGGTCGGCGACAGCGCCTGCGTATACGACAGGCCACCGAAATACACCTTCAGCGGATTGGGCGTGCCGTTGATGGGGCGGTTGGTGTCGCGCGTAGCGGCGAGATTCAGCGCGACCAGACCGCTGTTCTGCCAGACGCCCTGGCTGAACGACAGGCCGGCCGTGTGCGACAGATAATCGGGCTCGCGGCTATAGCGGTAAGACACGCCCACCCGCGTGTGGTCGATGGTCTTGCCCACCGCCACGCCTGTTTCGTGGCGATGCTCGGTCAGCAGCTGATCTTGAAAATTACCCGCAGCCACCGACGCCGACGTGATCGCATCAAGCAGGTAGTGGACACCGAGATCCACGCTGCCCGGCAGATCTTTGGTGAGCTGGACCATCGGCTGCACCACGCGCGTACTGGGCTCGCGGAAATACACGCCCCGCAGTGACACCCGATCCTCCGCAGCGGCCGACAACGGAATCAGCAGCGCGAAGGCGCAAAGGGACAGCCGGTACGCAGACGCCGAGGTCAATTGCAGCCGCAGCCGCCACCGACGTGGCCATAACCGCCGTCAGCGCCTTCCCGCGACGAAAACAGATGCTGCCGAAAGCGCGTCTCCATCCCGTCGTCGAAATTGAGAGCGCGTTTCGTCAGGTGTTCGCGCTGCCACGGTTGCACCGGCGGGGCGTGGGCACAACCCGCGCCGGACGCGCCCGAAAGGCCCAGCACACATACGATGAGACTGTTCCGAAACCGTTCGGACATCCGCATTGTCAGTCTCTATAGATAGCACGTTGTCGTAAGATGGCAGCGCCGCCATGCCCACCAGCGAGACGAGTTACCTGGTCCTCGACATCGAGACCATCCCTGATCGCGACATCTACACCCCGCCCGACCCCGGCCCGGGGGCCGAGCGCCCGTTCCCGCCGCTGTACGCTTGCAAGCCGGTGGTTCTGGGCGTCCTGTGGCTGGATCAAGATCTGGCGTGCAAGAAGATCGGCACCATCGGCGAGGGCAAGGACGAGGCGGGCATGCTGGCGGATTTTGCGGATTTCATCGAAACGCGCCGGCCGGACCTGGTGACGTGGAACGGGCGCGGCTTTGACCTGCCCGTGCTGGCCCTGCGGGCCCTGCGCCACGGCGTGCCCCTGCCCTGGTATTACCAGGAACGCGAATATCGCTACCGCTACAGCGCCGAGGGGCACCTTGACCTGTGCGATTTTCTTTCGGACCACGGGGCGGCGCGCATGACGTCGCTGGACGGGGCTGCGCGGCTGATAGGTCTGCCCGGGAAGGACGGACTTGACGGCAGCGGGGTCGAGGCCATGCACCAGGCAGGTCAGATCGAGGCCCTGCGCCAGTACTGTCTGTCCGATGTCGCGCAGACCGCCTTCCTGTTTTTGCGCTACCGCCTGCTTGTGGGCCTGATGGATCGCCCCGCGTACCACCGCGCAGCGACGGATCTGCTGGCGGCCTTCGAGGCGGACGGGCGCCTGGCGCGGCTGGTGGCCAGCGTCGACCGAACGCGCCTGTTGTTGGCGTGAGTTGCGCGGGTCTCGGCATCACCTCTCAGGTGGAACGACGGCCGGCGCGCGCGGCGACTTCGCGGCCTATTGACGCGAACATTGCGGGCAAGGACGCCGCCACCAGGGCGTCCGTTACCTTGCGCAGGACGAAGGCTGGCAAGGGCGCCTTCACCTCCAGCGACACAAAGTAATCGATCTTCGCGCCGTCGCCTTCGGCGGCAAAGCGCCAGCCCCCTGTCGACGCCGTCACGACCTCGCCCTCGACATAGACCCAGTCGACGGCAAGGGCGGCCGGATCGCAAACGATGTCCAGCACGTACCGGACGGGTATGACCACGTTGGCGCGAAATTCGACGCTGACCCGGTTGCCCTCCGTCGCCAGAACGCGCGTCGCCTTGAACTCGGGGAATAGGCGCGGGTACGCCGGAAAATCAATCACAACGGCGTAGACATCCGCGGGCGTCGCGCCAGCAATCGAGAAACTGCGCCGGACCGGTTCGATACGATCTGCCATTGCGGCCAACCTAAACGACTAGGTGTCGGCGCACAATCCTTCGCGAATGGCCCGCGAGGCCTCCTCGAACTTGCTGAAGGCGGCGGGGCGCGCGTCGACCGCGACCAGCAGGTCGGTCAGCCAGGCGGGCAAGGCGCCGCGGGTCTTGACCTCCAGGACGCCACACGGTGTCCCACGCACGGCGCGCCCCAGGGTCTCGCGAATCAAGGGCTGCCGACGCTGCCACAGATCCGCCGGTGGCAGGTAGAACTCCAGGCCGACGTCCAGGGTCACACGCAGCACGCCCTCGTCGTCCTGCCAGGGCATGCGCCGGTAGTTGACCAGGCAGTCGGCCTGCATGGGCTCGTCGTAGCGGCCGCAGTAGGCCGCGATTTCCCGCAACACCAATTCGCTGTCGGCGCCGTAGGCGGGCCGTTGCAAGTCAACCATCTGGCTGGTGATGATGCCCTCGCCGAAAAAGGCAGGCACGTCGTGCTTGGGAATACCGATGCGCCGTTTGCCTGTCTTGGTGCCGTCGCGGAATTTCAGTTCAAGCCACAGCACCGGCTGAAAGCGCACCAATTGCAGCGGATCCGTCGCCAGTTCCGCCAGGTGCGGGTGCAGGTCGTAGTATTCCTTCGCGCGCATCTTCAGGTTGTGCTGCGAATCCTTCAGCGCCCTTCGGTACTGATGGCGCGAACGCGTATCGAAATAGATCGTCGTCACGAAATGGCGCGGACGCGGCAACTTGTTTGCCCCCTCGCCCGTGAAGCGGTGGTGCGGCAGGCGCTGCGACATGGCCGCAGCGAATGCCTTGATGGTTTCGGGCGCGATAAGGTATTTGGCCTCGTCTCGCTCCGACGTCATCCGACGATCGGCTTCACCCGCGACCTGCGCCGGGTTCATCCGTGCCCTCTGGCGCCGTTTATTTCCGCCCGACGAGCCGGCGGCGACGACGGCCCAGCAGCAGCAGCGCCACCAGAAGGCCAAGTCCGGATGCCGACGATGTCCCGTGCGCAGCCACAGCACAGCCACTGCCCCCGCGTGACGTGGAAGTGGTCCCCGCCGGATCCGTGTCGTCCGTTCCCGGGGCTGCGGCGGCGTCACTGCGACCGGGGGTCGTCGTCGTTCCCGACATGCCACCCGCACCCGAGGTCCCGCCGGTTCCACCGGTGGCCACGGCGCCGTCGCGACCCGGGACGACGCCAGACCCTGCGCCACCGTCACGCACCACCGCGGCATCAGAACCCGCGCCGCCATCCGCCTTCGAGCTCATGCTCATATATGTGCAGCTTGACGGCAGGGTGCAGGCCGTCCACAGACCGTTGCTGCAGCTGCGCTGGCCCTGGCAGTCGAACAGGCTGCACTTCTCGGTCGCGCCGGCGGTGCAGGCGTCCGGACACACGACACCGCGAGTCTTCAACTGCGCGCGAATCGAGGCGACACGCTGGGGAATCCAGGTCCTGATGCGTGGGTATTCGGCGCCGTAGCTGGAAGGCGCGGTCAAGCTAAGGGGATCCTTACCGGCCCAGATGGGGGTCACCTCAAGTGGGATCACCGGCCGCACCGCCTTGTCGGCCTCGTCCCATACCTTGACCATCTCGGCGGCCGAAAACGTGCCATTGATAAGCTGGCACATCGTCGCAAGGTAGC
The DNA here is from genome assembly GCA_025350815.1 of Myxococcales bacterium. Classification (GTDB taxonomy): domain Bacteria; phylum Myxococcota_A; class Polyangia; order Fen-1088; family Fen-1088; genus JANXXE01. The sequence continues at coordinate 2,122 of JANXXE010000073.1, read as the reverse complement.
GCGCCTGGATGTCCGGCTGGCAGACAGTCCTTTTGCCCAGGACCGAGAAGAACGGCAGCACCGGCATCGGATTCGCCGGCGTCGGCGCCGGCACCACCAGTGGATCGCATTGCGACAGCAGCTTTAGCGTCGGTAGGCACTTGTAGAAGTTTGGCGCGCACATGTCGTACATGTGGCCGAAGGCGCCGTCGACGTCCCATGGGATGTACAGACGAGACGAGCCGACCAGCGGGTCGAACGCGAAGTAGTTGTTTCCGAGGCCTGGATTCGGCGGCTTGTTGTTGGTGTTGTTCAAAATGGTGTCGCTACCGTTCATGAAAATCTCGCGCGCGGCCTCCTGGCGCAGCAGCGTGTCGAGGTCCATCGCCTTGTCGGTCTCGGCCAGCCACTTCCCGGGATAAGCCGCCGGATCTTTCTGCATCCAGTCTTCGAAGGCCTGCCGGGATGGGTTCGCCACCACGTCGTCGAACTCCGATTGGGCGGCGCAAACAGCGTTCGTCTGCTTCGTCATCGCCCCGTCCGAATAGTAGGACCCCACGCGCCGCCTCAGGGCCGGCCGATCGATGTCCTCTACCAGAACGAACACACCGTGGTACTCGCCCACGGCGGCCCCGTCGGGGTGAATGTAGACCTTGGCGAAGGCGACGCCGGGCGACAGCGGCATTTCCCTGCGCAGCAACCGCAACCCCACCTCTTCTTTGAGCAAGACCGGCAACATGAAGGGTCCCAGGGGATAGGCGGGCACATTGGACTGACCGTTGTTGAGGGTTAGCTTGCGATAGCCCAGCTTGCCCATGCCGGCCGGCCAGCTCTGACCCTTCGCCTCGGGAACCAGACCCATGAAATCGTCGTTGAAGTCGATCTTCAGCGACGGCTTCTGCGGGGGCGCGTCGGCCCCGCGCTTCTTCTTCAGCGCCACCTTCATCCACGGGTCGGTGTCACCGCAACGAAACTCGGCCTGGTAGTTGGGGTAGTTCATCACGCAGTCATCGGGCGGGATGACCAGCGCGCGTAACTGATCCCAGTCCGTCCGTTTGATCCGAACGTGGAAGTCCAGCACCTCGTTCGGCTTGCCGAAGGGATCGTTGCAGTCGGCCTGCGCAGGGCCGGCACCCATCAGACTGATCCCGGAAAGGAGAAGGAACGAAAGCGCCACGGTGCGTGAGAACATGAGATGTACCTGTCTGTTTTCTTTGGTGAATCTATTGTTGGCGGATTGCCATCCGGGAGTGTCTGCCCACACACACGGTTCCTACCAGATGCCGCTCGTGGCGACTGATAACGAAAAAAAATGAGAAAACGCATGCCCGTCGATGGCCAGTGGCGCCGACGCAAATGTCGCAGTGCATCCTTTGATGCGGCCCGTGACGTTCGGCTTCGTAGCCCTAACCAGCCCCCGCGGCTAGGGGCTGTTATGAGATGGCGGACGCCATGAAGAAGAGCCAATACCCGGAAGAGCAGACCCTGGTCCGCATGGTCAGCGCCGGTCTGGGGTGCGTTCATTTGCGCACGCGCTGTCGCCGCGGGGAATCCCCTCGTGCCGACGCGGCCAGCCCGACAGTTCAGGGCATCAACTGCAGGCGGACACCTTTGAAGGAGGCCATGTCGGCCGGCATCAGGTTCACTGGATCGACCCCGCCCACTGCGAACTCCCATGAGCCCACCTTGCCAGCGCCGTTCCATTCCGTGAACTCGGTGTAGACGCGGTAAAGGCCCCGGGCGACCGGCTGGCCCATCACGTTGCTGCAGTTCCACGTGGCGCTTTTAGCGGCGTGCGAGGCCGTCGTGGCGCCGGTGACGGCATCAACGCGGTTCTGCTTGGAAAACGAGATCCACGTGGCCAGGTAATCGCGTTGGGCCGCAGCCCATATCTTCAGGGTCTTGACGAACTTCTTCGAGCTGTCGACGACCCAGATGACGCCCACGTTCGCGGGCGCGAAGTCGCCGCCGAAGCTGACGGTCGTCACCTGGAAGGCCATGTGACAGAGCGCAGGGGCCGGAATCGTATCCGGCATCACGTCCGGCGCGGTTGAAGTCCCGCCCGCGTCCGCAGGTGAATCGGACGCCGACGGCGCGCCGGCATCGCGAGGCACCGGATTGGTGGTAACCGGCGCGCCAGGCG
>JANXXE010000063.1 GCA_025350815.1 Myxococcales bacterium | reverse complement strand
TCTTGGTTGGTCGAAGTGGACGTGCGCTTCGTGAGGAGCTGAGGGCACTACTTCGACGCGGCGACGGGCCGACCAGTCATCCCGGAGGATAGCCCCTCTCACGGCTTCTCCCGGATTCGTTAGGGTGGCTGGACCTCTTTTGCACCAGCTATGCAGGGCGACCCGGATTCAGTCGGGGCGACACGGAGCGAGGCGGATTCAGACGGAGTCAGCGACCAGGGTCGAACTTGCCGACTCTGCTGGGGAAGTGAACGCAAGGCCGCGTCTCACCAGTGTTTTCCCCGGCTGAGCCGGTCAAGTTCAATCCCTGTCCCGCCTACTAACCCTTTCCAAATAGTGGTTCCCATCGAGATCGTGGTGTAGCGCGGTGCCTCTAGGCCGCGCGCAGCGGCACGGTCTTCATGCGAGCGCGCTGCGCCCGCACGCGCAACGCGCCCTCCGTCACGCCCGCGCGGGCGGCCAACTCGGCGTAGCCGCTTCCTGCACCGAGGTCCGTCAGCAGCACCCCCTCCGTCTCAGGGAGCAGCGCCTGCACCAGCCGCAGCTCCTGCCGGGCCTCCAGCATCGGCACCGGCTCGTTCATGGCCTGGGCTGCGACGAGTTCGCGGCGCCGGCAGATGGCGGCACGGTGGCGCTCGCGCCGGCTTTCGTTCTGCGTTGCCAGCTAACTTCGAGCTGTCATAGAAATTGGGGGCAGGTCACTGCCGCCCGCGCCCCGCCGCCGGCGGAGTCCGCGCCGATCCCTCCTTGACCACCAACAAGGTCCTCGGCCTCCCCTGGTCCCGAGACCGCCCCGCCGAGGACCCGGCCAGCCACGCCATCGAAAAGTCGGTGAGCTGCCGAAGTTCCGGCTTAAAGTCGGGGCGTGGCGGACAAGGTACGTGAGCGCGAGTTCGTTCAGAGTGCTTCCGCCCGATTCGGGTGGCACCCAGTCACAATCCGAGACCGTGAGAGCCCTGATTTCGAGTTGGAGTTCGCGGGCGGACGTACCGTTGGCCTCGAAGTCGCCGAGGCAGTCGATGAGGGCGTGGCTAGCGGTCAGCCCTCGATGGGCCGATTCTGTCTCTCTCTCAAGGATCGGTTGGTCGCGAAGCAGGTGCCGGTGTACGCGCACGTCTCGTTCTTCGAAGCATGTTCAGAACTGATCGCACCCGTGACGACCAAGCGAGCGCACGTAGACGCCCTAGCCAACCTGATCTGCTCCAACGTTCCCGGGGATGGCGTCGCTGTGGACTTCGAAGAAGACGAACTCCAGGCGGCGGGAGCGCCGTATATCAAGCGGCTGAGCATTCGCCGGTCTGACCAACCCAGGATCACCTCGGGTCATACGGGATCGGGACGTGGATTCGTGTTCCTCGACGAGAAGATTCGAAGGAAGGACGACCAGCTTGGCCGATACCGGCTGAACCTGCCGGACGCCGATGCGTTCTGGCTGTTGATGGTTGCCGGTACCGTTCACGGTGGAGTGCTGCCTCAAACCGCCACTCAGTACGCCTACCCGACGCTGTTCAACCGCGTTTTCTACTTCGACCTGCAACGTGACATAGCTCTTGAGCTGGAGACGACACGTCGGAGAGAAGGCAGTACCTCATGACCATATCCGGAGCGTTCGCAGGATTCGATCAGGATGACCAAGGCGTGGTTGGTGTTTTTGCGGATTCGCGCGTGACCCGAGGAAGCACGTACTCTGACGATGCCCAGAAGCTGCGCCCCCTGAGTGATCGCGCCTGTGCAACGGCCGCCGGCGATGGGCCTGATCCGTTTTGGTGGACGGTTTAGATAGCAATTTCCGTCAGCATCAGTTGGTCAGTGTAGTCGACGTCCTTTCTTGTCGCGGACCTCGATGTAATCCATTGCGGCGTTGTCGGCAGGAATCGACGTCCATCCGATGGACGCCGCAACTGGGCCATCGCTGGGGACGATCGAACGTGCTAGCTATGAGGAAAAAACAAGCTAGACGCGCCCACTTACTGATCTTTGGAGGATCTGCATTGCAATCAATTCTGTTGCTGTTCATGGCCTTGGCAGGCGTCCCCGCCGAACGCGCACCCATGGCGCGCGTGGCTGTTGGGGCAATCTATGCCGAGTCGAACTCCCTTTACCCGCGTCTGGTGCCCCTGACGGGCTCCGACAAGCCGCCGGAACGGATACAGTGGCTGCAGGTGGCGTCCAGGTCGAACACGGTCGCAAGCGGCGTGGTCGAGGCTGCTGCGAGCTTGGGCCTGGACATCTATCCTGTGCATGCGGCGACCGCCTCGTCGCTGGGGTCGATTACTCGTGACAGCTTCGAGGCTCACGTTGGTAGGCTGGTGGCGGATCTCAAGGACGCGTCGCCGCCGTTTCAGGGTGTCATCCTGGCGCTGCACGGGGCTATGGTTGCTGAGGGCTTTCCGCACGCTGACGCGGAGTTGGTACGGCGCGTGCGGGTGGCAATGGGGAAGAAGTTTCCGATTGTGGTCACGCAGGATTTCCACGCGAATGTGGCGCCTGAGATCGTCGAGAATTCCGACGTCCTGATCACCTTCAAGGACAATCCTCACGTCGATACCAAAGCGCGCGGGGTTCAAGCAGCGACGATCATTAGCAAAATGCTTGCGGGAAAGATTCACCCGGTCCAGGTGTTGGTCAAACCGCCCATGCTATTGAACATCGTCTATCAGGACACCTTCCACGGTCCCATGAAGGCGATCGTGCAGGAGAGTCGGCGGCTGGAACAAGAGAATCCAAAGATCCTGGCTGTCAGCGTTCCTGCGGGATACCAGTACGCGGACGTGCCGCAGATGGGGCCGAGCGTGATCGTGGCGACCGACGGGGATCTGGAACTTGCCCGGCGCGAAGCCCAGCGTCTGTCTGATTCCCTGTGGGCACTTCGTGAGAGTCTGGTGCTGCGCGCCCCCGACGCGGCCACGGCCGTGCGCCAGGCGATGCAGAACGACAAGTTTCCCGTCGTCCTGATGGACACCGGTGACAACATCGGCGGCGGATCGGCGGGCGACGGCACGGCGATTCTCGATCAGCTGATCCGGCAGAATGCGACGGGCTGGGTGATGACGATATCGGACGCGCAGGCCAACGAGGCCGCGTTCAAGGCCGGTGTGGGTGGCGCCTTCGACATGCTGGTCGGGGCAAGAACGGACAAGATGCACGGCGTGCCGGTGCGCGTTCGCGGCCGTGTCAAGGCGTTGACCGACGGAAACTTCATAGAAACCGAGGTCCGGCACGCGGGCCGTCGCTATTTCCAAATGGGTCTGACAGCGGTGATCGAGGCTGCGGGTTCGACGGCGGATTTGCCGAACATCCTGCTTCTCACAAGGACGCCGAGCATGCCGCTTAGCCTCCATGAGATCATCAGCAACGGCGTCTACCCTGCGCGGCAGCGCATCCTGGTGGCCAAGGGCACCACGGCGCCGCGGGCGGCCTATGAGCCCGTTGCTGCACGAATTGTCGAGGTGAATACACCGGGGGCCACTGATGTGAACCCGGCGCATTTCACCTACCGGCAGGTGCGCCGACCGATGTTCGGTCTAGGGGACAAGTAGACGTGCTTCGGCCCTGATCTGCTGGAGAATGTCGCCGAGCCAGTGTCGGCGGCAGGGCTCTAACGCCGACGCCGCGGAACTGTGGCCAGGGCGATCAGCAGCGGTCCGGTGTTCAACGCTGCCAGCAGGCCCGTCTTGTCGAGGCGATCGTCGCCGGCGCTGCGGATCTTGTCGACAATCCCCTCGGCCTCCATGGAAGCGCGCGCCGGAATTCGTCCGATGGCCAGGGCTGGTTGCGCGTCGGGGGGGCAGGCCCTCCCTGGCATGCGCCTGGCTGGCATGCGCCTGGGATGATAAGATGGGTGGTTTGGACCTGGACTGCGAAAGACACGTTGGGGGCGCCTTGCTGGCGAAATCTGGCAACGTGGTCACCCGAAACGTTGCTGGAGAGACGATCATCGTCCCGGTCAGCAACGGTGTCGGAAACCTCGAAGCCATCTTCACCTTGAACGAAGTGGGCGGGGCCATCTGGCAGTTGCTCGATGGGCGAACGGCCACCGAGGCTGTCGCCGCGGTTATCGCCCGTGAATACGATGTTGACGAGGCCGAAGCCCGCCAAGACGTCAGCGAGTTCTTGGGCATTCTGAAAAGCAAGGGGTTGGTGGTCGCGGCGGGGTCGGTACCATGAGCGCATTCGAGGAACGCAGCTACGGGCAGCTCAGCCTTGCGGTGCACGCCCGCGGCCAGCAGACCCGCATTCCCCTCAATGGCACCATCGAGCTGTCCAACCGCTGTCCCCTCGCCTGCTCGCACTGCTACAACAATCTCCCCATCGGCGACAGTGAGGCGCGCCTGGGCGAGCTGACCACCGACGAGCACCGCCGCATTATCGACGAGATGGTCGAGGCCGGATGCCTCTGGCTGCTGCTCACTGGAGGCGAGATCCTCGCCCGCAAGGACTTCCTCGAGATCTACACCCACGCCAAAAAACGAGGCCTGCTGGTGACCCTGTTCACGAACGGGACGATGATCACACCGGAGATCGCCGATCACCTGGTCAGGTTCCGCCCCTTCGCCATCGAGATCACCCTTTACGGCCGCACGCGCGAAACCTACGAACGGCTGACCCAGGTCCCGGGTTCCTACGACCGATGCATGCGCGGCATCGCCCTGCTCATGGAGCGGGGATTGCCGCTGAAGCTCAAGACCGTCGCGGTGAACGTCAACCGCCACGAGATCTGGGACATGAAGCGCTTCGCCGAGGAGGAACTGGGGGTCGAGTTCAAATTTGACGGCATGATCAACGCGCGCATCGACTGCTCGTCGAGCCCGCTCGGCACCCGGCTTCGCGCCGAGGACCTGGTCGCCCTGGACATGGAGGACGCCCCCAGACGGGGAGAGTGGGCGCGGCTGGTGCGCGACCACACCGGGCCCCCGCGAAAGGGCATCGGCGACGTCTATCATTGCGGCGGCGGCCTCAGCGCGTTTGCCATCGATCCACAAGGAAAGATGAGTATCTGCGTGCTGTCCCACGCGGACACGTTCGACCTGCGCAAGGGAAGTTTCCGGGAAGGGTGGGAACAGTTTCTGCTGAAGGTGCGCGGCAAGAAGGTCACTCGGCAGGCATCGAAGTGCGCGTCGTGCCACATACGCGCCCTGTGCTCGACCTGTGCGGCGACGGCCGAGTTGGAAAACGGCGATCCGGAGACCCCGGTCAGCTTCTTTTGCGAGGTGGCCCACCTGCGCGCCCAGGCCCTTGGCTTCGTGCCGCCCGCGCACGGCGACTGTGAGTACTGTGAGGGCGGGGCGGCCCACGAGTCCCTGTTGCAAAAGGTCGGGCCCCTTCGGCAGATTGCGAGCGGGAGCCACCACCCTGCCGCTCGCCGGCCCATGGTTTTTCTACCCCAGATCGTAGCAGCGAAGAGCCCGCCTTCCGCCGATTGCGGCAGCGGCGGCTGTGGATCTTGCAGCACAACGGCAAACACCGACGAGGCAGCGTGATCAGATGAGCCAAAGCACCAGCCCGCCGGGCGGGCCCGATGATGGAAAGCGTAAACCCTACGAAAAGCCCCGCCTGTCCCAGGTGGCGCTGCGTCCCCAGGAGGCCGTTCTGGGAAGCTGCAAGATGTCCGGCGTGGCCGGACCCGCGAGCGCCGATTGCACTGATCTGAGCTGCAGCACCGCCGGTTCATGATCCCAGGCGACCCCGTCCTCGCTGGGCCCCGCCCATCGGGGTTCGGCCTGGACATAGCCGGCATCCGGGTGACCGTCACCTCCGAGGATCCGGCGATTGGGCTTATTCCCACCGGTACGGCCGCCAAGTTTGCCACCTCCACGGAAGCTGCGGACCTGGACATCCACGTGGGCTGGGGATCGCCCTCACCGGGCGCTGCCGCCGATTTACTCTTCGATTCGGGCGGTGGCCTGTGGCGTCTTTACAACGAGCGGGGTTGCCATCGCTTCGTGCTCACGTCGCCCGTGCTGGGGCCGGCCCCCTATCAGGACGCCACCTTCGACCCTTCCTACCGGCACGCCCACGTTCGTCTGCGACGAGATGTCTTCCTACCCCGGGTGCCGCTTTATCCGCTCGAGTACCCGCTGGATGAGCTCTTGATGGTGCATCTTCTGTCGCAGGGCCGGGGCATCGAGATCCATGCCAGCGGCATCGTCACCGGAGATGGGCGCGGCCTGCTCTTCGCCGGCCAGTCGGGTGCCGGCAAGACCACCATGGCGAACCTTTGGCGCGGGCAGCCCGGCGTCACCATCCTCAGCGATGAGCGGGTCATCCTGCGCAGCGAGGGGGGAGTCATCTGGATGTACGGCACCCCCTGGCACGGGGAGGGGCGGCTGGCCAGCCCGGGCCGGGTGCCGCTGGCGCAGATCTTTCTGCTCCGGCACGCGCCGGAAAACCGGGTCATGCCGATCGCACCCGGCACGGCCGTGGCTCGTATTTTTGCGTGTAGTTTCACGCCCTTTCATGACGCGGCCGGTCTTGAGTTCAGTCTTCGATTGTTAAGCGAAATCGTGGCCCACTGTCCCTGTGTGGAGTTCGGGTTCCGGCCAGACGACGACGCGATCGATTTTGTTCTTCAATCGCTACCTGGGTAGGGCTCAAGGCTGGACGAGGAGGATTCTCCCAGAATTCGCCGAGGCCCATCGGAACCTCGCCAACGCATTGGTAAAGCCCAGGCGGTTTCCCGAGGCGGAACGCCACTACCGGCAGGCCCTGCAAAGCGACGCCGGTGATCGGCGCGCGCACCTGGGCTTGGCCGATCTTCTAAGAGAGCAGGCGCGGTTTGAAGAGGCTCTCGAGCACTGCCCTGTCTATCCCTGTCCCGCCTACAAGTTAACCAGCCGGGGTCGGGCTGCGCTGCTAGGGATTGGTCATCAGGGCCACCGGCGCCTTGCCGATCAGCCCCAGCACCTCACGCGCGAGGGCCGAAGTGCTGTTCAAATAGTCGGTGTCGAACTTGCCCGTCTTGCTGGCGCGATCAAGCCCGCCCGCCCAGTCACCCATGCCGTTGGCGGATGTGAAAAGGAGCGGATTCGCCACCGGCGCGCCGGCAGCCAGGTCGCGCTTCATGCGCAGCAGGGTCATGCGCATCAGATTGGACGTCAGCCGCGTGTTTTCGGGTGTCGTGCCCACGCCCGACCCGATTGTGTTCTCGAACCCCATCATCGTGTTGCCGAACAGGACCCCCGGAACGCCCAGGGCGGCGTTGGACTTTTCGAGGGCGATGGCCCGCTTGACCATGGTCACGCCCATCATGAACGGCCGGTGGTAGGTGCGCTGTGGGAAGTTGACCCCGCCCCCTGGCAAGGCGTTCTCAAGCCAGTAGTGCATCACCAAACCGCGGCCACCGTTGAACGACGGATCGAAAATTGTTGCCAGGGTCCACCACGGGTGGGTCAGTGCCTTTTGCATCATGGCGTTGAAGCCCAGCCCGCCGCTGCCTGATGGCATCGATGCCTGTACTGCGTCGAACTCGACCTTGGCGAAGGCCGGCAGCGAGTTGAACTGCGCCGGCGGACACGCGGTCTGGTTGTAGCAATGGTTTTCCTGGAAGGCGAAGCCGATGCCGCTGAACGAATTGCTGGTGCCCTCGCCCCGCGTGCTGGGCACGGCCGGTGGGTTTTCGGCGGTCTCGAACCAGCCCGGTTTGCCCAGCAACGCCAGCCTGAAATAGTGCGAGCCAAGCTGCACCCCGTGGTACTTCGACGTCATCACGGCGGACATGTCGCCGTTACCGCCGTTGATCTTCGAGAAGCCGCCGTCCTGGGTCAGCTTGTCCACGCTGCTCAGAAGGCCGACCATGCGATCGGTGGTCGGATCGGCCAAATACTGATCGACCAGCGCGTACCACGCTGGCCCGACCGGCATGCGGGGAACCGCCGTTATCCAGTCGTTGATCGTATTGTGCTCGTCACCGTTGAAGCGATCCTCGGTCCAGCGCGCCAGCGGGATGCCGATGCGCATCTTTCGCATGTTGAGCGTCGCAAGCTCGTTCCACGCCTTGTCGGCGTCTTCGACGGTCATCACCTTGCCGGTGGCAACGAACAGGTCGCGCCGAACCAACTCGGCCCACAGCGCCTCGTCCTGTTCCTTGAAGGTGTTTCCAGGCAACACCTCGCCGCCCGGTTGGAACACGCGCCAGTCGGGCGAGCACGGCCGCTCGATGTTGAAAAAACGCCGTTGCGCGTGCACGAAATCGATGATCGCCAGCGCGTCGCTGGCGGCCAGATGCACAAGACCTCGCCGCATGATTTCGGCGTCCGCATAGCCGATGACCGCCAGATCGATGGCGTCCGGGCTGTGGCAGTTGGCGCACGCCGCCCCCTCGCTGTCGGGCTTGCGCCATATCGCCAGGCCCGCCGTTCGCTTGGCGGCGATCTCGGCCGCCGACCAGCGCTGCGACGGATGGGTGCCGTCGATGCCCTGCTGCGTGCGCGCCTTGAGTGCCTGATAGTCGCGCGCCAGGGCGGCGTCGTCGATCAGTTCACGCGAGAACGCCGGCATGTTTGCAGTACCCGCACGCACCCGGGCAACGAAGTCCGCCTGCGACAACATCCCCGGCAGTGGCGGATAGGCGCCCTTGCCCTCGCCGGCGCCACCGTGGCAGGTCGAGCACACTTTGGTGAAGGGTTCGGACATCGTCATCCTGGTCGTGTCGGTGATGCTGGTGCCCGGGTACGGCACCGTCGGACAATCCAGGATGCCGCGCACGGCCGCGCCGGTGGACGTGGGCGTGGCGACGGGCGATCCCACGGCGGGCGATCCCGCAGGGGGCGCGATCGTGTTGGTCGGCACGCCGGCGACACCGGTGCCCGCAGTTGCAACCCCAGGCGGGCTGGGTGATGCGGGCGGTTGCGGCTCACCCCCGCCTTTGTCGACCGTGCCGGCGCAACCCACAGCAAACAGGGAGCACAGGGCAGTCAGAAATGCCAAAACGGTCGAGGTGCGCATCGTGTTAGCGGAATCTGACATGGCTTGATCTGCCCCCCTCAGCCCTTAGACAACGAGGGGCACGCCAGGCGACGTAGAAATCGTTCTACTGCCATGATTTCGTCAGTCGATTTCGCAGACCACTGAATGGGTCTCGTCGCAGGGCCGGTCGTGCCACAGACGATCCGGGCCCACCATGACGCATTCCGACCGCCCGTCCGCGTTATCCGGCTCGTTGGGCGCGAAGGCGTGGAAGGTGATGGGCGTTCCGTCCTGCCAGGCGAATTGCTTCGATCCGGGGCGCAGGCGGGCCCCAAGCCAATAGGAAAGAGCCAGCTGTCCGGCCACGAAGCCGTTTTCGTCGGCGTCATCGGGCTTGGCCAGCTGGGCGCCAAAGGTCTGACACAGCGCGACCGCCTGGGGCCACGTGACGGCCCTGTGCAGGATTCGGTAGGCATGGTTGTCGCCGGGCCTGATGACAGGCGCAACAATCTCGCACAGGAACGGCCGTGGTTCGTCGCAGGGGCGGGCGCCCCACGGGGTGTTGTCGCCGCCCGACAGGGAGACGCAATCGCCGGCGCGGTCGCCTCCTTTGCGGTCGCCCTGGCCGTCATGGGCATCGCCCCAGTACTTTTCAAGCGTCGGTTCGGACTGATCCCCCGTGACCCAGAACAGCGCCAGGCCCGTCCGGCGTCGCCCCACCCACACCCCGAGATTGCCGGACACCAGACGCGCGGCTTCGGTCCGCTCGGGCTCCGTGTTCAGTGTGGCCAGATCACCGCCGTCGCGTGCGCACGCCAGACGGGCCTCGTCCCACGTCGCGGGTTGGTCGTGGCGCGCGTAGCAGTGGCCGTTGTTCGGCCACACAAGGCTTTCGTCGCCGGTCTTGCAGGCCAGGCATTGCGCGCTACACCCGTCGCCGTCCCGTCGATTGCCGTCGTCGCATTCCTCCACGTGCGGTCGTACCACTCCGTCGCCGCAGGCCGGGACAGCGCCACCACGCCGCCACGGCCCCCACAGCCACAGGATGGCCAGCGCGCCCGCCATTGCGACGGACCAGCGCACCGCCCGGCGCCGGCCTTTGCGCGTCGCCTGGTGGCCGTCGGTGGTCACGGCCCGCGACAGGGCGACCAGAAGCACCGACATCGAGGGATGGCGTTCGGTGGGAACAAAGCGCAGCCCCGTCATCAGTGCCTGGTACACGGCGGCGGGAACCTGTGAGCCAGGCGGAGGCGGGGCGGGCCGCGTGCCGTCGGGCGTGCCGAAGGGATGGCGGTTGTAAAGCGCCCGGTACAGCACCACACAGAAAGCGAACTGGTCCGAGCGCTGGTCGGTTGGCTGACCGAGCGCCTGCTCGGGCGCCATATAACCCGGCGTACCCGCGAGCCCCGTGAGAAGGGCGATGTGTTGGTGCCCCGGTCCCAGGGTCGATGCGGCAGGTTCGCCGCGATCTTGTGCCTGTGCCGGCCGTGCCAGGCCGAAGTCGGTCACGCGAATGCGCCCGTCAACGCCAACCAGGACGTTGTCTGGCTTGAAGTCTCGGTGGACCAGCCCCGCGCGGTGGGCGGCCTCGATCCCCGCACCGGCTTCCAGTAGCGCCGCGACGCTCTCTTGCCAGGTATGGGGCCTGCGCAACCAGGCGCCCAGGGTTTCGCCCTCGACGAACTCCATCACCACGTAGACCTGACCCTCGAAGGCCCCGACGTCGTGGACGGCCACCACGTTGGGATGGGCCAGTTGTGCCAGCGATCGGGCTTCCCGCAGCAGGTGCTCGCGTTCGGTGGCGGCGGACAGGCCGGTCACCCCCAGCGGACGCAGAAGTTTTAGACCCACCCGGCGTCTCAGTTCGGTATCGTGGGCTTCGTAGACAGCGCCGCCACCGCCCTGTCCGATCAGCGCACCCACGACGTAACGTGAAATCGAGGTGCCCCGCGCGAGCGTGGGCTCGGCCGGTGCGTTCTTCGGAAACGGGGCAAGTTCCCCCTCGTCGCCCGCGTCGTCGGGAGCCCCAGCGCCATCGGCGTCGCGGACGGCGGTTGCGACCAGGAATCGGCAGTCCTCACAGCCCGAGATGTGGGACTCGACCCCGGCGCGGTCGCTTCCTGTCAGCTGCCCGCGAGCGAACGCCGCCGTGATTTCCTCGTCGAGACATCCCATTGGCGCGCCGCAGACCAGGCCACTTGCATGTTAATGGCTTTCCAGGCAAGTCAAAAGCAGTGAGTCTGGTCGACATTTTCGTCAAGCACGCGGCCGGGCGGACACCCATCCGGGATGCCGCTGCCTTCGAGGGCGCTCTGGCGGCCTTGTGGCAGGCGGGCTGCCAAAGGTGGCCGCAGATTCAGCTTCCGGCCGAGACCTTCGTTCAATACCTCGCTACGCGGGTTCCGCGCGACACCGAGCCAGAGATCGCGCTTGGCAACGTCGAGGCCGCCGATCTGTACATCGGCTGTGGCTGTGCCTTGGGTTTGGCAAGCGCCCTGGCGGAATTCGATCGCCACTTTGTCGCCGAAGGCATCCGTGGTCTTTCACGGAACGAACTGCTGGGTGGCTTTGCCGACGAGGTCAAGCAGGGGCTACGCAACCGGCTGCTCGTGGCGAACGGAAATGCCGAGCCCCGCATTGCCAGCTACTCGGGACGGGGATCTCTGTTGGCGTGGGTGCGGATCGCAGCGACGCGCCTCGCACTCAACATGCGCAAGGCCGACAAACGGCGGACCAGGCGCGAGACCTTTGACCAGGTCGGCGTCATTCAGCCGTCACCTGACCCGGAGCTGTCACACTTCAAGCAGCACTATGGGGTCCCGTTTCGCGCCGCCTTCGAGGCCACACTGGCGGGGCTGCCCTCGCGAGAAGCCACGGTCGTGAGGCTGCATTTCCTCGAAGGCGTGCCTGCGGACGCCATCGCGGCTTTGTACAAGGTCACAGCCCGTTCGGTGCAGCGGTGGCTCGTTGATGCGCGCCAGACGCTGCTCGACGAAACCAAGCGTCGTTTGGTGGATGATCTGCAAGTCGGGCAGGTCGAGGTCGACAGTCTGATGCGCTTCATGAGCAGCGACTTCGACGCCAGCGTGACTCGCCTGCTGCAACGTCCCGAGTAACTCGCCCTCGACACGGGGTGGTAGTCAGCCGCGCACCCGGACCGTTACCTTAAATTGTTCGACGTGCTCGGGGTGGCACCCCGCCCTGTCGCCGAAAGCATCTGGCTCGTTTTCGCCCTGGGCCTATGCCGCCACGCTGACCGGAATCGAGTTCGCAAGGTCGGAGCGGCCTTCGGCTGGGATTTCGTCGAGCCGGCGCACGCCACAGGCAAATGAAGGCCGCGCGCCCAAGGTGTGGATGCTACGCTTGGGCCTCGAATCGGGGAGATCAAGTGAACACAATCCGTGGAACCGTTTTCTCTGCTGCGTTCTTGACCGTCGCCTTTTTGGCTTTTGGCTGTGGCAGTTCCGCGCCGACCACTTCGGACGGCAGTGCTACCGACGGCCCCATTGTGGGCGCAAACTCCGACGGGAAGATTTCTGGCGGGCCCCCTGCCGGCGCCGCCGGCCCGCACGTCATCGTGCTGAGCATCGACGGCATGCACGGCGTCGATCTGGAACGCTACATATCGGCCAAGCCAAATTCCACCCTGGCCATGCTGGCAAAGAATGGCGTTCGCTATACCGATGTCTCCACCCCGTTTCCGTCCGATTCCTTTCCCGGCCAGATCGCCATCAGCACCGGTGGTACGCCGAAAACCACGGGCGTCTATTATGACCTTTCGTACGACCGCAGACTTTCCCCGCCGGGCTCGGACTGCGCGGCCAAAGGCGCGGTCGTGGATTTCACCGAAAATTCCGACGTGAATCAAAATCAAGAAGACGGCGGTGGTGGATTTTCCGTAGCGGCACTACCGCGAGATCCGGCAAACGGCTGCAAGCCGGTCTACCCGCACCAGTTTCTGCGGGTCAACACAACCTTCGAGGTGGTCAAGCACGCCGGCCTGCGCACGGCCTGGTTCGACAAACATCTGACCTACGACGTGCTCAACGGACCATCGGGCGCGGGCGTGGACGATTTGTGGAACCCCGAGGTCGCCGCCAAGGGGAACAAGACCATGACGGGCGTCCTCGACTACGACGATCGGAAGGCGGCGGGCCTGCTGAAGTTGCTGGCCGGCAAGGATCACACAGGCGCGACGACCCCGGGTGTTCCCACGCTGTTCGGCATGGACTTTCAGGCGGTCAGCGTTGCCCAAAAGACCGTCGGTGGCGCCTACGCCGACGCTGCCGCGACGCCAACCGCAAACCTGATGATGGCTTTCGATCGCACGGACGCGTCCCTCGGTCGAATCGTCAGCGCCATCAAGGATGGCGGCATGTGGGATTCAACCACGTTGGTGGTAACGGCTGTTCACGGTCAGGCACCCATCGACCCGGCCCTGGTCAAGACCATCAGCCCGTCGCTGTTGGCGGACACTGTCAACGCCATCAAGCCAAAACTGTTGGCCCACGCAACCGCCGATGCTGTCGCCTTGCTGTGGCTTTCCGACCAGACAATGACCGACGCGGTATCCAAGGCCTTGCTGGCCAAGGCAGCCGACCTGGGAATCGAGGCGGTTCTGTCGGGCGACGCGCTCAAGGCGCAATTTGCCGACCCGCTGACTGACTCGCGCGTGCCCGATCTCGTCGCCACCGTGAAGCTGGGGATCATCTACGCGGACAAGGCCAAGGGGGGCGAGCACGGCGGCAACAGCAACGACGACCGCAAAGTGATGCTGGTGGTGGCCGGCGGTCGAATCACCCCGAACGTCGTCATGCAGCCGGTCGAAACCCGGCAAGTGGCCCCGACCGCGCTACAGGCCCTCGGCCTCGACCCCGGGCTGCTCGATGCGGTCAGGCTGGAAGGAACCGCCGTGCTGCCCGGGATCGCGCGCGCGCCTTAGGACCCGGCGAACCCTACCCGACGGTGATGCGGCCCTTGTTGGCCCCCAGCCAGGCCTCGAACGACAGCAGTTCCGGATTCAGCGCGCGCGTCGCGTCCAGTGGCCGGCCCCCACAATAGTCGGCCTCGAAGTCGCGATTGAATTGAAACATGTTGCCCAGATCATCGGCGCCCGGGAAACCAAAGCTGCGATACATCTCGGGCGAAACGGCGTTGTACACGACGTCCTGACCCAGCGCCTTCGAAAACGCGGCGGCCATCTGCCCCCCGCTAAGGTGTTCGCCGGCAATGCCGACGGTCTTGCCGATGAAGGCGTCACCTTTCTTGAAGATGGCCAGCGCGCACTTGCCGATGTCGGCGACGGCGATCCCGGGCAGCTTCTTGTCGCCCATCGGCAGCGTGATCGCGGCCTTGCCGTCGGGCCCCTTCTTGGGGCCCATCCCGAACATCACGAAGTTCTCCCAGAAGAAGGACGTGTTCAGGCATGTCGTCGGAACGCCCTCCTGCGCGAAGAACCGGTTCGCCTCACCCTTACCGTCGAAATGCGGAACCTTGTACTTGCCCTGCAGGGTCGGCATCCGGCTGTCTGACAGCGGAATCCACTTGCGCGTGTCCTCCAGCGTCGACCAGATGACGTGCTTGAGGCCCGCTCGCTTGGCGGCAACCGCGATGTTGCGTGCCTCGGCCTGCTCTTTTTCAACCGAGAAGTGCGCCCAGAAGAACGTCACGCCAAAGGCCCCGTACGCGCCATTGAAGACGCGCGCCAGACTTTCCACATCGTCCAGATCCGCCGCCACGACCTCGGCCCCAAGTCGCGCCAGTTCCTGCGCCTTGTCGGACTTCGGATCGCGGGTCACGGCGCGAACAGCGAAGTCGCCGCTGCGGTCCGCCAGGATGGCCCGGACGAGGCCGCCACCCTGGGCCCCGGTTGCACCCAGCACCACGATTGTCTTCTTTGTCATGTCGTTCTCCTTCGTTGTTGAGCCCGCCACCATATCCGCACAGGGACGCGGTGGCTAGGCCTGCGCCGCAGTCACGTTGACAACGAAATCCAGGCCCTGTGCCCGGACGGCGTGCCCGGCCGCGTTCACGAATCTCACGGCATCGCCGTGGGGCGCCTCGGCACAGTCGAGACGCAGCTGGACGCGCTTGCCTTCATACTGCGGGTACTGCCCGGCCAGGAAGCCATCCAATACGTAGCCCAGGTAGCGGTTGATCTTCTCCTCGATCTGCCCGAATTGCTGGGGGCTGGCGTTCCAGGGCCGACGCTCGATCATCACCAGCACGACCGCATCGGACCCCTTGTCGACGGTGATCAGATCCACCATCCGGGCGTTCTGCACACCGGGCTCGCCAAACTCGGCGACCATTTCCTCACGCTTCATGCGGTCCATTTACTTACCTGTGGGTGCAGTCTAACAGCCCCGGATGCCGTGGAGACAAAGGCGGTGTTGGGAATCGACGGATGCACCCGTTCGTGATTCTATGAAGAAGGATGATTCACGGGATCCCGGGGCTGGCCGGCCTGCTCGACTTCGTGCGGCTGCTGCGCGGCGTGGATCGTTCCCCCGACGTGCGCGATTTCTTTCGCGAACGCCTGGAAACGCCCGAGCACCTGGAACTGCTGCTTTTACTGCGCAGTGAACCGAATCGCTTCTGGACGATCCGCGAAATCGCCCGGGCCCTGAAGATCGCGCCGCAGGCGGCCTTTCACACCGCCGAAAGCCTGCGCCGCCACAGCGTCGTCGAATCGGGCAGCGACGGGCGAATCCGGCAATACAAGTACCAACCCGCGCGGGACACCGCCCCGGAAGACACAAGACCGAAGGGTCGACCGCGCGAATCGGCCATTCAATCGTTCTCGGACGCCTTCCGCGTCGACAACAGGAAGAAGAATGGCTGAGGCGGTCTATGTCTTGTGCGCCATCACAAGCATGATCTGCGCCGCGATGTTGACCAGAAGTTACCGGAAGAACCGCACGCGCTTGCTGCTGTGGAGCAGCCTGTGCTTCCTGGGTCTTGCGCTGAACAACATCGTCCTGTTCGTTGACCTGGTCATGGCGCCCACCGTCGACCTCTCACTGTGGCGCGCCTGCATCGCCCTCGTCGCGCTATGCCTGCTGGTGTTCGGCCTCATCTGGGAAGCCCTGTGACATGACACTTCAGTTCGTTTGGGGCGCCCTCACCATGGCCAGCGCAATGGCGGGCCTGCTGTTTCTGCGGTTCTGGCGGACATCGAAGGACCGGCTGTTGCTGATTTTCGCAGCCGCCTTCTGGGTGATGTCACTGACTTGGCTGGCACTTTCCTTGGCCGGCCCCGCAGACGAAACCCACCACTACTACTACGTCGGACGTCTGGTCGCCTTCACCTTGATCATCTTCGGCATCGCGCAGAAGAATCGCCGCGGTCAGTAGCCGGCCGCCGCGCCACTGATGCGCCAGTCAGCGACGCCGACGTAGCGCCCGGGCCCCGCCACCCAGATGCTGTGCGCATCCCCCTGGGGCAACGGCCCGGAGCGAATGACCGTGTGGCCCAACGCCCTGAGCGCCCTGACCGTGTCGGGGTAGCGTTCGGGCGTCTCGAACGTGATCTGATCGGGAAACCATTGGTGCGACAGACGCGGCGCCTCGACCGCCGCGGGCAGGGGCATGCCGAAGTCGAAAACGCTGACGACAATGCCCAGGATGGTGTGCGGTATGGCCCGGCTGCCCGGACTGCCCGTTACCAGTTTCACGCGGCCGCCCTCGGCGACGATGGTCGGTGTTTGCGAGGTCAGCGGGCGCTTGCCCGGCGCGATGGTGTTGGGCGCGGTTCCGATGTCCCCCGTCGCGGTCGTGCTGCCCGGAACCAAGTTGAAGGCGAACATGTCGTTGTTGAGCAGGAAGCCCATGTCCTTCACCACGATGCGCGAGCCCCAGCGCCGTTCCAGCGTGTACGTGTTCGCGGCCGCCATCCCGCGCGTGTCGATAATCGAAAAATGCGTCGTGTTCTCGCCCTCGGGCGACATCGCGATGTCCGTCGCCAGATCGCGGCTGCGCGTGGCCTTGGCCCGGTCTATGGTTTTCGCCAACTGCCGGCCGTAGGCGGGATCCGTCAGCTTGTCGGGTAGCGCGGCGAAGGCCGGATCACCAAGGTACCGGGCGCGGTCGTAATTCGCCCGGCGCATGACCTCGGCCAAAAGGTGCAGAAGTTCGGGCGACCAGCGACCCCAGCCCTTGAAGTCGAAGGCATCGAGCATGTTCAGTTCTTCCAGAAGACAGACACCCCCCGAACTGGGTGGTGGCGGAACGAAGACGTCGTAGCGACCGCGATAGCGCGTCGTCAACGGCTTGCGCTCGATGGCCCGGTAGCCGGCCAGATCTTCGGCCGTGATGAGGCCCTTGCCCCGGACCATGTCAGCGACGATGGCAGCGGCTATCGGTCCTTTGTAAAAAGCGTCGGGCCCAAGATCGGCAAGCTGGCGCAACGTCCGCGCCAGATCCGGTTGCACCAGTCTGTCGCCCAGCTTCCAGCGACCGCCGCCCGGCTTGCCGTACACGCGCTGAAGTTCGGCCATACCCGGCGAGGTGGCTAGCGTCGTATTCAGCGATTCGACAAGATTGGCGTCGATGGGAAACCCGCCCGCCGCCAGGTCAATCGCCGGGGCCAGCAGCGCCGCCCAGGTCAGGCTACCGAAACGCCTGTGCGCCAACGCGAATCCACGAACTGTCCCGGGCACGGCGACAGCCTTGTGACTGAACTGTGTTTCGTCCTTGCGAAACATCGTCGGCCACGCAGCGGCGGGTGCGGTTTCGCGGTAGTCAAACGCCACCGGCGGGCCCTGTCCCGGCGCGGGGTGAACCAGCAAGACGCCGCCGCCCCCCAAATTGCCCGCGGGCGGATAGGAGACAGCCAGCGCGAAGGCGGTCGCAGTCGCGGCATCGACGGCGTTGCCCCCGGCCTTCAGGATGGCCAGACCCACGTCGGACGCGGGGCGCGACACCGACACCACGACGCCTTGATGGCCTTCGACGACCTGCGCGGGATGTTCCTTGAAGGTAGGCGCCGCATCCGGCGTGTCCGCGCGGCGCTTGCAGGCGTACGCCGGCAATAGCAGCAGGACGACCAGGACCGCCCGCCGAAACGCCGTCACGTCGCCGCCTTACCATGGCGTGCGTACGCAACGACGTGCAGCGCCGACGAGACGCAGAGGAAGGCCGCAACCACCACGGGCCAGAACAGCGGCTGGTAGACGGTGTGTCTCGTCCAGCCGTACACAGCCAGCGCAAACGCGGCGCCCAGCATGCGGCCGAATCCGTCCACCAGATGCAGGAGGCCCAGACACGTCGCCATGCCGGCCGTCCCCGCGTGCGTCTTCGCCGTCTCGTCGAAACACGGGGTCATGACCACCTCGCCACAGATGAAGATCACCACCGCCAGGGGCAGCATCACGGGATTGCGCGCGAACATCAACAACGCCAGGCCCGTGCAGTACAGCACCACCGAGACCATCGACCACCAGTGCCACTTGAACCCGCGGCGGTACAGGTACGCCGACAGATGCACCGACAGAACGTGCGCGCCCGCGATGGTCGTGCACAGGCTGGTCAGGTAAACGATCCACACCGGACTGTTCGATCCGTACTGATCGATGACGTACTTGGGAATGATGGTGCCCCAGCAACCATAGGGAAGGACCATGGCGAAGCGCCGCAGGCTGTCGGCCTGAAAACCGCGACTGGCGCACAGGGTCTTCAGCCCCGCCATATTCCAGACCTCGCGGCGTTCAGGCGCGGGGACCGGCGCCGCCGCCAGCCCAATCGCCAGCGGCAGATGCAGCAGCGCCAATAAGACCGCGTGCGCGCCGTAACCGAACCGAGTGGTCATCTGCAGCGCCGTGCTGTTGCCAAAGAACGAACCCAGATTCAGCAGCGTCGCGCGCTTGGCCACAGACCTGCGAAGGTTCTCGGCACTGGAATGCAGCACCAGCAAGGTGTTCAGCGCGATCTTGCCCAGCACGAAGGCCAGGCCCGCACCAAATACGGCGACCGCCGACAGCGCCAGCCCCGGCGCCGTCGAGATAACGAGAAAGCTGACCAGACCGAAGGCAATGCTGGTGCCCAGGGCCACGCGCACCGATGTTCGATCGGTGTACCAGCCGGCCAGCGGCGCGCAGACCGATTGCGCCATCACATAACCGTTCAGCAACAGGGCAATTTGCGCGTACGACAGTCCGCCCAGGTGCTCGAACAGCGGGAAGGCATAGGGAACGAACGCCCCGCGTACCACAAACAGCAACCCGATGCCGACGCACACAAGCCAGATGGTCGCCGCCGAATCCGAGCGCCACCGCATTTCAGTCCAGCTCGTACAGATCCGTCCAGGAGGCGATTTCGTACACGCTGCCCCGGACCGTTTCGGCGTCCGGCGACGACAGCTCGACGTAAAGCGGCGCGCGGTAACCGCCCTTGGCCAGGCCCACCGCCTGACCGGGTTGCCCGCGCAGCTCGTGGTACAGGTAGCCTGGCAGGGTGACCAGCCGGTCGAGGTGCCGAATTGACCGCAAGGTGCCGGCCCGCGCGGGGAACGGCGTGACGACGGCCGCCGCCAGGTTGCGATCGCCGCGCAGATCGGGGCGCTGACCACGAAGTATCTGGTGGTACGCGAACAGCTCGTCGATGCCGTACGCCAGTTCCAAAATGCGCGGGCGGTTGCCGCCGGGCCGCGCGGCAATTTCCCCCAGGCGGTTGCCGATGAATTCGACGTGCGAGGCGCACGCTGTGATGTCCAGCGCCTGCACGCCCGCCACCGCCAGCCGGTCCAGTTCGTGCTGCCCGGCGGCTGGCAATCGCGACGGCAACAGCCGGGCAAAATGGTGAAAGTCGTCGATGCCCACGTCCTGGCCGGTCAACACATCGACCACCGGCGTCGTGTGCACCTGGCCCGACTGTTCGACCAGGCAGTCTATCGACGTGTTGCCACCATCGAGATACTCGGCCACGACAACGTCGAGGCTTTTGCCCTTCTGCCCCAGCCTTTCGTAATAGGCAGGCACGTCGTTACAAATCGTCCGGTAGTTGCCCAGCAACGTCTGGGCATCGTTGTTGCGCGTCGACCACATGCTGGCCGAGACGTTCGACGGCTGCAGAAACACCGGGTATCCGAATCTGTCGGCCACGGCCAGCAAGTCGGCCTCGGAGGCGACGACCTGGAACCGCGCGGCCGCCCCGGTGGCGATCCTTTCCTGGAAGCGCTGGCGCATGATGCTTTTGTCCAGGCACAGGCGCGCCGCCGCCGGCGAAATACTGGGCAGGCCCAGGGCGGCGGCAACGTCGGCCGTCTGGGCCACGTAGAATTCAATCACGTTGAACAGGCACGCGACGCCAACGCGCGCCCGAATGCCACGGACGGCTTCGATAAGTTCGGCCAGCGGTCGCGAAAAATCGAATCGTTCGACCAGCGCAAAACCCGACACGTCAGCCAGGCGGTGCTTGCTGTTGGTGTCGACCAGAACGCCCAGCGCCAGGCCCCGGCGCTGCAGGGCCTCGAATTCGCCCCGGCGGACCATGCCCATGAACAGGACCACACCCGGGGTCGGGGCGGGCCCGTGCGATTTTGGGGAATCCAGGCTCACACCAAGGACTTAACAAAACCTGCGAGGCGCGCAAAGCCCGTCTTGATCTCGTCGGCCGGGATCGCGTACGAGATGCGGACATGGCGGTCGGAACCGAACGCGGAGCCCGGGACAACGGCAATGTGCGCGTGTTCCAGCAGCATCTCCGCCAGGGTGTCGACGTTTTCTGGTCGCTGGCCGCGGAAGGACATCGTCAGCAGGCGGCTCACATCGGGAAACACATAGAAGGCGCCCTCGGGGGCGACACACGACAGCTCGGGGATGGCGGCCAGACAGGCCTGTGCCACGGACCGTTGCTCGCGCAGTTGCGCGCGAATGCCAGCGACGAACTTGTCGTTGCCTGGCTCAAGGGCGGCCAGCGTGGCGTACTGGACGATGTTGCAGGCATTCGACGCCGTGTGGCTTTGCAGATTCGCGACGGCCTTCACTGTCGCCTGGGGCCCCGCGATGTACCCCGCGCGCCAGCCAGCCATGCAATAGGTCTTCGAAAACGAGCCTATCAAGATGGTGCGCGCCTTCATCTGGGGCACCAGCTTCACGATGTTGTGGTGGACCGCCGGCTCGTAAACCAGCTCGTCGTAGCATTCGTCGAAGACGACGGTCAGATCGTGCTGCAGGGCCAGCCTGGCCAGCCCCTCCAGCACCGCCGCCGAACAAACCGCGCCCGTCGGGTTGTGCGGCGTGTTCAGAATGATGCCCCGGGTGCGCGGCGTGATCGCGCGCGCCAGCTCGTCGGTGTCGATGCGAAAGTCGTTGTGCGCCGTGGGCAGAAACACCGGCGTTGCGCCGGCCAGCCGCACCTGCTCGGGGAACGTCACCCAATAGGGCGCCGGAATGATGACCTCGTCGTTGCCCTGGAACGACACGAAAACAGCGTTGAACAGCGCCTGTTTCGCACCTGCGGTGAAGCCCACCTCTTCGGCGGCATAGGTCGCGCCGGTCTTGTGCGTGACCCGCGCGGCCAGGCGCTCACGCAGCTCACGAATGCCCAGCGTGTCGGTGTACTGGTTGCGGCGCGCGTCGATGGCCTGCCGGGCGGCGCCCTTGATCGAATCGCTGGTGTCCTGATCCAGCTCGCCGGCCGCAAAATTGATGACGTGGACACCCTCGGCGCGCAGCTTGCGGGCGCGGTTGCGCATCCCCGACGTCTGCGAACCGGTCAGCGCGCGCGCGCGGTCAGACAGCACCCGGCACCTTGTCAGTCACTATCGGGGCGGTCTTGGGCAGGAACTTTTCCTCGGCGGCGGCCAACTCGGCCTCGCCCTGCAGGCGAAATACCTCGGCCAGCGAGGCAATCTTGGGTTCGAGGCTGGCCACGGACCGCTCGCGCATGATGGTCGCGGCCGTCGCCTGCATCGCGGTGATCGCCGAACGCATCAGATGGTTCGCCCAGATGACCAGGCTCACCCCCGCCTGCTCGAACACGCTGGACGGTGTGGCAAAGTAAATGGTCGGCACGATGACAACCGGACAGCCCGTGTCCCAGTTGCGTAAGAATTCGAGGATCTGGTCGGGGCTCGATTGCTTGCTGTGGATCAGGATCGCGTCGACCCCCGCCTCTCGGTAGGCATAGGCGCGGCGCAGGGCCTCGTCCATGCTCCAACCGGCGATCAGCGCCTCGACCCGCGCGACCACCGTGAAGTCGGGATCCACCTGGGTGTCCTTGGCAGCGCGAATCTTGCCCGCGAATTCATCCATCCGGGCCAGCGGCTGTTGCTCGCCGCGGATGAACGAGTTGGTCTTGGGAAATAGCTTGTCCTCGATGCACATCGCCGCGACGCCGCGCGATTCCAGCTTGCGCACCAGGCGACGCACGTTGTTGAAGTTGCCGTAGCCGGTGTCCGCATCCATCAGGATGGGAACGGTCGTGGCATCCGCCATGAACTCGACCGTTTCCACCACCTGCGTCCAGCTCGCCTCGTTGTTGTCGCGCACGCCCAGCCCCGCCGACATGGCCAGGCCACTGGCCCAGATGCCCTTGAATCCGGCTTCCTCGACGATCTTGGCGGACAGGCCATTGTGCGCCTCCATCAGGAATTCCACCTGGGGCGACGCGAGGAGGCGGCGAAACTGCGTGGTTTTCTTCATGGCCGCCGCTGTTACTACCACTGAGGGGGATCAAACATTGAAAACAATCGAATTACCATCACCCGACGGAAATCGTCTGCGCCATGACCTGCGTCTGGCCAGGCGCCAGTGTCAGATGGTCGGCTGCGGCATTGGCCGCCTCGATGCACAGCATGCCCGGCCATTCCTCGTCGCCGAAGTCGGGCATGCGGGCGGCCTTGGCGATCCAGGGGTTCCAGATCACCGTGGTGGCGGATCCCGTCTTGGCGACGACGATTCGACGGCCCAGCACCGGATCGTCGACGCGGCAGGTGCCCGTGGTGCCCGGAAACACACGGTCGGTCTCGGCCGTGAACGTCAGCGTGCCCGTCTGCGTTTTTTCGATGCCGCCGTCCACCTTGTCGAGGTAACGCGCACCCGCCAGTCCCTCGACGCCCACGCGGCGAACGTCGGCCACGTCCAGGTACGTATGCAGCGCTTCCTCGAATACCAGGGGCTGCGCACCCGTGTTGCGGACTTCCAGCGCCACGTTCAGCGCGGCGCCGACGGACACGCTGTAGGTCAGCGCGAACGATTGCGGCCAGGACGCCGCCGTCTCGACCGACGATTGCAACCCCAGCACCAGCCGCGTGCTGCCGTCGGGCAAGTCCTCGGCGCCCGTCAGGGTCCACGGCAGCAGGCGCGCGATGCCATGCGCCGGCAACTCGGGCCGCCCCGCGTGCATGCCGAACCAGGGGAAACAGACAGGGATCCCGCCGCGGATGGGCTTGCCCGGCGCGAACAGGCTGCGCACGCTCATCCACAGCAGTTCGCCCTGCCCGACGGGTCGGAAAGACGCGACATGTGCGCCCTGAAGGAAGACCTTGGCGCGCGCGTGGCGGTTGCACACGGTGACCGCTGGCAAGTCGCCGCTGACCTCGGTAACGGTGGGAGGCAAAGAAAGAAGCGACCCCATGGGCACGCACGATACCGCAATCGGGCCTCAGGTCATCGCCCAGGTCGCTGTGCGGCAGCTGTCAACACCCCCGGATGCGCGAGCGACCGACCTGAGTCTGTCTACCCGACGGTTCTTTGGTCGCCGGCGCGATCAGACGCAGCGGCGGCGCGGAACCGGGCCTTGAGAAATTTCTGTCGGCGCCGCTGGGCGTCCCACACCATCACGTCGGCCAGCAGGCAATCGCCCTCCGACGGCAAAAACGCCGGTAGCTGCACGGTGAACAGCAACCTCGCCCTTGCACCGGGTAAAATCTCGCAGGGCTTGAACTCGGTCGCGACGTCGGACGCCGCCCCGATGACGCCGGCTCGTCGAATTCCGATCTGGACGATCTCGATCGGCTCGCGGTTGGGGTTGACCACCGAAATCTCGCCGCTGAGATCGACGTAGTTCCGACCGTCCGGCCCGGTGACGGAATTCCAGGTTCCGGATTGCGCCTCAAGGACCAGGGGCAATGGCGGCGGCACCAGAGACGGCGCCTTGCGCTTCTCCTTCCCTGTCAGCACCTTGACCAGCCAGTCCCCGAATGTCCCCACGCTGCATACAGATTGTCACACAAGACCGCCGGCCGACAAGATGGTCGTGGCGGATACAACGCGATCAGCGGGGCAGCACGCCCACCCACAGGGCCTTCGCGCTCAGGGTCGCCACGCTCTTCTTGGTCAGGGCCCCCGTGGCCTGGTCGACAGCAAAGCAGGTCACGCTCTTGCCCCCGACGTTGGCGCTCAGCAAATGCTGCCCGGTGGCGTCCCAATTCTGCGACTGCGGGAAGTTTCCCCCCGTTGCGGCCTGGCCCAGCGGCGTTAGCTTGCCGGTCGCCTGATCGATCCCGAACACGGCGATCGTGTCGGCCCCGCGGTTCGACACATAGGCGAACTTCCCCGATGGGGCCACATGAACCTCGGCCACGTAGGTGGTGCTGGCGAAACCCGGTGGCACGGCGGTTTGCGTCTCGATCACAGTCAGGGTCCCGTTGCCGGCCAGGCTGTAGGTCGACACCGTATTGCTGATCTCGTTGGCCGTGTAGTAGTACGGCAGCGTCGGATGGAAAGCGCCATTGCGCGGACCGATCTTGGCGGCCAGCATCAGCGTCGCCGGTGTGTTCGCCGCCAGTGATCCGGCCTGCTGGTCGAAGGTGAACTGGCTGATGGCGTCCGATCCCATGTTCTGAACGAACAGGTATTTGTTGCTGGGATCGATGGCCGTCGAATGCGGGCTGCTGCCGACGGGCCAGGACATTCCCGGGTCCAGGCCCCCGTCGGCGCGAATGGGCAGAACGGTGACCCTGCCCGCGCCGAACCCGGCCGCGAACAAGAACTTGCCCCGGCGATCCAGTGATATGTGGGCCGGTCCCCCGACGGCCACGCTGTTGATCAAGGTCAGCGTCGCCGCGGTGCGATCGATGGTGTAGGCCAGAACCTTGCTTCCCGCCAGGCTGCCGATGTACAGGCGCTGACCCGTGGGATCGACCGCGCCGTACCAGGCGTCCTTCACCGCCAGCAGCATGCTTTTCTGGGTAAGGGTGCAGTTGGTGGTGTCGAACGCGAAGACGAACACATTGCCATCGTCGCCACCAACGAACGCCAGGGTCGAGCCCATCACGGGCGTGACAGGCAGATCGGACGACGAGGCATCGGACGTGCCCGTTGGTGTTGTCGTGGCGGCATCGGACGCCACGGGCGTCTGGGCGGGGCGATCGGCCGCGGCAACCGCTGCGTCGGGCGGCATGGTCGCAACCGTGGTGCCGCCGGTGCCCGCGTCACGCGCTTTCGGGGCCGGCGTCGCGTCGTCCGTCGCGGCCGGATCCGGTGCTGGCGAGGACATCGACCCCGAACAGCCGCAGGCCAGGGCCATCGCGGCCACGCAAAGTCCCCTCACCATCAGGGTTGGAGTCGCATCGGCAGTCGGCGTCTTGCACATCGGGGTTCAGTCCTTTCGTGCGCCCGCTTGCTCGCCCGGCGCCACAGGGGAATGACGTGCGAACACCCACACCGTCACCGGAAAAAAAACTACATCATCAATTCGCGCACGCCACCCTTGACCTCGCCCAGCGTGTCCGTGGTGACGCCGACCGCGTTCATCGCGGTGATCAACACCTCGGCGGGATGGCGCTTGCTGGTCGCGACGTGCTGACCGGGCTTCAACCCGCCGGCCCGCCCACCCATGATCAGGGCCGTCATGCTGTCGGTCGAATGCGTGGAGGACGTCGCGTTCTGTTCGGGGTCGAAGCCGACGCCACCTTCATTCACGAACACCAGGGCGCTGCGGTCCAGCAGGTTGCCGTCGCCCTCGGTCGTGCGGCGCAGTCTGTCCGCCAGGTAGGCGACGTGTTTGATGTGCCAGCCGATGGCCTCGCCGATGTTCTGGTCGTTGCCGCCACCGTGACCCAAATCGTGAAGGTCGACCTTCTTGCCAATCAGTGGCTCGACGCTCATGAAGCACATCGGGAAGGTGAACATCAGGGTCGCGACGCGCGTCATGTCGCAGGCAAACGCCATGTACACAAGATCGGACAGCACGCGGGCGCGCTGATCTTCGCCGGTGTATCCGACCGGACGATCGGCGGCGTAGGTATTCGTCAGGCCCGTAACGGCGGTGGGCTCGCTGCCGGGATCAGGCAACACCTGACACGACATCGCCGGCATCATCTCGGGGATCTGCACCAGGCGCGTCTCCAGATCGCGGATCTCGTCAAAATGACGTTGCAGCCGCTGCCGGTCGCCGGTGCCCAGGCGCCTGAGCAAGCGATCGCTGTTGTCGCGCACCAGATCCAGCACGCTGCGATTCTTCTCCAGTGCGTAAAGCCGGACCGTTGCGTCCTTTTCGTCGGCCGGCTTGAAGCCCGAAAACATCTGATCGTACGCCAGGCGCGGACTGACAATGGGCGTGTTCGGCTCGATGCCGCCGGCCGCAGCATTGCGGAAGGACATGTACCCTTTGTTGCCGGGATAACTCGTTCGGTAACGCTCGGGTTGCACGCGATACGCCAACGACCGAAAGCGCAATTTCTGTTTACCTGCGACGGCGGCGGCGACCACCTCGTCGGAGGTCACGCCACGGCAGTCGGGAATGCTGTCGGTTGAACGGACGCCGGACAGCAGTGGCCCGGGGCTGGAGGAATGAAACACCGCGGGCCGCCCTCCCGGCATATTGGGCTCCCAGGGAATCTTCAGATTGGAGACCACCGACGTCTCGCCGGCCAGGCTGTCCCAGGGGTACTTCATGGCATCGACCGTACGCCCACCCAACGCCTGCAGCGCAACGGTCAGCTCGAAATCGCGGCCCGTCTTCTTGGGCGTGTAGAAATCCACCTTGTTGGCGATGGACGATCCACAGAAACCGACGAAGTACCGCATCGGCTTGGCAACCTGCGCGGCGACGCGCCGGGGCGTCATGATGTCCAAGAACGGCAGCGCCATGGCTGTCCCCCCAGCACCGCGCAGGATGGCTCGTCGGCTGATGGTCCGTACCATGTTCATGCTCCTATTCGGCCACGCGGTGACGGAAGGCGGGCGCGGAGACGAGATCCAGCAGAAGATCGTCCAGGCGAAAGCGCCCATCCGCTGAAAAGCGCGCCGCCAGGGCTTTGAGGACCTGCCCGTCGTCCTGATCGCGCACCGGGCGGCCCAGCGCAAACTGGTACATCTGCGACACGAAACACGGACCCAGCGCGCCCGAACGAATGGCGAGATCGCCCAGTTCGCCCGGACCGTTGAAGGTGTTCGGACCGGTGATTCCCTGGACCTCGCCCGCGCCGTCGATCTTGCACTCGGGTTTGCCCGGCTCGACGGTGCGAAAACGACCGAGGCCGTCGTAGTTTTCCAGACCCATGCCCAGCGGATCCATCAAGCGGTGGCAACCGGCGCAGGCCACCTCCATGCGGTGCTCGGCATAGCGGTCGGCCTTGCACGCGTTCTTGTCGCCGCCCTGAGGCGGCTGGTCGACGTTGACCTTGACGGTCGATGCGCTGGGCAGCGGGATGTCCTGACAGAACAACCGGTTGCGCAAGAAGATCCCCCGCTGCACGGGGCTGGTATCGCCGAATTTCAGCCCATTCGACAGCACGCTGCCGTGGGACAGGATGCCGCGGCGCCCGTTGCTGCCGTAGTCCACCCAGGCCGCCGCGTTGCCCGCCGGTGCCGGCAATCCATAGTGCTTGGCCAGCCCCGCGTCGACAAATGTGTTCGTGGCGCTGAACAGATCCGTCCAGGGGCGTTTGTCCGTGAACACCACGCGCTTGATCAGCGCATCGCTTTCGGTGCGCATGGCCGTCGCTAACGCGGGATCGTGGGGCAATCGATCATAGGCCAGCCACAGGGCGTGCATGCGCGCGACGCGGGCCACGGCACGCGGATCCCCTAACATCTTCACGGCCGCCGCACGCACGTCGGCCGGCGCGTCCAGCTTCTTGGTGTCGACACGGCCCAGCAGTTCGTCGTCGGGCGCGCTGCCCCACAGCAAGTAGGAAAGCCGCGTCGCCAGTTCCCAGCCGTCGAGGCGAAACAGGCCCGGTGCGTCGGCCACGGGGGTGCCAATCTCGACCCGATACAGGAATTCCAGATCCTGCAGCATCGCCCGCACGACCAGTTGCACGCCGGACGCGAAGCTGGCGTCCTGCACGGCGAAACGTTGCAACGTAGCGTAGCGTTCCACCAGATCATCGGCCAGCGGGCGCCGCAGGACCCGACGGCCGAACGTGCGAATGAACGTCCGGAAACAGGCACCGTCTCCGGGGCCGATGGGCGTGCAAGGAACCACGCGCGCGCGCAGCACCGGGTCGGACGCCACGCGTTCCCCCACATGGTCCGCGATCGCCTTCAGGGCTTCGACCAGGGCCGCGGACGCCACTTGTGAGGTGTAGTCGTTATCGAAGTATGTCGACGCCGCATCGCCCGGCAGCAGGGCCAGGTCGGCCGTCACATCGACACCCGTGAGATCCTCGATCGTCGTCCGGTACTCGGCCCGTGACAGCCGACGCAGACCGCTTTTCCCGAACAGGCCGGGTTCCAGCAAACTGGCGACACCCGCGGCCGGCGGCACGTTGGCCGTTGGGGTGGTCGGACCGGCGCCCGGCTTCTTGGTCATGTCAGTCCCGCGATCACCGGGCGGGTATTCGGACATGCCGATAAGACCGGTGCAGCCAGACAGCGCCAGTGTGGTCAGCAAAAGTCTGTTTCGCATGCGTGTTTCCTGGCCGCGGTACGTTGGCATTCCCGCAGTGATCTTATCCCCGAGAATCAGGGTTGGGAAGCTGCTGTCGTTCGAGCCGGCCGCTGTCCGATCAGGCGCGACCCGTAACTTCTAACAATTTCCTTGAGGGTGTCGCCCAGGCTGCTGGGCAATGCCGCGGGTTGTTCGGCCGCGTCGGACGCCTTGGGTGCCAGGCGGTAGCGGGCCGTTTTGGGGTGCTTTTGGACGTAACCGAGGTGCTCAAGGGTGAACAGAATGCGAAAGGCCGAGGTCTTGGTGACCCGGACCCGCGCTGTTACCTCCTGAAGGCTGAGATCCTCGTCGACGTGTCGCAGCGCATCTAGTACACGGAACGAATGGCCCAGCATGGGCACCCAGTAACGTGAGGAAGATCGGGAAGGCGGCGCCTCGTGAGTCATCGCGTAAATAGGGACGATGCGGTCCCGGAACGTCACGCCACCTTGCGCATCAGGCCAGCGGACGCCGACGACGGACGGCGGCGGCATGGGCGGTCAGCCCCTCGCGGGTCGCGAAGGCCTCAACCTGCGGCCCGTCCTCGCCCAGCGCCGCCGCGTCGTACTGGATCAGACTGGACGCCTTGAGGAAGTCGTTGCACGAAAGCGGTCCGAAGAACTGCGCGGTCCCGCCGGTGGGCAGAACGTGCGAGGGGCCAGCGAAATAGTCGCCCAGGGGCACAGGGGTGTGCGGTCCCACGAAGATGGCGCCGGCGTGCCGGATGCGCGACACACAGCGCGCGTCGGCGCTGGTCATGATTTGCAAGTGTTCAGCGGCGAAGGCGTCAGCCAGATCGCAGGCGTCGTCCAGCGTGCGTGTGACGATGACGGCGCTGTACTTCGTCAACGCGGCCCTGATCGCGTCGCGCCGATCAAGTTCAGCAAGCTGACGATCCACCGCCGCCAACACGGCAAGCGCCAGCGACCGAGACGGCGTGGCCAACACGGCGGAACCAGGATCGTGTTCAGCCTGCGCCAGCAGATCGGCGGCGACCCATTCGGGATTCGCCACGTCATCGGCGACGATGAAGACCTCGCTTGGTCCAGCGATCGAATCGATGCCCACACGCCCGAATAGCTGCCGCTTCGCCTCGGCGACAAAGGCGTTCCCCGGGCCGACGATCTTGTGCACGGCGCGGATGGTCTCGGTCCCAAATGCCAGGGCCGCAACCGCGACGGCGCCACCCATTCGATACACCTCGTCTATCCCCAGTTCGGCCGCCAGCGCCAGCGCCAACGGGTTGATCTCGCCGCCGGTGGGCGGGCTGACCATGACGATCTCGCGCACCCCTGCCACCTGCGCGGGAACCACGGTCATGAGGACCGTCGATGGGTAAAGGGCGCGGCCGCCCGGAACGTACACGCCCACGCGATCGATCGGCGTGTAACGCACGCCCAGTTGCCGCCCACCCCGCTTCAACGCCTGCGGCGCGCGAACGCGAATGTGTTCCTGGTACTCCCGAATGTTCGTGATCGCTTGCCGCATGATGGCCAGAAATTCCGGATCAGCGGCGGCGTGCGCGGCCTGTAGCGTCGCGGGCGGTACGCGCAATGTGGCGGGCGTGACGGGCGCGCGATCAAGCCTCGTCACCAATGTCGCCACGGCGGCATCGCCCCCGCGCCGCACCTGTTCAAGGATGTCGCGCACGATCTTCGGCACATCCAGGTCGCCACGTTCAGACGCGGCGGTCAGCGCGCCACCACGCAACAGCGCACGCAGGGCGTCCACCTCGGCGGCAAAGGCAGGTTCATCGTGGGACAGCAACCGGGCGGTCGGCATGGTGCCGCTACTTTGCCGCGCCTTTGTGCCGATTCAAAGGGGCCGGGCGATTCCGGGGCCCCGGGCGCCCGGCTGTATATGATGCCGGGCCACTGGCCATGAACAACGCGACCGGTGTGCATCAGCGGGATCTCGTCCTGGGAATCGACGAAGCGGGACGGGGGCCGGCGCTCGGTCCCATGGTGCTGGCCGCCGTTGCCCTGGACCCCACGGCCAGCGCGCACCTGACCGCCCTCGGCGTCACGGATTCAAAGGCCTTTGGCAGCGGCGTCCAGGCCCACGCCCGTCGGGTGGCGCTGGTCGTGGAAATCGAACGCGCCGCGACCTTCGTCGCCGTCGAGGTGTGCGACGTCGCCACCATCGACAACTACGTCGCGCGGCGGCGATTGAACGTGCTCGAACGCGAGCGCGCCGTTTGTCTCATCCGACGTGGCCCACAGTGCGCCCGCATCGTGGCCGACGGCGCGACGCTGTTTGCGCCCCTGAAGGCGGTCTATCCGCAACTGGAAGCGCACGACGGCGGCGAATCAATTCACGTGGCCGTCGCTGCGGCCAGTGTGTGCGCCAAGGTTCGGCGGGACGAACTTTTTGCCTGCGTCGAGCAGCGATACCTTGCGACGCACGGGCCGATCGCGGGCGCCGGCTACGGCGAGGGATCGCAAAGCTGGGTGAACAACTTCCTGGAAAAATTTGGTGAGCTTCCTCCTGAAGTGCGGGCAAGTTGGGGCTGGCGCACCAGCGCAACGCTTTTTCGCGTCGGCACGGCGCCCGCGCAACAGATGACTTTGTTCTAAGTCCGCACATGCGGCGATGTGAGTACTGTGGTCTGCCTTGCTACTCACACGCCCAAAAGTGACGGCACCGGGCAGAAAATCCGAGCGTTCTTGATCCAGGTCCGTAGACTGTTGAGCGTTCTGAAAGTGGAGGTTGCGGTGGTGCAAATGAGTGGCGGGTGACGGGCGGCGGCGGGCGGCGACCGGCGACGAAGGGGAGGACGGAGATGGGGAAGACAGAGATGGGGAAGACAGAGATGGGGAGGACGGCAAGGAAAGGGTGTCAGGGCGGGCGTCGTCGGGAAAATGGTTGAAGCGGGAGGCGGGGGAGGACAGAACGCTAGAGGCGGCGGGTCAGGTGGTGGCTGGGCGGCGGCGGGTAGGATGAACGAATGCGGCGTCGGAGCAATCCGGCGCCGTTTCTCTTTGTGCAGTGGTCCGAAAGGCGCAAAGACGCGCGTGCCGCCGCGGTTCAGGAAAATCCCCAACCCGCCGACAAACAGTAAGTGAATAGACGAACACACCGTCTCCTCATCGACACCAAGAAGGCGCAATCCCTTCGGGCCGGCAACGTCTACGACGGCGTGATCTGCCCGACCTGCGGAATGCCCACGGTGTTCGTGGGGGCGCGCCCCCCTTTGGTCAAGTGCACCGACTGCGAAACCGACATCGACGTCGACCTCGAAGACGTTGAACGCTTCCGCGCCGAACACCTGAACTAGGGCGAGCCGAGCGGCCCTGCCGTATAGTGTCCCCGTGAACGATCCGCTGGACCGTGTGCAAC
This sequence comes from Myxococcales bacterium, assembly GCA_025350815.1. Taxonomy (GTDB): domain Bacteria; phylum Myxococcota_A; class Polyangia; order Fen-1088; family Fen-1088; genus JANXXE01. The sequence goes on along the minus strand of JANXXE010000063.1, from coordinate 31,737 downwards.
GCATAGCCGCCCGCGTGGCCGCACCACATGCCGCCGATGTCGACGCCAAGGCGCGGTTCCCCCGCGAGGCGCTGGACGCACTTCGGGAAGAACGCCTACTGGCCACCTTCGTGCCGCGGGATCTCGGCGGTCTGGGCTGCGGCATCGCGGATCTGGCGGCGATGTGCACGGCCCTGTCGCAGCAGTGTGCTTCGACCGGGATGGTGTTCGCCATGCACCAGATTCAGGTCGCGTGTCTCGTGCGCCACGGTCTGACGTCCCCCTTCTTTCGGCAGTACTTGCAAGATCTCGCACGGGACCAGGGACTGATCGCTTCGGTCACGTCCGAGGTCGGCGTGGGCGGTGACACCCGAACAAGCGTATGCGCGGTCGAACGTGCGGGCGGCCGGTTCACCCTGAACAAAGACGCCACGACGATTTCCTACGGCCAGCACGCTGACGCGTTGCTGGTAACCGCTCGTCGGGATCCCGAAGCCCCGGGCGGGGATCAGGTTCTGGTGCTTCTTCGCAAGACTGACTACACGATCGCGCAGACGACGTCGTGGGACACATTGGGCATGCGCGGAACGTGCAGCCCCGGATTCAAGATGCTGTCCTCCGGAGCGGAGGAACAGATCGTGCCCGGCTCGTTCGCCGATTCTTCCAGCCAGACGATGGTGCCGTTCTCACATATCCTGTGGTCGGGCGTGTGGCTGGGCATTGCCGCGGATGCAGTCGCACGCGCCAGCGCCTTCGTATCGGCGCAGGCCCGCCAGAAACCGGGACAGTTGCCACCAACTGCGTTGCGTCTCGCCGAACTGTCGGCGAAGCTGCAATCGATGCGCGCCAACGTGCACGACGTGACCGCGGAATGCGACACCCTGCTGAAGTCACCCGAGGGCAACGAGGCCCTGCTGACGATGGGTTTCGCGCTGAAGATGAACAACCTGAAGATCTCGTGCTCCGAGTTGGTCGCCGAGATCGTACACAAGGCGCTCTTGATTTGCGGGATCATGGGATACAAGAACGACTCGGACTTCAGTCTGGGGCGACAGTTGCGCGACGCCCACTCGGCCGCCCTGATGATTGGCAACGACCGCATCTACGCCAAGAACGCATCGATGCTGATGGTCTTCAAGAACAGATGATTCCATGACGTCATCCAACACCCGTCTCGACGATTTCGATCCGGCAAAGTTTCACGACGAGCTGGTCCGACACAAACTGATCATCCCGGTCGGCGTGCCCGGCGCGTTCGGCCGCAACCACGTATTCGAGGATGTCCTGGCGCGCTTCGACGACGCCGTGACACGGGTGGCCCGCGACGACGGCGCCGAAAAGATGCTGTTCCCCCCGATCCTCAATCGCAAGGTATTGCAGGACAGCGAGTTTTTGGATTCCTTCCCCCAGCTCGCCGGCACGGTCTTCAGTTTTTTCGGCACGGAGGCGCATCACCTGGAATTGCAGTCGTGCCTTCACGAGGACAAACCCTGGGCGCATCTACAGGGGATGACAGACGTCGTCCTGATTCCGGCGGCGTGTTATCCGGTCTACCCCAGCTTCACCGGCGTGGTTCCGGCCGACGGCCGCCTTGTCGACATGCAGAACTGGGTGTTTCGGCACGAACCCTCGCCAGAACCCACGCGCATGCAGGCATTCCGCGTGCGCGAGTTTGTGCGCGTGGGTACGCCGGACATGGTGGTCACCTGGCGCGACATGTGGCTGCAACGGGGCGTGGACTTGCTGCGCGCGCTGGAGCTTCCCGCGCAGGCGGACGTGGCGACCGACCCGTTCTTCGGCCGCGGCGGGCGCATGCTGGCAAAGGGGCAGAAGGACCAGAAACTGAAGTTCGAGGTGTTGATCCCGGTTATCTCGCGCGAAAAGCCGACCGCCGTCTGTTCATTCAACTACCACCAGGACCATTTCGGGAAAATCTTCGGCATCAAGCTGCCCTCGGGCGAGGTGGCGCACACGGCCTGCTTGGGTTTCGGCCTTGAACGCGTGGTGATGGCGCTGTTCAAGACGCACGGTTTCGTGCCATCGCAGTGGCCCAAAACGGTGCGCGAGCAACTGTGGCCGTGAGCCGCGCGGCGGTCCTGTCGCTGGATCCCGCCACCTATCGGCGCCACGCGCTGCACGCCGACGATCGCGCCTGGATCGAAAAGAACTGCTACGTCGACATCTGGATCGAAGTCGTGCACGCGCTGGGGCTGGAACCCCTGGCCATGTTGCCGTTCACACTGGCCGTCGATTTTGAAACCGACCAGTGGACCTTCTTCAAGCCACCCGCGGCCGACCTGTGGGATCTGTACGGCATCGACGTACAAGAGCTCAACGTCTGGCGACCCATCCTCGACCAGTCGCTCACCCACCTGGCGGCAGGCAAGTTAGTCAGCACGGAGGCGGATGCGTTCTTCTTGCCCGACACGCGGGGCACCGACTACCGCACACAACACACGAAGACCACCATCGTCATTCAGGACGTCGATGTGGAACAGCGGCGCCTCGGCTATTTTCACAACGCCGGGTACTACACACTTGAGGGCGACGACTTCAGCCACCTGTTCCGACTGGGCGCGGCGCCCGACCCGACCTTCATGCCGCTGTTTGCCGAACTCATCCGCATCGACCGTTTGAAAAGATTGCCGACGCCGGCGTTGGCGGCGCACTCGCGCAGGCTGCTGACCCGGCATCTGCGACGGCTGCCCGCGCGCAACCCAATCGCGGCGTTCTGCCAGCAATTCACGCAGGACATCCCCCATCTGCAGGAACAGGGGCTGGCGACCTACCACGCCTACGCCTTCGCGACCGTGCGGCAGTTGGGGGCGGCGTTCGAGGTGGCGGCGCAGTATCTGGAGTGGCTGCGGTCCGAGGGCGACGAGGATTTGGATCCCGCGATCGCGGCCTTCGGGGCGATCTCAACGTCGGCGAAGACCTTGATCCTCAAGGCCGCACGAACGGTGATGGGCAAGCGAACGGTCGACTTCGGGCCGCACTTTGATGAGATGGCGCTTGCGTGGGAGCGGGGCATGAATGTATTGCTCGCCCGGTACGCCGGGGGCGCAGAGATTTGACGGACGTGGCAGCCGGGCCCTTGCGTATCGGAGTGGATCTCGTCCAGATAAGTCAGGTGGCGAATTCCATCGATCGCTTTGGCGAAGCCTTCACGCGGCGCCTTTTCACCGACGACGAAATCCGCTACTGCGGCACCGACCCGGCCACCGCCCCCGGTCGGTTCGCGGCACGCATGGCGGCCAAGGAAGCGACCTTCAAGGCACTGGGTGTTGCCGACGGCGGTCTTGATCCGAGGGGCGTCGAGGTCCGCCGTTCTGCCTCGGGTGCGTGCAGCCTGACCCTGCACGGGGCCGCCCGCGGGCACGCGGACGCCGCGCACCTCGGTTCCTGGTCCGTCAGTCTCAGCCACGAAGGTGACTACGCGATCGCGATGGTGGTGGCGCTCGCGGGCAAAAAACAGGAAAGTGTCGACTCGCCGCCATGACCGAACGCATACGGAACATCCTGAAGGAACACGGCCGCCTGTCGAAGGACGCGGCCACGCTGCCCGAAGACGCCGATCTGTACCAGGCGGGGATGACCTCCCACGCCAGCGTCAATGTCATGCTGGCCATCGAGGGGACCTTCAACATTGAATTCCCCGACAGCATGCTCAAACGCAGCGTCTTCGAGAGCATCGCCGCGATCCGCGCCGCCGTGGAGCAACTGACCGCGGGTGGCTGAGGCGCCGTTGTTCGAGCACCTCGCAAACGGCTGGCAGGTGTGCGCCACAGACCCCGGCCAGGCGGTCGATCCAGGGGCGCTGGCCGTCGCTGATTCGGCGTGGATTCCGGCATCCGTGCCAGGGACGGTGGCCGACGCCCTGCGCGCCGCCGGGCAGTGGACGTGGGACGGGCCACCCCGACGCTTTGATGGCAGCGACTGGTGGTACCGCTGCCGCTTCCTAGCCGCGACGACCGACGGGCCCGCCGTGCTGTGCCTGGACGGTCTCGCAACCGTGGCGGACGTGTGGCTCAACGGGCGGGCTGTCCTGCATTCGGAGAACATGTTCGTCGCCCACGAGGTCGACGTGACCGCGGCCCTGCGACGGGGCTCCAGCAACGAACTGTGCATTCGCTTCAAGGCCCTCGATCCCCTGCTGGCGATCCGACGCCCACGCCCACGCTGGCGTGCACCCATGGTCGAGCACCAGCAGTTGCGCTGGTTCCGCACCACCCTTCTTGGTCGCACGCCCGGCTGGTCGCCCCCGGCAGCGCCAGTGGGCCCGTGGCGCGACATCCGCCTGGAATACCGTTCCCGCCCGTCCCTGGCGGGTATCAACCTGCGCCCGCGTGTCAGCGGCACCGACGGCACACTGGAACTGACCGCCACGCTGCAGCCGGCTGCCGCGGGGACAGTCGACGGCGCAAGCGCCACTGTGGCCGGGCCCGATGGAATCCATACACAACCCCTGCGCACCCAGCGACAAAGCGACGGGACAGTGTTGTTGACGGGGACGGTTGTCGTCCCGCAGGTCGCCCTGTGGTGGCCGCACAGCCACGGGGACCAGCCTTTGTACCGTGTATCGGTCGCCGTCGACGCCGCCACCGGCCCGATCGACCTGCCAGCGGGACGCGTCGGATTCAGGACCGTCGACTTGCACCGGCCCACGCCGGATGATCCGTCCTTCGGTATCGCCGTCAACGGCGTGCCCATTTTCTGCCGGGGCGCGTGCTGGACGCCGCTCGACGTGGTGACGCTGTCCTCGCCGCGTGCGGCCTACCACGAGGCCTTGCAGATGGTGCGCGATGCCGGGATGAACATGCTGCGCGTGGGCGGGCCACTGGTTTACGAATGCGCGGACTTTCACGAACTGTGCGACGAGTTGGGCATTCTCGTGTGGCAAGATTTCATGTTCGCCAACATGGACTACCCAGAAGGGGACAGCGACTGGACAGCGTCCGCCCTCAGGGAAGTCACACAGACCCTTGAGCGCTTGCGCGCGCATCCGTCGCTGGCCCTGCTTTGCGGCGACAGCGAGGGCGAGCAACAGGCCGCCATGTGGGGCGCCCCGCGCGCCGACTGGAACCGACCTGTATTCCGCAGCGAGTTCCCGGCCCTGTGCGCGCGGACGTGCCCCGACGTCCCCTACTGGCCATCGAGCGCCAGCGGCGGCGACTTCCCCCATCAGGTCGACGTCGGGACCAGTTCATACTACGGCGTCGGTGCCTACCGTCGATCAATGGACGACGCGCGCCGCTCGAATGTCCGCTTTGCCTCCGAGTGCCTGGGATTCGCCAACATTCCGGACGAGCGCACATTGAGTTTGGTGTCGCCCGACGGCACAGCCCTGCGCGTGCACCAGCCGGCGTGGAAAGCGCGTGTGCCCCGCGATCTGGGCGCTGGCTGGGATTTCGACGACATACGGGATCACTACTTGCGCTTGCTGTTCGGTGTCGATCCCCTGGAACTGCGCGCGACGGATCATGAGCGATACCTGGCGCTTGGTCGTGTGGTCACAGGCGAGGTCATGGCCGCCGCCTTCGCCGAATGGCGCAGGCCAGGGTCGACGTGCCGGGGCGCGCTGGTGTACTTCCTGCGCGACCTGTGGCCGGGGGCCGGATGGGGCGTGGTGGATGCAACCGGGTGGCCGAAGGCGGCCTATCACTACCTGCGCCGGATTCTGGCACCTGTGACAGTCTTCTTTTCAGACGAAGGCCTCAATGGCGTGTCCGTGCACGTCGTAAATGACACGGCCGCGCCGATCGCCGCACGACTGCGTCTGGCTCTGTACGGGCGGGGCGAGACAACGGTCGCGCACGTTGAGACACCGGTTCAGGTGGCGCCCCGGGGGGGCATCACCCTGACGGCGGCGGCGTTGCTGGACGGCTTCGTCGATATAACGCGCGCATATCGATTCGGCCCGCCGGCACACGAGCTGACCGTCGCAACGCTGTTGTCAGCGACCGGGGAAACACTGGGCGAGGCCTTTCACTTTCCCGCAGGCCTTCCCGCGCAGCGTGAGGCCGACGTGGGAATGGAGGCCGAGGCCGTGGCATCGGTCGACGGTGGCTACGCCCTGACTGTGCGCTCGCGGCGCTTTGCCCAGGCGATCGCGATCGACGCCGGCGATCTGCGCCCGTCGGACAACTATTTCCATCTGGCGCCGGGCGGGACGCGAACCATCCGGTTGCACGCCACCCGAACTGATCCCCCGGTGCGCGGCTCCCTCCGGGCGCTCAACAGCGAAACCTCCACGCGCATCCGGGTGCGGCCGTCGTGAGTATGCAGCCCGTTTGGTTCGGTCGGCCCGAAGAACCCCTGTTCGGCTGGTACCACCCACCCGAGCGGGCGCCGGCCCGGGGCCCCGGGGTGGTTCTGTGTCCACCGTTCGGCTACGAGGCCATCTGCACCCATCGGACCCTGCGGGCACTGGCGATGCGACTGGCCGAGGCGGGTCTGCCGGTCATGCGCTTCGACTATCATGGCACCGGCAACTCAGCGGGCGACGATCGCGACCCCGACCGGGTCCGCGCGTGGTTGGACAGCATAGGAACGGCGGCCGACGAGCTAATGAATCGGTCCGAAGTCGCCTCGGTAAGCCTGGTGGGGCTGCGTCTGGGCGCGACGCTGGCGATGATCGCCGCCACCGGCAGACGCGACGTCTCCGCCCTGGTGCTGTGGGCGCCCTGTCTTGCCGGACGAAATTTTCTACGCGAGATGAAGATGATTCGTCTGACGGCCGAAAGCGAGATGAAGACGCCGAACCTTCCGCCCGCTTCGGTCCGCGGTGACAACGACGAGGAGGCCGCGGGCTTCTTGCTATCCGCCGCCACGATGGAATCTCTGCGTGCCCTGAATCTGCTGGAGATCAAGCAATGCCCCGCAGCGGCGGCGCTGATCATCGGGCGCGACGACATGCCAGACGAGCCGCGCCTGCCGCAACATCTCGAGTCGCTGGGCGCGCAGGTGAGAAACGAACCCCTCCCCGGCTATCGCGACCTGATGCAGGATCCCCACAGGTCGGAAATTCCCGATGGAACGCTCGACCGCATCCGAGACTGGCTGCTCGCCGACAGCCACGAACTGGCTGTCAGGACCGCAGGTCGGCCAAGTACGGTCACGTCAGCCGCAGTCCCCGTACCGGATGCCCCGGCAGGCGTGACCGTGCGCGAAGAATCCGTCTTCATCGAGGCTGGCGGGCGTCTCCTGTCAGGGATGCTGACCGAACCGGCCTCTCCAGCGGCAGACGCGGAACGAGCGGTGATCTTGCTGAACGCAGGGGCCATTCGAAGTGTTGGACCCAACCGGCTGCACGTACCCCTGACACGCCAGTGGGCCACCCGGGGGATCACGTCGCTGCGTCTCGATCTCGGCTCACTCGGAGACAGCGATGGCGGCGGGGCCACCGGTGGACGAATCTATTCCATGCTGGCTGTGCCCGACGCCCGGGCGGCGATCGCGTTCTTACAAGCCCGCGCTGGCGTCAAGCGCGTCACCCTGGTCGGACTTTGCTCTGGCGCATATGTGGCGTTTCACACCGCGATGGCCGACCCCGCCGTGGAGCGCACGGTTCTCATCAACCCGCAGACGCTGTTCTGGAAGGAAGGAGACACCATCGATGTCCGACGCCGAACCTTTCAGGCCGCGCAACATTACAAGCGCTCTTTGTTCCGGACCGAAAGCTGGTTGAAGCTTGCCCGCGGCGACGTGGACATCCCCCGTGCCCTCGATCTTGTCGGCAGCCGGATCGTGTTTCACGCGCAGGACAAACTGTCGCCCCTGCGCCAGGCCCTGGGTCTGGAACCCGAGAACGAGGTACTGACGGCCATGCGCGCCACCATCGCCTGCGGGGTGCAGACTGTCCTGCTACTGTGCCGGGACGACCCGGGGCTCGACTATCTACACGCGCATCTAGGCGAGGGTTTGCGGCGTCTGCCCGAAAGCAACTCCGTCACCGTCGAGATCATCGACGGGCCCGATCACACATTCACACCCTTGTGGGCCCAAAAACTGCTGTCTGAACTTTTGACCAAGCACGTCGTCGATCGCCCCTGATCCCACCCCATGCCTGCGCGGTCGAGCGATCCTGAACACGATCACGTGCTGGCCCCGGCGCGCATTGCGGCTCTCGACGGCGTGCGGGGCATCGCCATCTTGCTGGTGCTGGCCCACCAGTTTCACCTCGACGGCACAAGCACGTCGCTGGTGGGCAAGGCACTCGACGCCGCGTTCGAACTGGGGTGGTCCGGGGTGCACCTGTTCTTCGTCCTGTCGGGCTTCCTCATCACCGGGATCCTCATGGACAGCCGCCGACGCGCCACTTACCTACGCACCTTCTACATGCGGCGCGTGCTGCGCATCTTTCCGCTCTATTACCTTTTGCTGATCGGCGCTTTCGTTCTGGCCCCTGCCGCTGCCATCGCGCCGGCGATCGAGATGCGCCGCCAGGCCTGGTACTGGCTGTATCTGTCGAACTGGACATTCTTGGGCGCCGCGAGCACAGCCGTCGGGGGTCTCGGCCACTGCTGGTCGTTGGCTGTCGAGGAACAATTCTATCTGGCGTGGCCACCCGTGGTGCGACGCCTGGGCGACCGGGGGCTTGCGTTCCTGTGCATCGCCATCGCAAGCGCCGCGCTGTTGGCGCGCATTGCCCTGCGCGTGACCGGTGAACACGCCGACGTCGTGTACGTGGCCACGTTCTGCCGCATGGATGCATTGGCCCTGGGCGCCCTGGGCGCGCTGGCACTGCGCCAGCCGCGGGCGGTGGCGTGGCTTGGACCCCGACTGGGCCAGGCCACGCTGGGGGTTCTGACCTCACTGGCGATTGTCGCCGCGGCAAGCCGGGGACTGCCCCGCCTCAACGTACTGACGCAGACGGTGGGACTGACCCTGATGGGATTGCTCTTCGCGCTCGTGGTACTGACCGTGGCCATTCAATCAGGCCCCGGCGGCCGACTGGCGCGCGCGCTGTCCTTCGCCCCCTTTCGGGCCTTCGGAAAGGTCAGCTACGCCATCTACATTTTCCACCTGCCGCTGCACATTTGGGTGACCGGACAGCTGCTGGGGCGCCTGGTGCCGGCCACGGACGACGGGCGCCACACGCTGCACATGCTGGTCTATTTCGCGACGATGACGGCCGTCAGCTTCGGCCTGGCCACGGTGTCATGGCACCTGATCGAAAAGCGCGTGCTGGCGCTAAAGCGCTTCTTTGCCCCAACCTGACCGACGGACGCGGGCGCACAGGTCGCACCTCGCCGCACAGTCGGGGCGGGCGTTTTGGTCGTTCGCGCTGGAAGCCGTCCGGCGTTAAACTCACGCTGTGGCGTCTCTGACCTTCGCCGACCCGCTTGCGCCGGGTCGGCAGGTGGGTAAGTACCAGGTGGTCGGGAAGTTGGCGACCGGGGGGATGGCGGAGATCTACCTCGCCAAGGCCACCAGCTTCGGCGGCTTCGAAAAGTACGTCGTCATGAAGCGCATCCTGCCGCACCTCGCGCGGGAAGAAAGTTTCGTCCGCCTGTTTCTCAACGAGGCGCGACTGGCGGCCACGCTGGATCACCCGAACGTCGCCAACGTCTATGACATCGATCAGGCAGACGGCACGTACTTCTTCACGATGGAGTACCTGCACGGCGAGGACACGCGCTACATCTTCCGGCAGCTGATGAAGTGGAAGCAGCGCCTGCCGCTGGAACACGCGCTGACGATCTGCATCGGCGTCGCGGCGGGCCTGCACGCCGCGCACGAAAAGCGCGGACCCGACGGAAAACCCCTCGGCATCGTGCACCGGGATGTGTCCCTGTCCAACGTCGTCGTCACCTTCGAAGGCGGGGTCAAACTGGTCGATTTCGGCATCGCCAAAGCCACCAGCGTCAGCGAGCTGACCGGCACCGGCCGGCTCAAGGGCAAGCTTGCGTACATGTCGCCACAGCAGTGCCGATCGCTGCCGCTTGATCGGCGCAGCGACGTGTTTTCAATGGGCATCGTCCTTTACGAACTGACGACGCACACGCGCCTGTTCAAGTCCGACAGCGAGGTCGAGACGATCCGTCTGGTCACCGACGCGATCGTCCCCCCACCGTCGTCGCGCGTGCCGGGTTATTCACCCGCACTGGAAGCCATCGTCATGAAGGCCCTTCGCGCCGAACCCGAGGATCGCTACGCGACCGCGCGCGATCTGCAGGTGGCCCTCGAAGCCTTCGTCGGCGATTCCGGATTGGTCACCTCGTCGGCCCTGCTCGGCGAATGGATGGAGCTGACCTTCGGCCCCAAGATCGAACCGTGGCGCATGGACGCCGAAGGTGCCGCCGCGCGAGCTGCCGTCACCACGGCGACCGAGATCCCGATAACGGTGGCCGCGCCTGCGGAAGTCGATCTGTCGGACCTTCCCACCATCGCGGCACGCGCACCCGGGATGGACCACAGTGAAACCAAACAGCTGACTTTTCCGCCGCCACCCCGAACGCACCGGCGGGCCATCGGCGCAGCGGCCGGGGCCGTGGTGGCAGTCGTGGCGGTGTGGCTCGCCGGGCGGGAAGGCAAGGATGATTTGACGTCTGCACCGACGGCGGCGGCCAGCAATTCTGTCGTGCTGCTGCGACAGTCGGGCGAGGTGGCCCTGGAGCCCCCGGGTGGCACTACACCGCACGCGCCGCCTCTGGCTCCCGAGATCGTGCCGCTGGCGGACGCGCCCATTCCGTCTGCCGCCAACACGCCCCGGCCCCACAAGGGAGGGACCCCGCGAACAACCCGCGGTGCCCGCGTTCAGAATACGACTGACCAGGGGTTCTCGGCCGCATTCGCGCGGCGCAAGCCCGAGATCTCGCGCTGTCTCGCCCAGTACCCCAACGACGACATTCGAAAGATGCAGCTGTCGATTCGCTTTCGCACTGGGACCGACGGTCACGTGACGGCCGCCGAGATTTTCCCCTCCGAGGCAGCCAACACCAAGTTTGGTGAATGCGTGGCCCGCGTCGCCGCGTCGACGCGCTTTGCCCCCCAGCGCGGGCCGGTCGCTTTCCGCATCCCCTTGACCGTCGGTCGTGTAGGCTTCAACTTGCGCCCATGAATGATCGCGTCGGGGCCGTCGGTGGCTTCCTTTTTCTGGTCGTGCTCGGCACCGACGGCACCGCAGACGCCCAGGACAAAGATCCGCTGGCCGGCGTGCCGACGGCATCCCTCTCCGCTGTTGCGATGGTGACGCCCAGCGGCCCGCGCCCGAGCGAGCCGTTCACGCTGACTTTGGGCAGCGGCTACGGCCACACCGAATCGGTCCTCGGAATGGGGGATGGCCACCACCGGGTGAAGGGTGCTCTGGCGATCGAAAGCGCCCTTCGGCCGTGGCTGGGCCTTGGACTGCGCCTCGATGGCCGCTACGACCGACACAGTGCCCCGGGCGTCCCCGACGACGATGGCTGGACCGGGGATCCGCGCGTGTTCGCACGGGCTGACCACGCGGTCGGCGCGGGCACCAGCATCGGCGCGCGGGCCTCGTTGTGGCTGCCCGGGCAGCACGCACCGTCCATCACAACATCCGCCGTGACACCGGAAATTCTTGGCCTCGTCAGCTTCGCGCCTGACCAGTCGCCGTGGGTTTTGACCGCGAACGCCGGGTACCGCCTGGATCGCAGCGCGAAGTCCGCACCCGACGCGGCAACGCTGAGCCGGGCTGATCGACTGGCCCTGGGGCTCAGTGCCTTCGACGCCGCGCTGCTGGGATTGGGGGCGTTGTACCGGCGGGGGGATTTGCAGCTATTTGCCGAATGGACGTGGGACGTCCTGCTGGGCGCAGGCGCGCCGTCGCCGGGAAGTTCGCCGATGCTGCTCGGTGGTGGCCTGCGCTATGGCCTGCGCCGCCACGCCGCGCTTGAGGCCTCCGTGACCGTAAGTCCCAGCGCACGCCCGTCGACGGCGATCGACGGACCGCTGGTTCCTGTACCGCCGTCGTTTGCCATCACCTTCGGTTTCGTGACCTGGTTCGGCGGACAGGCGCCCCGCCCGGCCGCACCCGTGCCCGTCGTCGCCCCGCCGATGCCGGCGGACGCTGTCGAGGCGCCCGCGCCAAAGGCCCCGTCCGGTCAGATTCGCGGCAGCGTCCGTTCCTTCACCGGCAGACCCATCGACGCGACTGTGCGGGTGTCACCCGCGCGGCCCGACGTGATCTCGGCGGGGGAGGTTCGCGAGATCCGCAGCAAGGACGGCGCCTTCGAGATTGAAGTTCCCCCCGGCCCGTACAACGTGACCCTCGAAGCGCCGGGCTATGCGTCGCAGACGCGCGTCGTGCGCGTCGAGGAAAACGGCGTCACCGTTCTCAATGCCGATCTGCGGAGAGCACAGTGAGGCCATGGCGATCCTGGTTGCACCCCATCATCGCCCTTGGCCTCGTGGCGGGCCTCGGCTGTCGGCGCGGGCCGGGCGCGCCGCCGCTGGCGACCCTAATCGAGGCCGTCGGCAGCGTTGAACGGGGACATGGCGGATCCTATCTGCCGGTCCCCGTCGGTATCGCGTTCTCGCTCGGGGACGCGGTGCGAACGGGCGACGCCTCGCGCGCGCGTGTGAAATTCGCGACCGGCAGCGTGTTGCGCCTGGGTGAGCGCGCTCTTGTGCGACTGCTGGCCGGACAAAAAGGAAACGAGGCTGCGCTGAGCGCCGAGTTCGGCGAAGCCGAGATCGAGGTCGAACGCGACGGCGCTGGCTTCTTCTATCTATCGACCACGCTGGGCTTCGCGCGACTTGAACCGGGAACGCGCGTCCGACTGCGCGCGTCTACCCAGGCCACACGCTATGACGTGCTGGTGGGCCGCGCGACGCTGCTGGATGCGACCGACCAGACAGCGTGGGGCGCAGGTGAAGGCCTGGAAATCGCGATCGGTGGCGCGCGCGTCGAACGCTACAAGGTGGACGTTGGCGCGGCCGAGCGCCTGGCCGGTCCGGACGCCGGCGCGGCAGCGGCCCCGGATGCCCGCCGCGCAGAAGCCGCCCCACCTGCCGCGCAGACTGTGATCCTGGAGCCCAACCAGATCCGCGCGAGCATCGAACATCCCGCGCCGCCCGTCGATGTGACCGTTCCCGCGGGCGAGACAGCCGTGATCCACGAGCCACATGGCCCCGTGGCGGTGCGCATCACCTTCGAGCAAGTGTGCGCGGCGACCGGGGGCATCGTCGAGACAGCGGGACCAACGGGATCCTTCCGGCGGCCGGCCCAGCGTTCGACGGGCAAGACAAACGCTGTCGTCGTGCTCAAACCCGGGCGCCACCGGTACCGCGTGGCCTGCGGCGACGGGCATGGCGCAACGGCCGGCGGCACCTTGATGCTGAAATCGGATGCTGGCACCGCAGCCATCCCACGCACACCACCGCGGAACACCATCGACGCCGACGGGCGCAAGTACACCGTGCTGTACCAGAACCGCCTGCCCACCTTGACCTTCGTCTGGCCGCGGGCGGCAGGAACCACCGACTGCGTCCTGCACCTTGAGACCGATGGCAAGGAACGCGTCTTTGCCACGCCCGGCCCACGGCACACCCTGCCCTCGGGCGCGATCGCCGAAGGCAGCCACCGCTGGTGGTTCAGCACGCCTGACGGCAAGACCACATCGGCACAAACGCCGTTGGTCGTGCGCTTCGACAACGCCGCGGCCACGGCGCAGCTTCAATCGCCGGCGGAAGGCGCGTTCCCCGCGGAGGCCTCGATCGAAGTCGCTGGGATTGCCCTCGAAGGGTCCACCGCGGCCATCAACGGCAAACCCCTGGCCATCGACGCGCACGGCCGCTTTCATGGGCAAGCTGACCGGCCCGGCACGGGCGATCGCGCAATCGCCGTTCGTCTGGAGAGCCCGCGCAGCGGCATTCACTATTACGTCCGCCGAACGGCGACGGCGAACAAGTAGCCCGGCAGTCTGGTTACTAGGACGCGCCCGGCCAGATGTCGGGCGGCGCCTCGCCCTCGAACAGCATGGCGGGCCACACACGGGCGAATTTCACCTTCGCCGAATGGTAGGCCTCGCGCAGGGATTCCGCATCCGGCGCGTGGTACTCGCAACAACCCTTCTTGCGATCGACGGAAATCCAGCTGCGCAGGCGTTTGATGTTGCGGGCCGTGATACACGGTTCCAGCGACTGACTGTGCGCGACCAGTTGCTCGTCGCTGATGGGGGGATCGTGATCGTATTCAACGATGAGGTACGGCATGGGGGCCTTTCTGCCCGCTATCGGGCGCGACGGCAAGGGGGGCTGACAATAGGGCCGACAGGGCCGCGCGCGCTGTCTCGATCGCCTGTCGCGCCATGGACGCCAGCGCCGCCGGTACCGCCAGTTCAGGTTCGACGACGGCAAGTTCGGCCCGGGCGGCTTCGCGATCGCCCCGGGCAGTGTGAACCCGGGACAACAGCGCGCGCGCAATCGCCATTTGGCTGCGGCGATCAACCGCGGTGGCAGCCTTCAACGCCTCTGCGGCACGCTGCTCGGCATCGTCCGTGCGGCCGTCATCCAGACAACGCTCGGCCGCCAGGTTCTGCAGGAACGCCAGCAAGGCCTTGTTGTCGGCACCGCGCACCGCCTGCACCGCCGCCTCCAACTGTTGCGCGGCATCCGCATCCCCACGACGCAGACGGGCCAGGGCGCCCAGGGCCGCGGCGTAAACACCTTCGGGACCCTCGCCCGTCCGGGCGGCGGCATCCGCCAGTTCGCGGCAGCGCGCGATCGCCTCCTCGGACTGGCCGCCTTCGAGATCCATCATCGCCAGATGGCGCAGGCATTCAGTTTCTTGCCAGTGCGCCCCGGTTCGACGCGCAATGGTCCGCGAACGCTCGAGCTCACTCACGCCTTTCGCCCTGTCGCCGCCAAAGCGGTGCAAAAGGCCCCGCGCCCAGATCATTTCGACGAAGGCATCGCCGTCGCCCAGCAACAGCTCCGCTTCGTCCAGCATCTGTTTGGCCCGGGGCATCTCGCGTTCGAGCAAGGTCAAACACCGGGCCGCTTCGCCCAGAGCCCGCGCGCGCGTGACCACGTCCACATCCTGGGCTACCTCGTGAACCCGCGTGCTGCTTTGGTGGGCCCCCGCGGTGTCCCCTTCGCGATACTGGA
Organism: Myxococcales bacterium; assembly: GCA_025350815.1. Lineage (GTDB taxonomy): Bacteria > Myxococcota_A > Polyangia > Fen-1088 > Fen-1088 > JANXXE01. The sequence continues at coordinate 16,680 of JANXXE010000063.1, read as the reverse complement.
TGACCGACCGCAGGTAAAGACCCTTGGCCGTCTCGGCGTGCATGCCGGCCTCCTCGGCCTCGACCGTTGCCCGCGTCAGCTCACGCTCCAGATCGCGAAAGCGGCGGGGCGACGGCAGCGAATCCAGCTCCAGTTCGACGAACCCCAGACACAGTCTGATACGCGCCTCGCGCGGCAGCGGCCGGGCGTGTTCGAGGCCCCGCTGCGCCAACTCGCGCGCCTCGACCGCCGCAAACATCCGCAGGCAGCGTTGCCCGGCCTGCAAGCAACTTCGGGCGGCCAGCTCGCTGTCACCGCCGAGGCCCGCGTGATGGGCGATGTCGCCGGCCAACGACCCATCGGTATCAGGCAGGGTCGCAAGCGCCCGCGCCACCTGCAAATGCGCCAGGCGCCGCCGCGGCTGGGACAGTCGCTGGTACGCCGTGCGTCTGATCAGATCGTGCGAAAAGTCATAGGTCGACCCGCCGGTTCCGCGAACAACGCCCCGGCGCTCCAGCTCATCGAGGCTGACCAGCAACTCGGACACCGGCGTGCCACTGACGTGGGCCAGGATCTGCGGGTCGAAACTGCGACCCAGCGCCGCCGCCCACGGCACCAGGGCGCGTGCCTTGTCGTCCAGTCGTTCCAGGCGGTCGGCTATGAGCGCAACCAGGGTCTGCGAGACATCGCCGTCGCCCGCCAGGCGCGCACGCGCAATCTCGAGGGTGAACAGGGGATTTCCCTCGGATTCGGCGAAGACGGCGCCGGCATCAAGATCCCGGTCGACCGACTGGACCAGCAACGCGGTGGCGGCGGCATCGAGCGGCGCCAGATCGATCTGATGCAGGCGGCGATCGCGCGCCAGCGCCCGCACCAGGCGCAGCACGGCGACATTGTCACCCAGCTCGCCGCCGCGCGCGGCGCAGGCGATCAGCACCGGCTCGCCTTGCAGGGCACGGACGACAAAGTGCAACAGCGCCGCGGACGCCTCGTCGAGCCACTGGATGTCGTCAAGCAGCAGCAGCAACGGACCGGCGCTGGCGGCACGCTGGCGTAGAAAAGCTGTCACCGCCTCGAACAACCGATTGCGATCGCCGCCGCCCGCGGGCGCAGCCTGGCCCAGCTCCGGCAACAAGGGCGCAAGGTCGGCGGACGCCGGCGCGCTGCCTGCGCCCGAACGCAGGGCATCGACCCAGGCGCCATAAGGGCGCACCAGTTCGGCCTCGAAGGCGCGCCCCGCCAGCACCTGTCCGCCGCCCGCGCGGGTCATCGACACCAGCTCCTCAAGCAGGCGTGACTTGCCGACGCCGGCCTCGCCCACGACCAGGACCACCGGCGCCCCCCGACCGGCGCCCACGTCGTCCAGCGTCGCCGCCAGCGTCGCACGTTCTACCCGGCGGGCGACAAATGCCGAAACCCCGGCGACCTCGGGTGCCGCCTGCGGGGCCACCGGCTTCACCGCAGCGATGGGCGCCGCACGCGACAGCGCGCGCCGTGCGTCCTCCAGATCGCGCGACGGCTTGGCCCCCAATTCGCGTTCCAGCAACTGGCGACAGCGATCGTACTGCTCGATCGCCTCGCGCGTTCGGCCGAGCTCACCCAGCAGACGCACCACACTGATGTGCGAAGACTCGGCCAGCGGATCCAGACCCAGCAGCACGCGCGCGTGGCGCAAGGCGTCCTCGGGCGTCGTACGCAGACGGGCAATCAGCGTCGACCGAATTGCGACGTGAAGGGCGTGCATGTCCTCGCGCAGGCCGACGCACCAGGCGTGGTAGCGGTGGCAACCAGGCAGATCCAGACCCTCCAGCACAGCCCCCGAAAAGCGCGCCGCCGCGGCGACCAGTTCGTCTGTGGACGCATCGCCCAGACGCACGCCCGCCAGACTTTCCACCGCGCGCAGATCGATATCCGCGCCGTGCGCAAGGAAGGACACATGCTCGCGATCGGCGTGCAAACGTTCGACGCGCGCTTCGTCCAGTAGCGGGCGCATCTTGGTCAAACCCCAGCGTAGGGCGGCCCGCGGATCATCGGGGCCGTCCCACAGAAGGCCACACAAGTGTTCCCGCTGCTGCGGCCGGCCGGTGGCGACCAGATAGGCCAGCAATGCACGCGTCTTCTTCGACGGCGGCAAAACCTGCGGAACACCGTCGCGCAGGACGGCCAGCTCGCCCAGCAAGCGGATCTGCAGGCCCGGCTGCTTTGCGTCCCCCCGCCTCATGTCGACGAATGACCTTCCCACAATACAACGGTGACGCCAACGCGCCTTCCAACGATACGGGGCGACCTTCATTCCACGGCCGGGACGAACCGGCCGCAACGCAGCGAAACAGGAGAACACCATGCGCAACGTCATCAAGAGCCTCACCGTCGCCCTCGCCCTGACCCTGACCACCCCGGCCCTCGTGGGCGGAACCGCCCAGGCCAAGCCCGCCGCCGTCAAGGTCGACTGGGCCAAGACGACCGATCACCTGAAGAATCACCAGACCTACCCGGCGACGCGCGCCGCCCTGCTGGCATCGTGCAAGGACCTGATGGACTTCTCTGACGCCGAGAAGAAATGGTTCGCCGACCACCTGGCCGAGGGCACGTACAAATCGGCCGAGGAAGTCCTGACCGCCCTGGGGAAGAAGTAGGCAATCGCCCGTCCGCAGGAAAGGACCATGAACATGCAAATCGACGAGACCAAATTGAATCAGTTCCTCGGACGGGTGGTCGGTGACATGGGGGCGGCGATGAGCGCCGTCCTCGTTGTCATCGGCGACAAACTGGGGCTGTACAAGGGCATGGCGGGCGCAGGCGCGCTGACACCGGCCGAGCTTGCCCGCAAGACCGGCACGCACGAACGTTATGTGCGTGAATGGCTGTGCGCCCAGGCGGCCGGCGGCTACGTCACGTACGACGCGGCGACCGGACGCTTCACGCTGCCGGCCGAGCAGGCGTTCGCGCTGGCGGTCGACGACAGTCCGGCATTTGTGCCCGGCTTCTTCCAGGTGGTCGAGGCCGCGACGCGCGCGGAAGAGCGCATGGTGGACAACTTCCGCACCGGCAAGGGCATGCCGTGGGGCGAACACGCGCACTGCCTGTTCGAGGGCACCGAGCGCTTCTTTCGTCCGGGCTACATCGGCAACCTGACCGCCCAATGGATCCCGGCGCTGGACGGTGTCGAGGCGAAACTAAAACGCGGCGCAAAGGTCGCCGACGTCGGCTGCGGCCTGGGCGCGTCGACCATCTTGCTGGCCAAGGCCTTCCCGGCGTCGCGTTTCTTCGGCTTCGACGTGCATCCGGCGTCGATAGAACTTGCGCGTAAGCGGGCGGACGAAGCGGGCGTCGCCGATCGCATCACTTTCGAGGTGGCCAAAGCGACGGACTACCCGGGGACCGGGTATGATCTTGTGGCCCATTTCGATTGCCTGCACGACATGGGCGATCCCATCGCGGCGGCGCGCTACGTGCGCAAGACGTTGGCGGCCGACGGGACGTGGATGATGGTCGAGCCGTACGCGGGCGACAAGATCGAGGACAACCTGAACCCGATCGGCCGCGTGTACTACGCGGCGTCAACCATGCTGTGCGTGCCGAACTCGATGGCCGCCGAGGGTGTCGCGTTGGGCGCACAGGCGGGCGAGGGTCGCCTGCGCAGCGTCGCGCTTGAAGGCGGCTTCACGCGCTTCCGGCGCGCCACCGCCACGGCCTTCAACCTTGTGATGGAGGCCCGCCCGTAGCACCCGCCGGGTGCAGCCCGCATTCCTTGGATTCGGGATTTTCCCACCACCAACGCCCGGCGCGCGGATGCTCGCCGGGCTTGGTGGCGCGCGTGCAGGGGCTGCATCCGATCGACGGGTAGCCCCTGTTGTGCAGCGGGTGAACGGGAACCTTGTGCGAATCCGCGTAGGCCCTCAATTCAGTTTCTGACCACGCGATGATCGGATTCACCTTGGCGATACCGCCGTGTCCGTCGTCCAGTTCGACCGCAGGGGTGTCGGTGCGCGTGACCGCCTGGTCGCGCCGCAGCCCGGTCACCCAGGCTTCCAGGGCCCCGAGGACGCGCCCAAGCGGCGCCACCTTGCGCAGGCCGCAGCATTCGTGCCGATTCTCCAGCGACTCCATGAAGCTGAACAGCCCCTTGGTCCGGATCAACGTCTCGACCGGCTGCCTTTCGGGGAACTGCCATTCAATCGCGATGCCGTATTTGTCGCGCACGCGATCGGCCGTCTGATACGTCTCCTCCGGCAGGCGACCGGTATCGAGCGCGAACACCCGGATGTCAGGCGCAATCGCGTGCGCCATGTGAATGACCACGCAATCCTCCAACGAGAAGCTGGACGCGACAGCCAGTTGCCGCCCGAATCGGTGCAGCGCCCACGTCAACACAGCCGCGGGATCCGCGCCGGCCAGCTGCGCAACGGCGGCATCAATTTCAGATCTGTCCGCTTTCATGAACGTGGGGCGTATATACCGCATCATCCGGCATGCGGCCCCTTAAGATCCCCGGACGGCGTGCCGAAAGGTAGACCAAGGGCATACCGCATGGCCATCGACCGCCTTCACGAAGCCAAACCCACCCGGCTGCACCGCCACGACGGCGTATGGACGCTGGACGTCGAACGTTTCGTGTCGCTGGGCCAGGGCGTGCTGCGCCCCAAGATGGAACGCCTTCAGGGCGAAACCGTGATCGTGCAGTACCTGTCGCGCAACCCGGCATCGATTGCACTTGGCCGCAGCGCCACGCAACTGATGCGCGACACCAGCCTGCCGAACCAGACCGCAGCGCCGGTCTTCGAGGTGGTGGGCGAAAGCTGGGCGCCTATTTGGTCGACGGAAAACGTGACCGTTTCGCTGCCCCCGCCCGCGCCACCGCGTCCTGAACCGCCGACGACCGTTTCCGGGCCCGACGTGGACGCGCTGATTCGCGCGCTGGGCGCCATGCGTCTGGCCCACAACAAGTTGCAGGCCCGCGTCGACGAGCTGGAAGCGCGCCTGGCCGCGCTGGCGACGACGACGCTGCAAATCACGCCGCCGCCCTCCGACACGCGCTGAGCCGAACCCGTCAATCGTCGCTGCGCGCAGCCAGATCTCAACGCAGCCGGCGTGACGGAACTCGCAGCACGGAAGCGCCTTTCATGCCCCGGCGGCGGCAGTCAGTTGCACGCAGCACCGTCCCCGGCTTAGCGTTGCACCCATGGCCACTCGATCTGTTTGGGCAATCGGGGTGTTGTCGTTCTGCCTGCTGACCGCGCACGGGGCACGGGCGGCAAACCAGGACGCGGTCCTGCAGAAGGTAACGGCGCTGAACAGGACGGCCGTCGCGGCCTTTGGCGAGCTGAACTTCGCCAAAATGAGAAAAGACCTCGAACAGGCAGCACAGGCGGGCAAGGACGTTCTCGGCACGCACAAGATGATGGCGCGGACCTACCTGAACCTGGGCGTGCTGTGGGCCGCCGGCTACAACAACCGCGGCAAGGCGGTCGGTTTTTTTGCCAGGGCCTTGAAGATCAACCCCGACATCGCGGTCACCGGGCCGATGGTCAGCCCCAATGTCACCGCCGCATTCGAGGCGGCGCGCGCCCCGGCCGCCGAGACGGCGCCGCAAGAAGCACAAGCGCCGTCGGCAGCGCCCGAGCCACAGGAATCCGAGAAGCCCGTCACGAAGGTGAGCGCGGCGGCCAGGAAGCAGGCCGACCAGGCGCGGGTGGAAATCGGCAACCTGCAGGCGGAACTAAACCAGATCAAGCAGCAACTGCGGCAGACGCAACAAGAGAACACCGAGAATCAACGCCTGCTGGCCGACGCGAACCGGCGTCTGACCCGGCAGAGTGAAACCAGGGAGAGACTGGAAACGCAGGCGCAAGAGATGCAGCGATTTGTGGCGGACGCAAAAGATCGCCTGCAACAGATCGACAGGGAACGGTCGGCGAAGGACCGGCAGGTGGCCGACGCCCTGGCCCGCGAGAAGACCGAACGCGAGGCCAGGGAGAAGTTCGAGCGCAACATGACGGATCTGCAAGCGCGCGACAAAGAGCGCAAGGCCACCCTGGACAAAGAGAAGGTGGACCGCGAGAAGCTGGCGGCCGGTCCCGACGTCCCCGCCCGGATACCCGAGCCGCTGTTTTGCGCCCTGCCTGACGAGGCCCAGGCCGGCACAGATCTGTACGTGCACTGCGTGACCCAGCCGGGCATCAAGGCCAAGGAAATCGCCTTTTACTACCGGCCAAGCGGCGTCTCGGTGTTCAGCGCGATCGTGATGGACCCGTCGAAGAAGGGCTGGTCCACCGCCGTGATCCCCGGCCGCAAGATCAGCGGCAAAACGTTGCAGTACTACACCGAGGCGCGCGACGCGCATCAGTCGGTGGCGGCGACCACCGGCAAGGCGTCATCGCCCAACATCCTGGTCGTTCGGCCGGCGCAGAAGTAGCCGTCACCGGGCAGCGCCCCGGCCAAGTCGTGCTAGTCTTTCCGCCTCGCAAGCGGATCGCATTCCATTTTCTTCGTACGGAGGATTCATGAGCATCGTTGGCAAAAAAGCACCGGATTTCAAGACGCAGGCCGTGGTCGGCGACGGCGAGGTCAAGGAGATCTCCCTGGGCGACTACAAGGGGAAATGGGTTGTCCTATTTTTCTACCCGGCCGACTTCACGTTCATCTGCCCCACCGAGATCACCGAGTTCTCGAAGCGCGACGCCGAGTTCAAGGAACTGAACGCGGTTGTGTTGGGCTGCTCGACCGATTCAAAACATTCGCACAAGGCGTGGATCAAGGGTGGCCTCGGGCGCCTCAATCACGCGCTGCTTGCCGACTTCAACAAGACCATCGCTCGTGACTACGACTGCCTTGAGCCGGACGGCGTGGCCCAGCGCGCGACCTTCATCATCGACGACAAAGGCACCATCGTGCAGGCGTCGTACAACTCGGACCTTCTGGGACGGTCGGTCGGCGAAACCCTGCGCCTGCTGCAGGCCGCGCAGACCGGCGAGCGCTGCCCCGTCGACTGGAAGCCCGGGGCCAAGACCCTGGGCAAGCCCGGCACCTAGCGCGGATATTCCCTCGACGACGACGCGGGCTTTCGGGTCCCGCGTCGTCGAGGTTTTGTCATGAACAGCACGCCCCGCGCCCGTCCTGCCGTCGAAAAGATGTCAGGCTACACCCCTGGCGAGCAGCCCCTGCCCGGCCAGACGGTCATCAAGCTCAACACGAACGAAAATCCCTTCCCGCCCAGCCCCCGGGTCATCGAGGCGATTCGCAGCCTCGACCCCAATCGCCTGCGGCGCTATCCGAATCCCACCGCCGACGAGTTTCGCGAACGCGCGGCCCGCTTGCTGGGCGTCACGCCCGAGATGATTTTGGCCGGCAATGGCAGCGACGACATTCTGGCGATTGCGCTGCGAACGTTCCTTGCAGCGGGCGACACGCTGGCCTTTCCCGATCCGACCTATTCGCTGTACCCGGTGCTGGCCGAGATTGCCGATATCACGGTCAACACCGTCCCCTGGGACGCCGACTGGACGTTGCCCACCGCCGGCCTGATTGGCACCGGCGCGCGCGCGGTTTTCTTCGCCAACCCCAACGCCCCGTCGGGCACGCTGGTCGCCCCCGCCGACGTGCGGGCGCTGGCCGAGGGCTTTGCCGGCGTGGTGCTGGTGGACGAGGCGTACGCGGATTTCGCGGACACCAACTGCCTGGGCCTGCTGCGCACCTGTCCGAACGTCATCATTAGCCGAACGCTGAGCAAGGCGTACTCGCTGGCCGGAATGCGTTTCGGTTATGCGGTGGCGGCCCCCGCGCTGGTGGCCGAGATGATGAAGGTCAAGGACAGTTACAACTGCGACGCAGTTTCGATCATCGCCGCGACGGCCGCGCTGGACGATCAAACGTATGCGCGCATGACCTGGGACCACGTGCGCGCCGAACGGCAGCGCCTGGCGCACGAGCTGTCGCAGCGGGGCTGGACGGTCATCCCCAGCCACACGAATTTTCTGCTGGCGGCCTGCCCCGGCGGCAAGGCCGGCGATCTTTACCGCGCGCTCAAACAGCGGGGCATCCTGGTTCGCTTCTTCGACAAGCCCGGCCTTGACGACAAGCTGCGCATCACCATCGGCACCCGCGCCGAAAACGACGCGCTGCTGGCCGCACTGCCGGGGTAATCGCCTACCCGCCGTGGCCGGGGCCGACGACGGCGCGTCGGAACAGCGTGAAATCGAAACCGTTGTTCGTCTGATCGGGCGTGTGACAGCCCAGGCACGTGACGGCGCCGACCGCGCGCCGCGTGGACGTCTTCTTGTCGACGGCCGTGATGTGTTCCAGCCCCGGGCCATGGCAGGATTCGCACCCCACGTTCGCGTAACGGGTCTGCGCCAATTTGATGTCAGGCGTGCCGCCCGCCTGCAGGTAGCCCGTCGAATGACAGCCGACGCAGGCGGGATCACCGTCGCGCGACTTGGCCCGCAACGGTTCCATCGCGTGCGCGTGCTTCGTGCCTTGCCAGAACTTCAGCGCGGCGGCGTGGCAGGTGCCGCAGGCCTGCGTCCCGGCGTAAGTCAGCGGCGACTGCGCCGCAGCAACGGGCGACGCAGTGGCGCCCGCGGCGGTGTAGGCGATGCCGACGGGCAGGCCACGGACGGCACGGCGCTGACTTTCCTGGTTGTACTGGCTGACCAGCATCGCCAGCCCCGGCTGATCGGGGACGGCGGCGTCCAGGGGGAAGATTCGATTCTCGAACCAGCTTCCCGTGACCTTGTCGGGCAGGGATTCCAGCAACTGCGTTTCGCGCCGTATGGCGTCTTCCAGCACCTTCGTCTGGCGATCGAAATATTCCTTCATGCTGGCCGCGCTGTTTTCGGCCGCACGCGTACGCACATCGCTCAGTTGCCGCCCGTGGTCAGCAACGATGGTGGCAACCTGCGCGCGCTGGCCACGATCGACAAAGCGCAGGCTGCCACCGACGACGTGCAAGTCCAGGCGGCCCAGATTCTTGCCCATCTGGAAGGCCTCGACCATGCGTGCCTCGCCCGCGTCCTCGGGCGTTTCAAGGATCGACCCATCGTGTCCCAGCACCGCCCAGTCGATCCCGGGCGCGGCGGCCAGCAGCTTGCGCGCGGCTGAAGGTCCCCCCGGCATATGCAAAAGCGCGATCACAATCTGGGCGCCGCGTGCGCGCAGAGACTTGACCTCGCGGGCCGCCGCCTGCGCGGGATCGGTCAGCGTCACGTCCCAGGACTTCCACGGCTCGCCGTCAGCGACGGGCGAGGCCAGCACGCCAAAAATCCCGATCTTGATGCCGGCGGCCTCGACCAGACGGTCGGCGTCGAACAACAAGCGGCCCGTGCCGTCGACCAGATTGGCCGACACCGTCGGCACCTTGAATTCGCGCAGCAGGTTCACCAGGCGCCCGGGACCGATGCCCAGATCCGTTTCCCCGGGTGCAAACGCCGTCAACCCGCGCCGCGCGGCCCCCGCCAGCAACAGGCGGGCGCGTCGTTCCCGTTCACCCGCATCCGGCGGCCGCAGGTCAGAACCGTGGATGGGCGGCGCCGTCACCAGATCGCCCGCGTCTACTTGGACGACGGCGTCCGCCTCGCTGCGGGCGACGTCCGTCACCGTGCCCATGCGGGCCAGACCACCCAGCGGATGCACCGGACAGCCGCAGGGCTCGTATTCGCCGCGCGCGTTCGACACATACAGCAGACTGATGACCTTGCCGCGGGCGGCCGGCACCTCGCCAAGCGGCAGCGCGGCGCCGACATCCCCGCGCCGCCGGCACTGGCCCAGCAGCAGCACGGCGAACAGCAGGACCAGCGCGCGCAAAGGGCCGGCAGACAGCGGACCGATCATCGCGGCAATCGTACTACACGCGACAGAACGGTCACGCGCCTGCTCTAACCACGTGCGATGCCCGCTACAAAAGGGCCACGACGCGGATCACGAACCAGGTCAAACCCGCCACGCCCAGCAGCGCCGACCCCGCGGTCACCGCCGCCTGTTCGAACCCGTGGGGATTGCGCCGGGCGAAAAGCAACAGCACAGGCAGGGTCACCGCGACCACCGCCAGTTGCCCCAACTCGACGCCCAGATTGAACGACAACAGCGACAGCAGCAGGCCTTGGTCGGGCAGACCAATCTCGGCCAGCACCGACGCGAACCCGAATCCGTGGACCAGACCGAAGGCAAACACCAGCACCCAGCGGCGGCGCGGCTGTCGGCGCGTCAGGTTCTCGACCGCGACGTAGGCCACCGACAGCGCGATGGCCGGCTCGACCCAGAAGGTGGGCAGCAGGCCCGGGCGCAGGGCGGATGCGATCAGCGTCAGGGAATGCGCGACTGTGAACGCCGAGACCAACTTCAGCGTGCCCACCACCGCGGCGCCCGAACTGGCCGCCAGTGGCGCGACGCCAGGACCACTGCGCCGCGAAAGTCCCACGGCCAGCAACAACGCGGCCAAAAACGCCAAGTGATCGGTGCCGGTAAAGATGTGTTCCAGGCCCAGCACCAGGTAGTCATGCGCACTGGCCCACGGCGAGACGGGGCGCTGCACCGAAATCTCGCGCATGCCGCTGCGAAAGATCGTCGTGGTCACCCGGTCGGCGTCCAGGACCAGCTTGACGAAACCACTGTGCAAATCATCCAGGTCGAAGAACAGATCGTAGCGCAGACGCAACGCCTCGACCCGCTGCGAACAATCGAAACGCAGGGTCAGCGCCACCGTGGGCTCGGGCGCCTCGGGGGCCGGCGTCAGTTCGTCGAAAAACGACTGGCAGGGCTCGGCCCGCGCATACACCCCTAGGCGCCCGCTGACATAACGGCCAACCGCCGCCGCCCGCGCGGCAATGACGCTGACCGATGGCAGGGCGCCCTCGGAAAGACCGACGGGCACGGCCAGATCGGCGGTGCGAATACGTATGCGCCAGGTGACCGAGCGGGCGGCCACGGCGATCTCGCTGAAGGTGGACGTGCGGCTGTGGGCAACGGCCGCGCCCACGCCCGGGCCCAGGGCCAAGGCGACGACGCAGGGGACAATTCTGTTGAGACTCATCGCAAACGGCGGCGCTCCCGACCTGACACACCCGGCCGGGGGACATTCACCAGGACGCCCGAGCCACCGAGGAGCACCCCGACGTCTGCCACGGTTATACGCCCCAGTATGCCACGGCGTATAACGCCACCGGGCCACAGCTACGACAAACGGCGGCCGGGCCCCGAATGCCGATATATAACCACGCGGGACGGCGATCGATGACCAAGAGCCGCGAAGACAAGCAAGACGACGACGCCGACGACGGCGAGCCCGAGGGCGAAGAACCGCTCGCGCCCGACGAGACCATGGCCGATGGCGCACCCGGCACGACACCGGCTGACGACACCACAGTCGCGCTGGAACTGACCCACGACGTTGCCCTGCCGCGCGATCCCCTGCGGCGCTTTCTGTCGGAGGCGCGGCGCTACCCGCGTCTGACCGAGGAGGAAGAGCGCGCCCTCATTCTGGCGCTGCGCGAACAGGGCGATCTGGCGGCCGCGCGCAAACTGGTGGTGCACAACCTGCGTCTGGTCGTGACCATCGCTTACCAGTACCGGCAGGCCTGGCTCAGCATGCTGGACCTGTTTCAAGAAGGCAGCGTCGGCCTGATGGAGGCGGTCAAGCGCTGGGATCCCAACGTCGGCACGCGTTTTGGGTCGTACGCGGGGTACTGGATTCGTGCCTACGTCCTGCGCTTCTTGATGACCAACGCACGTCTGATCCACGTCGGAAATACGCGCGCCGGACGCAAGCTGTTCTTCCGCCTGGACAAGGAACGGCAGAAATTGCTGGCCGCCGGTTTCGACCCGACACCGAAGCTGCTGGCGGCCAAGCTGGACGTCGCCGAGAAAGACGTCATCGAGGTCTCGGCGCATCTGTCGTCGCGCGAAGTTTCGATCGACCCGCGACCCGACGAAGAGGGCGGCTCGTTCGCCGAGCGAATCTCGGGCCACGAATCGTCGCCCGAAGACAACGCCGCACGCAGCGAACTGGGCGAGGCCGTGCGGACCCTGATGACGCGTTTCGAGAAGTCACTAACGGACGAGCGCGAGCGCGCCATCTGGCGCGAGCACCTGGCCACCGACGCTGAGCCGGCGCCGCTTGGCAGCCTCGGCGAACGTTTTGGCGTATCCAAGCAGCGCATGGGGCAGATCGCCGACAAGATGAAGAAGCGCTTCCGGGAGGAGATCGTCAAGGAACTGGGCGCCGACATCCAGATGTCGTGGCAAGCCGGCGGCCGGCACTAGGCGCCTCCCATGAGGAAGACGCAATCGATTTCCGTCCGCGAGATTCGTGGGGACATCGAGCGCACGTCGCCCGACCACCTGGCTGTCGAGGAGCCGCTTGAAATCCGCGTTCGCTCGGATGCCGGCGGCGAACAAACCCTGTCCGTCACCATGCGCACGCCCGGCGATGACGCCGAACTCGCAGCCGGCTTCCTGTTTAGCGAAGGGCTGCTGCGAACGCATGCGCAGGTGGCAAACATCGACACGCCATCCGACAACACCGTGGTCGTGACCCTGGCGGCGGGCGCGACCCTGTCTGCGCGACCGGGCGTGCGCGCCTTCACGATGACATCCGCCTGCGGGTTGTGCGGCAAAAGTTCCCTCGACGAGCTTCGCGTGGCGCCGCCCGGCCCGTTGCCGCCAGGACAGCCCGTCGTCAGCGCGGCGTTCATTCACGCGCTGCCCGGCCTATTGCGCCAGCAACAGGCGGCGTTCGCATCCACGGGGGGCCTGCACGCCGCCGGTCTGTTCGACATCACTGGCCGCCTGACGCTGCTGCGCGAGGATGTGGGCCGCCACAACGCCGTCGACAAGGTCGTAGGCGCGCTGTTCATCGCCGGGGCGCTGCCCGCGACGACTGGCATCCTTATGGTCAGCGGCCGCGCCGGCTTCGAGTTGGTGCAAAAAGCAATCATGGCGCAGATCCCGATTTTCGCCGCCGTGGGCGCGCCCTCCAGCCTGTCCGCCGCACTGGCCGCCGAGGCCGGCATGACGCTGCTGGGCTTTGTGCGCGACGGGCGCTTCAACGTCTACAGCGACGCCGGACGCCTCGCGCTTCCCCACCCCTGACGCTAGACTGCGCCGGCCATGGCCGACGATCACCGCGTTCCCGCCGCGCAGCCCCCTGACGACACGGCCAACGTGCGGATCGCGCAGGCGCCGTCGGTGGCCGGGGGATTTCCTGCTGTGCGCGCCAGCCTGGCGCAACTACGCGCGCAAACCGGATGGCTGACCGGCACGCGCGCATTGCTGGCCGTGAACCAGCCCGAAGGTTTCGACTGTCCCGGCTGCGCCTGGCCCGAGCCACACGAGCACCGCTCGGAATTCGAGTTCTGTGAAAACGGCGCCAAAGCCGTCGCCGCGGAAGCGACGTCGCTGCGCCTCGATGCCGCCTATTTTGCCCAGCACAGCGTCGCGCAACTGGCGGCGCTGTCGGATCATGCGCTGGGGCAACTTGGTCGGCTCACCGAACCGATGCTGTTGCGCGCGGGCGCCGAACATTACGCCCCGGTGACCTGGGACAAGGCGTTCGCCCTTGTGTCGCACGAGCTTGGCGCCCTGCCCGGCCCGGACCACGCCGTCTTCTATACGTCGGGGCGGACCAGCAACGAAGCGGCCTTCCTGTACCAGTTGTTCGTGCGGCAATTCGGCACCAACAACCTGCCGGATTGCTCGAACATGTGCCACGAATCCAGCGGCTGGGCACTGCGCGAGACCATCGGCGTCGGCAAGGGCACGGTGCAGCTGGAAGATTTCGAGCTGGCCGACGCCATCTTTGTCATCGGACAGAACCCGGGAACCAACCACCCGCGCATGCTGACGACGCTGCAAGAGGCCGCCCGCCGCGGCTGCCGCATCGTCAGCATCAACCCGTTGCCCGAAGCCGCGCTGAACCGTTTTCAGCATCCGCAAGAGCCGTGGGCGTTTGCGGGTGGCGGGACGCCCATCGCAACGTTGCATCTGCCCGTTCGTATCAACGGCGACGTCGCCCTCTTACAAGGCATCTGCAAGGAAATCCTGGAAGAGGAAGCCCGACGGTCCGGCGACGTCGTCGACCAGCGATTCATTGATGCGCACACCGACGGTTTCGACGACTACAAGGCCGCGCTGGCCGCGCTCGGCTGGGACACGCTGGTTGCGGACAGCGGCGTTGCACGCGCCGACATCCGCCGCGCCGCCGAGGTGGCATGGAATTCGAAACGCACCATCGCCTGCTGGGCCATGGGCCTCACGCAACACAAGAACGCCGTCGCCAACATCCAGGAGATTGTCAACCTGCTGTTGCTCGGCGGGCACCTGGGCCGTCCTGGCGCCGGCGTCTGTCCGGTGCGCGGCCACAGTAACGTGCAGGGCGATCGCACGATGGGCATCTGGGAACGGATGGACGACGCGTTCCTGGACCGTCTGGGCGCGCACTTCGGCTTTTCGCCCCCGCGCCGGCATGGACTGGACACGGTCAACGCCATTTCCGCCATGGCCGACGGACGCGCGGATGTCTTCTTTGCCCTCGGTGGCAACTTCCTGTCGGCCACGCCGGACACTGAAGCGACAGCGCAGGCATTGCGCCGCTGCCGGCTGACCGTCCAGGTTTCGACCAAGCTGAACCGCGGCCACCTGGTCACGGGCCGTCAGGCGCTGATCTTACCTTGTCTCGGCCGCAGCGAGCACGACCAGCAGGCAGCGGGGCCGCAGTTCGTGACCGTAGAAAATTCGATGGGCATCGTGCACCGATCGCAGGGCGCCTTGCCGCCAGCGTCCGACCACCTGCGCAGCGAGGCGGCGATCGTGGCGGGGCTGGCGCGCGCGGTTTTGGGTCCGCGAAATTCCGTCGCGTGGGAAAGCCTGGCGGGCAACTACGACCTTATCCGGGACGACATCGCCGCAGTCGTGCCCGGCTTCGAGAACTTCAACAGCCGCGTTCGGGGCCGCACGGGCCTGGTCTTGCCGAACCCCGCCCGCCAGCGCCGATTCGAGACGGCCACCGGCCGGGCGCGCTTCACCACGCACCCCTTGCCCCGGCACGATCTTGAACCGGGACAGCTGCTGATGATGACCATCCGCAGCCACGACCAGTTCAACACCACTGTCTATGGCCTCGACGATCGCTACCGTGGCATCCGGGGCGGGCGGCGCGTGGTGTTCCTGAACGCCGACGACATCCGTGACCTGGGTCTTGTCGACGGACAGGTCGTGGATCTGCGCAGCCACTTCGGGGCCGAGCTGCGCGTGGCCAAACGTTTCGTGGTCGTGCCCTACGCAATCCCCCGTCGCTGCGCGGCCAGCTACTTCCCGGAAACGAACGTCCTCGTCCCGCTTGCCAGCGTCGCTGACCACAGCAACACGCCGACCTCGAAATCCATCGTCATCAGCGTCGTGCCGACTGCCTCGACCACGTGACGGAACTGCCGCCGCGCGACTTGAGTCCCCATGAACGCCTTGCCGGGGACAGGCCCCCCCACCGCCCGCGTCCTTGCCGCTTGCGCGGACATTATCGACAACATACGATGTGAGGAAGGATACTTTTTTCGTTCCAGCCGGCGGTCCCCGGGTGAGGAATTGGTCGGGGACCTCACGGCAGGATAGAAGATAGTGCGACTCGTAAGCACTGGGGCTTTGACACGAGGATGACGAACTATCGCACCGCCATAGACCACTGCGTTGTCGACACGCATCAGGGTGCCAGGCGCACTCATGAATGAATCGACGGAGATGGTCTCTCCGGGCGCCGAAACGGCGTCTCCCGACCAGGATCCGTCGTTTCGCTTGCGCGAGATGATCGGCATCCTCCTGCACTACAAGTGGCTGGTTCTTGTCATGACCGTCGCATCAGCCGTGGCGGCCGCCCTGTACGCGCAGGGCCTCGCCCCAAACTACCAGGCCCGCGCCACCTTGGTGATCGAGCCGAACGCGCCCAAGGTCCTGACCAATGTGAACGAGGTCGAGGAGATGGGCAGCGGCGGCGACAACATGCCGTACTACAACACCCAGTACAAAATCCTGGCCAGCCATTCGCTTATCTCCGAGGCTGTCACCCGGCTGCACCGGACGAGCGCCCCGGCCGACACAGCGGGCGCACCCACCCCCGATGCCATTGAGCTGGCGAAAAGTCGGATCGTGATCCAGCCCGTGGCGGGCACCCAGCTTGTCACCATCGTCGCCACGCACCCGGACCCGGATCAGGCGGCGCTGCTGGCCAACACCCTGTCCGACGTGTACATCGAGAGAAACCTGAACCAAAAGACCGAGGCATCGCGCACGGCGCTGTCGTGGCTGGAGATACAGACGCAAGAGCTTCAGGGCAAGCTGCGCGACGGAGAGGTCGCCCTCAACCAGTTCAAGCGAGACAACGACGTGCTGTCCGTGTCACCCGCGGAGGGGCCGAGTCTCCTTGCGACCGACCTGGGTGCCCTGGGTAGCACTCTGAGCAGCACGCGCATCAAGCGCATGAACCTGGCGTCCCAGGTCGCCGAACTCGAAAACGCCACCGCCACGCCCGGCGGCGAGGCGGCGCTGGTCTTGGCGCCCAACAACGAGCACATCAAGGTTCTTCTTGCCCGACGCAAGCAGCACCTTGATGTGCTCGTTGTTGGGCGCCAAGACCAGCGCCGCCTCGCCGCCGGGCGTAGCGATGGCGTTTTCGAGTTCGGCGACCTGGGACGCCAGGTTCATGCGCTTGATGCGCGTGCT